>NVUL01000002.1 GCA_002401885.1 SAR86 cluster bacterium
AATTTCTGGTGTGCCTTCCATTATTGGAAAGCGACCCGCACGATTCGGGCGGATTTCGATAGGGCTCCAGACTAGCCGGCTTCGAACCAGTTGGTCGGGAATTCGATAGCAGAGATGCTGCGCAGACGCCAGAAAGGCGCACTGAACGGGTGAGGAACATGGCTAAGCCAAAGTACGGTTAAGCCTCTAGAGAATTCATCAAGTTAATTTAACCGTTCCTTGATATTGCTCTCAAGCTCATCGATCAACCCCAAATAGTATGCGCTATGAAAAGGCCTGGCACTACCGTTCAGCGCACTTCTCCTTGCAGCTTCAGAAAACTCCAAAGCCCGTTGGTAAAGTTTCTCAGCAGCATTTATCTGGGCGTAATAATAGTTAGTTTCTATGCTGGCAGGGTTCAGCGCATAAGCAGCTTCAAGAAACCTATTACCCTTTCTCTTGCTATAAAAACCCACCGGCCAAGGAGGCGTGCCACGGTAGAGAAAACCAAGCAGCGCTTGTCCGTAACCGTTCTCTGCTTGACCATCAAGCTCGATAGATTGCTCCAGTTCATCTCGGGCCTTTTTTAGCAAACGCATGCCTCTTACTATCCCCTGTGTGCTGGCATAGCCAACACGCACTCTAGCAAGCACTATCCAGGCACTAGCTTCATCTGGGTTGATGTCTCGATATGATTCGGCCGATCCCAATAGCTTCTCCAAGGGAAGCTCGCGGCCCTGGTCATCTTCCCACTGGACATGGATTTCTGCATAGCGTTCGGTAATCTGATCGGTTTCAGACAGCGGCTGGGCAGTTGCGTTAATACTAGCAAAGGCGAGACTGGCAATCAGAAAGAGAAAGACAGGCTGCAACTTGCCAAGAAGAGAAGAGCGGTGCAATTTCATTCTGGAGACTCCCTGTTGAATTTAATCCTGAGAAGAATTAATGAATCGATTCTGCAAATTCAATCATTGCATCGAATACCTCATCCTCATGAGAAATAAAAATCGAATGATCGCCACCCTGTATTTCAATCACCGTCGCCTGAGGCATGGCGCTTCGAAAAGCACTAATCTGTTCTCTCTGGAAGTAGGTTAGCAATTGATAAAAACGCCGTGCAGCATTAATAAGTAGCTCATCGTCCGGGTCGTACCAGGATCTTACACGCTGAGTTTCCTTCTCGATGGCATAGATAGACACTGTAGGTGCGCTAATCTGCTCATATCTGGGAGCATCAAGCTGAGCCATAATAGCCTCACCAAAGCGCTGGTCGATGATTCTACTGTGGCTGGAGAAGTCGAAGGATGCCATAAATGCACCCTCGGGAATTCCCACGGAATCTATGCGGTCAAAATAGGACTGCGCGGCACTATAAGATGCTAGTTCTTGAGGCAGGGGGCGAGGACGCGGTGGTTCAAATCGGTTGAAATTATTTTCTTGAATAATGGAATCTTTGCTGCGGTCATAGGCTGCATCAAGGTACACCAAGCCGGAAACTCTGTCGGGATAGTCTGCTGCGAGCGCGCTCAGCTCATCCCCAGCAAGAGAATGACCTACAAGTATAGCTTTCTCTATATGCATGGCGTTCATCACTTCAATCACATCTTCACTTAGGCGACTAATATGGTAGCCAGAAGTTGGTTTACTCGATGCGCCGAAGCCTCTTCGAGTCAGCGCGATCGTTCTATACTGACTCGCAAGGCGGGGAGCAATGTCATCGAAGCTGTGTGCTGTTGCGCCACCGCCCGCTAGTAATACGAATACCGGTTCGTTAGCATCTGGTTCAAGTTCAGGCTCGGCAGGGTGTGACCACTCGAGGACTTCCAAGCGCACGTCTCTATCCACATTGATGAAGCTAGCCTGGTGGGGCGATCGGTCACTCCAGCTTGCGCGTAAGGTATCGGGTTCTGCCATGTCGAACGGTAACGGGCAGGTGCTGGCTTCAGCCCCTAAAAGCCCTGGCTGAGAAATCTCCTTACTAAAAAAAGCTTTCTGTTCGTAGATAGTAATGAGTGCCGTAGGGTTTTCTATCAGGCTCGGTGAGGGGATATTCATCTCATAGTGGCTGCCACCGAACAGCTGCATAAAATTAGGGCTGAAGTCCGGCCAGGTTGCATCTACTCTGCTTGTAGAAACGCCTTTTATTTCGGCTGACACTACTGTGGGTCGTGCCCCTCGTTTGAAACATTCCACCTGAAGCTCATTCCTCCGCGAATCAATTTCGGCACTGCAATAGCCGATGCCTGGGAAGTAGCGGCGCTGAGAACCGGGTATTAGTTCGTATTCAGTCGGTGCAAGCAACGCCAAATCTAACTCTAGTCTAAGCTCCGTGGATGGATCTGTTGATAGTTCTTCTACAACTTGTTCCGGTACCGCCCAAAAATGTGTGCCCTCGCTTTGAGTATTGATAAGAGCAGGAACGGAGCCAGCGGCTGGAGCGAGGCGAAACTCTTTTTCTCCGTCCATTGAGCTGATAGAGGCTACCGCGTTTACCGTCAGCAGCCGCCATTTCCTAGGAATATTGCGTGCTTGAACTTGAGTGGAGAAGGCGATGCCACCCGGACCTGCGCTCTCCAACTCCCATGCCGTGAAATAGTTTAAACCAGCCATACCAATCATGCCTTCGGCTGGGGTTTCGGCATCGCCGTATATATCGTTGCCTACCATTACCGCTGGATAGCAACTGTAGATCGAGTCCAGCATTAGTGAAGCGGTTAAATCATCGTCAAGCTCATTTGTCAGGCGGCTTTGTGTTGAAAAAACAAGCGGCCAAAGCGGTAGCTGGAAACTTACAAAAATCGTAACGATACCTGCTCCTAACGCAGCAGCAATGCTCAACCGGGCCTTCTGAAAGTCGCGGCGGTAATATTGAAACCTAGCAACGAAGGCTAGGCAAGTCACTATGATTACAAAGGAGAGGGACGACAACAGCCATTCGTAACCAGTGAAATTCATCTTGTCCGCATTTGGTGTTGTTAATACTGGGACTAAAGATATCGAGCCGATAAAAAGCAGTAAGCCCACAACTACAGCTAAAGCCTGCAGCATGGTTCTTGTTAGAATCGCTACGCAAATAAAAATAGGTATTGTGAGCATGGGTTCGACAGTCTTAAACACGCTCGCTTCGAGAATTGATTCCGTAAACGAATAGCCGTTTACCAGATTCAGTGCCAATCGTGCTAAGACCAGAGGCAGAAAGGCAATGACGAACAAATACAATATTTTCGATAGGAATAAATCCAGTTTTCTAACCGGCCGAATTAGCCAATCGTGAGTCAAGCTGGAAGGTGGGTCTAATTGGAATGCCGCAATGATCAACAAGCCTATGGCTAGCTTGCTGATATAAGGGGCGGCTAGTTTTATTATGACCCATGTCTGGCTCTGTATGCCTAAATCCAACTCAGTTATTAACGTTTCCAATACGGTTAAACCGATAACGAGCAAGCTTAAAGGAGCGAGGCCTATCAGGTCCTTCTTAAAAATCGAAGTTATAACTTCTAGTCTATTATTCATGGCTAGTCCCGCGATTCATCTCTCGATTTACGAATGAGAGTCTTTGTGATATCACGAAGACTCATCGCTTCTGTGTCAAACTGTATTGCGCCAAAGTGTTGAGTTAGTTGACTAAAAAGGACGCTCTCATCTTTGAATTCAGTATCTATGAATTGCAGAGAATGACCTGATATCACGGGATCCAGCCAGGTGCAGGGAAGATCGACGGGTAGCTCTTTCTGATTGGAAAGGGTAACGGCGACCTCTCTAAATCGACTTCGCATTTCATCAATAGGTTGTTGAAACCAAAGCTCACCTTGGGCCATAAACGCTAAGTGGCTGGTGAAGTTTTCGATTTCATTTAGTTCATGTGAGGAAATTAGAATTGTAGAGTCGCCAGCTTGTTCTAGAAGACCCTCGATGACTTCATCTCGCACGAGAGAATCTAAGCCACTTAGGGGCTCATCTAGTATCAGTAACTTCGGGCGAAAAGCCATAGCGGCTGTTAATACAGTCTTCATGCGCATGCCGTGAGAAAGCTTGCTGAGGGCGCGACTGGCAGGCAGATCTAGTTTCTTCCTCAGCTCTTTCTCAAAACCGCGATCCCAATTAGCATAGAGTGGTCGTAGATAGTCAAAATACTGTTCGATGGTGAGGCGGGAGGGTAGCGACTGATTCTCAGATACATAGCCAATTTGCAAATAATCTTCGTAAGAAAGTGCGCGGCTATCAATGCCCAGAATATTTGCACGCCCGCTATCAGGGCGAATGATATTGGCTAGCATGCGTATAGTCGTTGTCTTGCCAGCACCATTGGTCCCAACGAGAGCAAAAGCAGACCCTTCTGGCACCTGTAGATTTATATCTCGAAGTACATGCACCTTGCCGTACTTCTTATTCACGTTCTGCACATCAATTATCATTGGATACCACCTTCACGCGTTCGAGGCTTTTCCAATGAGTCGCAACTGACTCCTGCACTTCATCCAGTTTTGCACCTACACGTCGGGCCTCTACGACTAATTGCTCCACTTCCTGACCAAGCAATCGTTGGCGGTCACCACTTCTCGCCTTGGGAGGAGTTGCCACGGTAGTGCCTTTGCCAGGGCTGGCGATTAGCCAGCGCTCCTGAATTAGATGCTGCACTACTTTGTGCGCGGTATTCGGATGAATCTTCAGGTCCACAGCGAGGGCTCGTACCGAGGGGAAGGGTTCTCCTGGCTTGAGCGCGCCACCGAGTATGGCTTTGGTGGCGGCAAATACCACCTGGTCGAAGATGGATTGGCCTGGAACGAGTTTTATTTTGAATGGTGTCATATCAGTAGTGTGACACTAAGAACGGATATGTCAAATGCTATTTTGAAGTACGACGAGAATTTAGACCAGATAACATGAGTCGTATGTAAAAACTCTAAGCAGCTACGCTCGCTACCACTGCCCAGGATCCAGCTTGTAATAGTCTTTCAACTGTTGATAGAGCTCTTGATGATAGGTGGCCATCTGCTTAGGTCGCTCGAAGAATGTCTCAGTGGCCACGGCAAAAAACTCGGCGGGATTGGTGGCACCGTAATGATCCATCAAGCTGTGTCTCCCGCGCATTGAGTCTTTTTGCAATTCTTCAAACTCTTCGCTGAACACATGTGCCCAGCTTCTGTAAGCGCCTCGCGTGTTCAGTACTGGCGCTCCATTGGTCGAGCCTGACTCGTGATCTAATTGATGTGCAAATTCGTGCAGCACAACATTCTGTCCGTCCTGTAAGTTCATGACGCCTTTCTGCACATTGTCCCAAGCAAGCACGACCTTGCCCTGACTCCAGGATTCTCCCAGCATGGCGATGTGATTCGTGGACACAAGCCCGAGTTCATTCGCCACTTCTCGTGTCGCAACGAAAGTTGAGGGGTAAACTAGAATGGAATCTAGGTCGGGATAGGGAGTGCGGCTCTGATTCAAAACCAGTAAGCAGGCCTGTGCCGCGATAGTCACGCGAATATCCTCATTAATTTCCTGTCCGGCGCAGCCATAGAAACTCTTGTCAGCGAGGAAGGTCTTGATAAGAAATTGTAATTGTTCTTGTTCGGCGAGTGGAAGCTTGGCGACGAAGGGCAATCTTTCCAAAAGCGTTCGCCGCCAGGATTCAGGGAAAGGCTGTTTCTGAATGCGCGTTATGCGAATTCGAGGCCAGAAAATGACTCGAAAAATGACTGCTGCGAGAATCAACAGCAGAATTAGCAGAGAGATAATGGATTGAGAGGTCATGCTTCATGATAACAATACGTACCGGAACATTGCATGCTGTTTCACGATGGGGTTGAAGTGGTTGGCTACTAAAGATCCAGTCAATCTCTCGCCAACAATAAAGCAGGGGCGGAGGAATTAAAATCTAATCGCTCCGTCTCTAATGCAGTTAGAGATATAGCTAGAGATATAGTTAAGTAATGAGTGCTCCCTAAACTTCTATCTGGCGTTCCATAGAAGCCAAAGAGTCTCAATTGGGAGACCAAAATTCCCATTCAATCCAGCGGCAACTCAGTAGTATCCTTAATTCGAGTGATAGCGACATTAGAGTGCATCTCTCGAATATTGGGAATCTGCGCCAGATGTTCGCGGGCAAATTTTTCGTAGTGATGCATATCTTTAGTCACAATTTTTAACATGTAATCCATGCTTCCCGTCATCGTGTAACACTCTACGACTTCGGGGAAGGTTTTCACACGCTGTTCAAATTCCTGCAGGGTTTTTCCATGGTGGGTAGATAGATTTATTGCAGTGAAGATTACAACCTTCATTCCAACTTTTTCATTGTCCAGTAGCACCACTTTCTTGCGTATAACACCCGCTTCTTCAAGCCGGCAGATCCGACGCCAGCAGGGTGACTGGGATAGCCCAACTTTATCGGCAAGCTCGGCCGTGCTTATTCTTGCGTCCTGCTGCAATAGCTTCAGTAATTTCAGGTCCAGACTGCTTAGCTCAATATGCATATAATTACCTATAATTAGTCCTTTAGAGGCATTATTATTCTATAAACTCGCATAGTTGCAAGTAATAGAAATAAATATCCCGGGATTAGTTGATATTATTTTCTTACTATATCCTGAAATACGAGCCTTATCATGCCAACCAAACTGCTCCCGGTTTCGCTGCAGGACAAATACGCACTGGACTCCACTCGCACACTGCTGACGGGCATAGAAGCGCTGGCTCGCCTTCCGATATTACAGCACCAACGTGATCTCGCTGCGGGATTGAATACCGCCGGTTTTATCTCCGGCTATCGTGGCTCACCCCTGGGCAATCTTGACCAGAAGCTGTGGCAGGCAAAGCCCTGGTTGCAGGATCACAATATTGTGTTTCAGCCTGGGGTCAATGAGGACCTGGCTGCAACATCTGTATGGGGATCACAGCAGGTAAATTTGTTCCCACAGGCAAAATACGACGGAGTTTTTGCGATGTGGTACGGCAAGGGACCAGGGGTCGATAGAAGCATGGATGTGTTTAAACATGCTAATGCCTTTGGCACGTCAAAGTATGGCGGTGTGCTGGCTGTCGCTGGTGACGACCACGCTTGCAAATCTTCTACTCTGCCTCATCAGAGTGAGCATATGTTTATCGGTGCTTCCATGCCGATACTCAGTCCCGCTAGTGTTCAAGATATCTTGGACTACGGTGTGTACGGCTGGGAATTGTCACGGTTCAGTGGCTGCTGGGTCGCCCTGAAAGCCATTACCGAAAATGTTGATTCGTCGATTGTGGTCGATATCGACCCCGATCGCATCAAGGTGTTGAAACCAGAAGGGTTTGAACTACCAGCTGAAGGGCTTAACGCGCGCTGGCCTGCCAAGCCTCTGGAGCAGGAGCGTATTCTCAACAGATACCGAATTTATGCGGCACGACAATTCGCACTCACTAATAATCTCAATAAGGTGGTTATCGATAGTCCACATCCACGGCTTGGCATCATCACAACAGGCAAAGCCTATCTGGATGTGTTGCAGGCGTTGGATGACCTGGGCATAGATCAGCATCAGGCGGCAGCGATTGGATTGCGAGTGTTCAAACTTGGAATGACCTGGCCATTGGAACCGGTATCTACCCATGAGTTTGCCAAGGGCCTCGAAGAAATTCTCGTTGTGGAGGAAAAGCGCAGCATCATCGAAGACCAATTAACCGGGCAGCTCTACAACTGGCCTGTCAGCGAACGTCCTCGAGTGGTAGGGGAGTTCGATGAAGAGCACAGGGATTTGCTGCCTAATGTGGGCGAACTGACGCCAGCTATGATAGCCAGGGTTATTGCTGCACGCATCTCCAGATTTTTTCAGAGCGAAATAATCCAGCAGCGCTTAAGCTTTCTGGAAGCTAAAGAAATGCAATTGGCCAGGTCCAGAAAAATTGTCGAGAGGGCGCCACATTTTTGTTCCGGATGCCCGCACAACAGCTCTACGAAAGTGCCAGAGGGAAGCATGGCATTCGCGGGAATAGGCTGTCACTACATGGCAATCTGGATGGACAGAAGCACCGAGACCTTCACACAAATGGGAGGTGAGGGTTGTACATGGATAGGGCAGGCACCATTTACTGACACCAAGCACGTGTTTCAAAACTTGGGAGATGGTACCTATTTCCACTCTGGGCTGCTTGCGATACGCGCAACAATCGCCTCGGGTGTGCATATCACCTATAAGATTCTGTATAACGGCGCGGTCGCTATGACTGGTGGCCAGCCCATAGACGGTGAATTGAGCGTTGAAGACCTGATTCATCAATTGCGCGGTGAAGGCGTAAAGCGTATTGCAGTAGTCAGCAACGAGCCGAAAAAGTACTCCAAAACGTTTCCGCAATTTCCAGGTTTGACCATAGATCATCGAGATGAAATGCCAGCTGTACAGTCAGAGCTGAAAGAGTTGCCTGGCACGACAGTCATCATTTTCGACCAAGGCTGCGCTGCCGAGAAACGTCGGCGTCTAAAACGACAGAAAGTGCATGCCCCGGTAACACGTGTATTTATTAATGACGAAGTTTGTGAAGGCTGTGGGGATTGCAGTTCTGTCTCTAATTGCCTGTCGCTTTTACCGAAAGAAACCGAATTAGGCCGTAAGCGCACAATTGATCAGAACGCCTGCAATCATGACTACAGCTGCCTGAAGGGTTTCTGTCCCAGTTTTGTCAGTGTAGTAGGGGGTGAATTAAAAAGCGCTGCGAGTAAGAAGATTGATCAAGAGTTTATCAACGCTTCCGAATTGCCGGAACCTTCATCGCCTTCAATCGCTAAGCCATGGAATGTGGTCATCACCGGCATAGGTGGCACGGGTGTTCTTACAGTCGGCTCAGTGCTCTCCATGGCGGCACATCTGGAAGGCAAAGGCTGTTCAACGCTAAACCAAACCGGTCTGGCACAAAAATTTGGTGCTGTGCTTAGCCATGTGCGCATTGCGGAGCAGCAGGATCACATACATTCCGTGCGTATTCCGGCGGGAGATGCAGATCTTTTATTGGGTTGCGATTTGGTCGTGGCAGCCTCCGATGATGCGCTCGCCAAATTACATGGGGATCGATCTCATGTAATTGCTAACGATTATGAGTCAGTGACTTCTGATTTTATTCAGAACCCGGACTACGAGTTTCCAGCCACAGAAATGAAAGACGCTTTAAGACAGGAGGCTGGCAGCGCCAAGGTCGATTTTATTAATGCAACTCATATTGCCAAGTCTTTCTTAGGAGATTCCATTGCCGGCAATTTTTTCCTGTTGGGTTATGCACTGCAAAAAGGCTTGCTGCCGGTGTCAGCCGGCTCGATCGAGCAAGCCATAGAATTGAATAAAGTCTCGGTTGCAATGAATGTCTCCGCCTTCAACTTGGGGCGTAGAGCGGTTGTCGACTACCCATCGCTAGAGGCGCAGTTACCAAAGGATGATCAGGCTTATCAACCGCTGAGCGACCTGGATGAAATAGTCCAATGGCGAGTAGAGTTCCTGGAAAAATATCAAGACCAAGCTTATGCGCAAAAATATCTCAGCTTCATTAAGCAATGTCGCGAAGTTTTTGGAAAACTTACCGACATTTCCAAAAACCAGAATGAAGTCTTAAGCGAGGCGATAGCCCGCTCCTATTTCAAGCTGCTAAGTTATAAAGATGAATATGAGGTGGCTCGACTTTATAGTGACCAGAAATTCCTGAATTCTCTGCACGAGCAATTCAGCGGCAACTTTAAATTGAAATTTCATCTTGCACCGCCCTTAATTTCACGCAGGGATAAACTCACGGGTATGCCAATAAAAGGAGTTTATGGACAGTGGATTCTGAAGCTATTTCCATTGCTCGCCAAGCTGAAATTTCTGCGTGGCACAGCCTTCGATATTTTTTCTTACAATGCAGAACGTAAGCATGAAAAGCAGCTCATTATCTTGTATGAACAGACGGTTCAGCAAGTGATCACAGACCTGAATAAAGACAACTACGAAACCGCTTTGGAAATTGCTTCTCTACCTGACATCGTGCGCGGTTACGGTCACGTAAAAGAAAAGAGTATGCTTCGGTTCGATGAAGATTTAGAGAGATTATTGCAGGACTTCAATCGCAATGAAAAAAAAGTAGTGCGGTTATTCGAGAAAGTAGTCTGAGTGCGAAGGCGCAACGTGAACGAGAATACGAAATTAACAAGAAATCCATGGCGGCTATGAGGGAGTCAGATGACAGTTTTTTCCTCGCCTGATTTTGATCAGCACGAGCAAATCGATTTTGTCTTTGATCAAGAGTCGGGTTTGCACGCGATCATCGCAGTACACAATACCTATCTTGGCCCAGCACTAGGTGGATGTCGAATGCATCCCTATCAGTCGGAGCAAGAAGCAATTCGCGACGTGCTCAGGCTTTCAAAGGGTATGACCTACAAAGCGGCAATGGCGGGTGTCCCCCTAGGTGGGGGTAAATCTGTCATTATCGGTGATCCGCGTAGCGACAAATCCAGTCAGCTGTTCAAGGCAATGGGGCGATTTGTGGACAGACAGTCCGGGCGCTATATTACAGCGCAGGACATGGGTATAACGGCTGACGACCTTGAACAAATGGCAACGCAGACGCAGTATGTGTCGGGGGTTAGTAGAACAGGTGAGCCTGTGCAACAGGCTTCACGTAATCCGTCTCCAGCCACGGCGTTGGGGGTATTTTTCGGTATCGAAGCCGCCGTAAGGCATCAGCTTAAACGCGACGCTCTGGAAGGCGTCAAGGTCGCGATTCAGGGGCTTGGTAGCGTCGGTTATCAGCTGGCGGGGCACCTGCACCGGGCCGGCGCCAAACTCTGGGTATCCGATATCAACAAAGAAGCGGAGCAGCGCGCGGCGATAGAATTCGGCGCTACTGTTGTCAGCGCTGAATAGTTGCTTCGCCTGCAGGTGGATGTTTTTTCTCCCTGCGCAATGGGAGCGGTGATCAATGATGAATCCGTCGCTGTACTGAGAGCAAAGATTGTAGCAGGTGCAGCCAACAATCAATTAATGGAGGTCCGACATGGCATCGATCTCTTCAATAAAGGAATTCTCTACGCTCCGGACTACGTTATCAATGCAGGCGGTATCATCGACTTGTATTGTTTCGATCAGGGCAAGTCTGAAAACGTAACGGAACAGAGAATTAAAAATATAGCGACCACCCTAAAAGGGGTTTTTGTCACTTCAGAGCGCAAACAGCTAGCAACGCATTCCATAGCCAATGAGCAAGCGGAAGCACGATTTCTATATTCCTCTGCCGAGGCCTCATAACAGGTAGACTAGCTTTCGTCGCTCTTTTGGTGACATTAATCTTGCGTCGACTGGTATTGTTTGCTTGGCTTATGTGACAATTACTGGTGCGATGTTGCACTGTTCGCAACAACAACTTTCGAGTAGCCCGTAATGCATCTATCTCTTACTGAAGAACAAGCCCTGATTCAGAGCACGGCCCGTCGGTTTGCCCAAAGCGAGTTGGCTGCAAACGCCAACCTGCTCGATCGGCATGAAGGACGCGAAGCTTTCTTGAGAAACCTCAAGAGTTTGGCGAATCTGGGTTTCATGGGACTAAACGTTAAGACAGAGTATGGAGGTTCAGAGGTTGGTGTCGTTGCTTTCAGCGTTGCTGTTACCGAATTGTCCCGCGCCTGCGCTTCCACGGCGGTAACCCTCTCTGTCAGCAATATGGTTGCCGAAATTATTCAGGCCGTTGGCAGCGACAGTCAAAAAGATACCTATCTACCAAAAATATGTGGGGGTGATTATGCAGCTGCCGGTTTTTGCCTCACCGAGTCTGGCGCCGGTTCTGACCCAGCGGCGATGTCAACCACAGCAGTGAGAGAAGGCGAAGACTGGATACTCAATGGCAGTAAAATATTTGTCACCAGTGCCGAATATGCAGGTATCTTCGTCGTGTGGGCAGTGACCGATGCTAATGCAGCTAAACAGGGCATATCCTGTTTTCTGGTCGAAGCAGGAAATTCTGGTATCAGCATTGGCAAGCCCGAAAACAAAATGGGGCAGGTTGGATCTTCCACTAACAGTATACATTTCGAGAACTGCCGGGTTTCGGCTACTGCATTGCTTGGCAGGGAAGGGCAGGGCTTCAAGCTAGCAGTTGGAGAGTTGGCGGGTGGCAGAATCGGTATTGCCTCACTCGCTCTGGGGGTCGGCTTGGCGGCGATGGACTATGCGAGAGAATATTTGGGCGAAAGAGAGCAATTCGGTCAGAAGATAGGAAATTTCCAGGGTTTGCAGTGGATGGTTGCTGATCGCTATACCGAGCTTGAGGCGGCAAGACTGTTGACAATGAAAGCCGCCTTTGAAAAAGAGCAGGGTCTGGCATTTTCTACTGCCGCTTCCATGGCGAAGCTATTCAGCAGTGAAAAGGCAAATGATGCTTGTTATAGCGCGATACAAATTCTGGGTGGGGCTGGATATACCAAAGACCTTCCATTGGAAAGAATGGCCAGAGATGTTCGAGTAACGACCATTTATGAAGGCACTAGCGAAATTCAGCGCGTTATTATTTCGCGTGACTTGCTCAGGGAAGTGAATTAAATCACGTCGGCCTAAACACTAAGTCTCAGGGGAAATTATGGTGAATCAAGAAAATTCAGTCGTCGTTGTTGCGGCCGCACGAACCCCCATGGGCGGGCTGCAGGGCGATCTTGCCGAAGTCGGCGCAACTCGTCTAGGTGCCGTGTCTATTGCCGCTGCTATGTTACGCGCAAATCTCTCCGCCGATGAAATCGACGAAGTTTATTTTGGCAATGTAGTTTCCGCTGGATTGAAACAAGCACCTGCCAGGCAGGCCGCACTTGCGGCTGGCATCGATGAAGCAACGCCCTGTACAACTATTAGCAAGGTTTGCGGCTCAGGCATGAAAGCGATAATGATAGGGCGCGACCAAATCGTTGCTGGCAACGCAGATGTGGTAATGACCGGCGGTATGGAAAATATGAGTGCGACGCCTTATCTCATTCCTAAGGCGCGTAACGGTTTACGTCTGGGCCATGGTGAGTTGAAAGACAGCCTATTTCTCGATGGGCTGGAAGATGCAGAGGCTGGTGGTTTGATGGGGTCTTTTGCCCAGTCGACAGCGGATCAGTATTGCATCGGTAGGGAGAAAATGGACGAATACGCCATTAAGTCTTTGAAGCGAGCACAAGTGGCACAGCAGCAGGGCTATATGCATGAGGAGATCGCAGCAGTAAGTGTTGAATCCCGCAGCGGGGTTCGTGTTGTTGAAGAAGATGAGCAGCCTGCTAAAGCCAACCTAGAAAAAATCCCGAAACTTAGACCTGCCTTTAAGAAGGATGGCACTGTCACGGCGGCCAATTCCAGTTCAATTTCCGACGGTGCTGCTGCTGTTCTACTGATGCGCGAAAGCACAGCGCTGCAAAAGAAGGTCACGCCTCTGGCCAGGCTAGTTGCTCAGAGCAGCCATGCCCAGGCACCCAAAGATTTTTGCCTAGCTCCAGTAGCGGCGGTACAAAAAGTATTAGACAAGGCGGGTTGGTCAGTAGATGACGTTGACTTGTTTGAACTCAACGAAGCGTTTGCCGTGGTACCACTGCTAGCAATTGAGCAACTAAAACTCGATAGTGAGAAAGTTAATATACATGGAGGAGCTTGCGCTCTCGGGCACCCACTAGGCGCATCTGGAGCTAGAATTCTGGTGACTCTCATTTATGCTTTGAAACGTACAGGCAAGAGTCGAGGAGTCGCGGCCCTGTGTATTGGTGGCGGTGAAGCAACGGCAATGGCGATTGAATTGGTCTGATCGCGCCACATCGCCAGTTCCCAGGCTCTCTCACTGGTTGGCCGATCGGCTTTCTTCATCTGCCTCCTGCCTTCTAGCCCCAGCCAACACGCCAACAATGGAATAATTTCCTTCATGACAGGCAGACTCATAAGTTCTTTGTCCTTCCGCCATTCGAGCGAGCGGAATCTCTCCGGTAAAAGGCTGGGCTAGAGTAACTGGATCCGTATAAGTAAACCGATACAGAAGTTCATTCTCAGACACCAAAGTGTAGACTTCAGTAATCTGCAACTCGCCGGAGGTGAGGATTCTTCGATGGGACTGTTCCGGCCTGAAATTCTTCGTGTGCACAACGAGGCTATCGCCATCCCATTTTCCAGTCGATGTGCCCATCCATTGCGGCCAAGTAATATTGCGCTGTGTCTGGTTTAAAGGAACAGCTCTTAGCCCTGTGTTGTATTCTGCATTCAGCAGAACATGGTCCTCGGTTTGCAGAATTTGCAGGGTCTTGCTGTCTTCTGGCCCAATCTGAACGACTAAGGGTAGCTGTCCGGGGTAATTCAAACAGCGCTCATTCGCGGTTCTCGATTCGGGGCCATCGAATTGTTCGAAGCCTTCGGCCAAGCGTTCTCCGTGTATGTCTGTAGCGCCTTCGCGAAAGGCGATGCGGCCATTTGGTGGATCGATGACTATCGAGGTGCGGTACTCGCCGTTCACGATTGCTTGCTGTGTATACAAATCAGGATGGAAGTTCGCATCGGCAACATTGCTGATAACTTCCCCTACGGGAGGGGCAGGGCGGTCTGGGTCGGCCGGCAATACTCTGACACGCTGCCGCTCAACAGCCGCATCTATTAGGGCCTGTGCTTCTTCCTCTGTGTAGAAACGCTTATCGCCTAACTCTACAGGTCTCTCGAACACGACGTTCTTGTTGTTAATCCAATAACCCTGGAGGTCTGGGTGCCCGGCCTCTGTTCTAGGGACACTCCATTCCTGCGCTGCTATTTCTAAGCCACTAAAAAGTGCGCAAGATAGCGCAACAAGGGGCAAAACTTTTCTTACTCGCATTACCAATCCTAATTCTTCATTTAGTCCAACTAATCGGGCAGTGCAAAGACCCACATTGTGGCGCCAGCCACCGGCAGTGTAATCCCTGCCGCACTCTTCATCGTTCGCGTATGAATGCCGCCGGCATTCGTTGCTACTGCCACGTACTGCCTGCCATCCACTTGATAGGTAACGGGGTAGGAGTTCAGGGCGTTGTCCAGCTTGCGCTCCCACAGCACCTCACCGGTGTCCTGATCTAGCGCCTTAAACCATCTATCCACCGAGCCAATAAACAGCAGGCCCGAGTCAGTCGTCATGTTAGCGCTAGCCTGCGGGCCACTCTGGCGCTGTTCCCAGACTACCTCCTGAGTCTCAAGGTTTACCGCCTTGATGATGCCCCAGCTACCCTTCGTTGCATCATCTGGATATTTCTGCCAGCGCTCGCCGCTATCATCATCTAGACAGGTGTCCGATATCGGAATGTAGAGCATCTTCGTGTGCGGATTGTAGGCTGTGGTCTGCATGTTTCTTGCGCCTAACCAGTCGGGACAGATGCCGGGCATGGAGTATTGGCTGATGACTTGGTCTAGCTCGGGTATAGCCGCAGGGCTTATTGTTTTTCGGCCGGTTCTAGTATCGATCTCTGTTACAACGTTTTGCATGTCCAGGTCGAACGAGAACAGGTATTCACCCGTGGCGGCGTCGAGCGCCTCAAAAATCGCTAGCTTGCCGCCGGTAATCACCGCCTTGCGATTTACTCCATTGATGCGCAGATCCATTATCTGTCGCTCGAAGGCCCAGTCGTGATCAAGCTGGTCGTTGGAGATATGTTGGTAGTGCCAGGCTAGCTCGCCGGTGTCTGCATCGAGTGCCACCGTGCTATTGGTATAGAGTGCATCGCGAGTCATGTTCGGGTCTGGGTGCGGCGAGCGTAGTGGATTCGTGTCGTAGGTAGGAGCAGGACCGAAGTACACTAGATTTAAGTCCGCATCGAAGCTGCCCGGTATCCAGATAGACCCGCCGTTGCGTTCCTCAAGGGGCAGCCCGTTCCAGGTATTGCCGCCGGGCTCATCGGGTCTAGCGATTGTATAGAAACGCCAGGCCTCTTCGCCTGTCTCCATGTCGACGGCGAAGATGAAGTCGCCACCTTCTACCGCGACGCGACCGGTGAGTCCGATGATCGCCTTACCGTTGGCAATAAGCGGGGCGCTGCGAAACAGAAAGCTATCTTCGCCGCCACCGTCGACCTTGTGATCCCAGGCAATCTTGCCTGTCTTCGCCTCGAGGGCAATAAGATGAATGTCGGAAGTCGCGATTACGATCTTGTCACCGTAGATTGCAGCGCCTTTCTTCATGCCTGGAGACTTGCCACCTTCGAGTTCGCGTTGAAAACTCCATAACAGTTCACCTGTGGAGGCGTCGATGGCCTGTAGCACATCACCGTAGCTGTAGGCGAACATGACGCCGTCATGCACGATGGGTGTCATCATGTTCTCGCCTTGGGGCAGAGACCAACTCCAGGCGAGTTGTAGGTCTTCGACATTCTGTTTGTCAATTTGATCCAGTGGACTGTGACCGTAGGCGTTACGCGTGCGGCGCCAGTTTAGCCAGTCATCTGCAGGCGGATTGAGGAGCATGTCGTCAGTGACGACTGTTAGCTGGTCTAAGCGGCTGGAACTGACTAGCGGGCCATCGCTATTGTACAAAAGTGGTGCCGATGACTCCGTGCCGGCATTGGCAAGTTCGGAAGCCGGAATGGTTAACGAGGCTAGGGCGGCAACCTCAGTCGGCAAGGCTACACCACCCGCTATCAGCCCATTGTGCTCTAAGATATAAGCCAGAATCTGAGTGTATTCCGAGATATCGAGACTGCCTTCTGCTCCCGGCGGCATGCGGTTTACGCTGTTGGCTAATTGGTCGGCTGACTTATCACCCCAGCGGTTGGCGAAGAGTGCGCCGTTCAGGGCCGGCACTAATCCAAACCCTTCCAGTCCATTGCCGTGGCATGACGCGCAGTTTTCCTCATAGCCAGCTTGTCCGGCCGTCGCTTGTGCTTGCGTGAAGGTTGCTATTGCGTGGTCTTCGGCGGCGAGGAGCTGAGTATTAATTAGCATGAATGAGGGCAAGCAGAGAGCTAGCCGAGTGATGAGCCCTGTAAAAGTTCGGGAGTGAGTTCTTGTCATTATTGTCTCCGGACGTGGGTGGGCATGACGTTAAATCCTGCCTATATAGCCGTAGACCCACACTTTACAGGCCTAGGCCAGAGATTAAAACCGTCCTTCTTTTTAGAATTATGCTAGTTGTTTTTCTGGTTTTACTAGCAGCCCACCGGCATATACCAAAGGTGGAATAATCACTGGCACGATTAGGTTATACCAATCTGGCAGTAGTCCCCAAAGGTTATAAAAATGCGCCCAGGCGGCGTAGGCAAACAACGGGATAATCGTTATCCATGCCAGTTTTCTATTCCCGCTGATGCGCACCGTTACCCAGCCAGCTATCGGATTTACCCAGAGATACATGATGAGAAGTAGCAGCAGCATCGGCGTCGTGATATGGCTCCAATCATTCTCCTGAATTGCAGGCCTGCCAGCTTCGATAAGGGCGGGCCATACCGCTGCGAATATCGCGGTGCTGCCATAAAAGGCAGCCCACCAGCTAATAAAGCCTGCAAAGACCGCCAGTACGGGTTTTATTGTCATTTTGGCTCCGTGGAATTTGGTTGAATGGCTATTCAAGACTCTATCATTAGGAAGCGCAGAACAGGTACAAAAAGGCGAGCTATCTGGGTCCTGCTGCGCTGTGGTGGAATGGGCTATTCAGTTGCTTGATTCAGTCGACCCAGCGAATTTCGCTCTGCATGCTGCCGTCCTCGAAGAGGTCCAGAATTCTATAAGCTATTTTGCTGCCATCGAACTCATGGTATTTCATAAAGTCTCTGTTGTGCTCAGTTTCATGCCTCTGTGTATGCTCTACATGGAATAATGTCGAAGGCGTAGTAAGTAGTTTGATGCCCAAGTACTCCTTTTCGGTTTCGCAATGAGTGTGGCCTGAGACAACTGCCTTCGAATTCGAATAACTCGCGAGAAACTCCAATAGGACTTCCCTTCCATGAAGCTGGCACGCCGGGGCCAAGCATTCTGGCGTAGGAGAGTGGTGCATGGCTAATAAGCAATTTTTGTCTTCTAGCTTGTCAAATAGTAAAGCTAGACGATCAATTTCCGCCGGAGTAACTAGTCCATGCTCTTCATTGTTGGTTTTCGTATCAAGAAAAGCGATGACCCATTCGACGTGCTGCACTTCGACGTGTTCTTTCAAATAAATATTTTCGCCAAGCAGGGAAGATTCCATATTCTCTCGAGAGTCATGGTTTCCAGGAGTGACGAAGATAGGAAAATTCAGCGTCTTCAGGACAGATTTTAAAGTGTGATAGCTTTCTTCCAAACCATCGTGAACAAGGTCGCCGGTTGCGAGCACAAGTTGTGGCTGCTTTTCGAGGGAATTGATGCTTGAAATAATAGATCTTAGAGAGACGACCGGGTCCCAGCGCAGCACGGTCTTCGTGTAATCGGCGACCACGTGTGTATCAGTGATTTGAACAATTCTTTCGAAATCCATGTTCGGACATTAGTCAGATTGCGGCCATTTATCCAGTTGTTTCGGTTGTTAAACGCAGTTTTCAATGTGACATTGGGGGACGAGAGTGCTCGCCTATTCAGCTGTAATTAAGCTGCACTTTGAGATGCTGCGCTTCGATATAAGTTAATAATCGAAAGCAATGGAGATTGTGATGAAACATTTATTAATTCTAGTAACGATGCTGGTGACCGCATGTAGCAGCAGTACAGTGATTCGATCATCAGATCCAGAATCGAGAATCTACGTGAATGGGGAATACATGGGCACAGGACGCGCCGTTTATACAGATCAGAAAGTTGCGTTCTCGAAGAACGATGTAGAAATCCGAAAAGACGGATGTGTGGCAGAAAACTATAGCTTTCGGCGCAGTGAAGAGGCCGATGTGGGAGCTATAATAGGTGGCATATTTCTGACAGTACCCTTTTTGTGGGTTACTGAGTACAAGCCTCATCATGGCTACGACTTTGAGTGTGTGCCCAGCAGGATTTAGTAGTTACTAGGTGGCGAGTAAGGCGTCGAATTCGCCGTTGGCTGTGCTAGCCAATAGCTCCTGATAGCCGCCTATCGATTTCTCGCCGACGAAAATTTGCGGAACGGTGCGTTGCCCGGATTTTTGCATGATCTGGAGCATGAGTTCTTGGTTGCCTTCCATATTAATTTCTTCGAACTCGTAGTCTCTGCTTGCTAAGAGATGTTTCGCCGCTGAGCAGTAGGCACAGTATGTTGAGGTGTAAATAGTAATTGTGGTCATAGTTAAATCATACGTCTAAAAAGGTAAGGAAGAATAAAAAAGGGACGCACATTGTGCGTCCCTTATCTTTACTGCTTCTAGAACTTGAATGACCTAAGCCCGAGGGCCTAGGTCTGGATTCAAATCCTTAGAAGTCCATTCTTATACGAGCGTAATAGAACGCCCCTTCAATGCCCCATGGAGTGGAACCCGTGTAGGCGTTACCAGAACCAATTGTGCCATCGAAGTTGTCGACATCATCTGCACCAGCTTCATCGAATACGTTGTTCGCACCGACTACGAAAGTGTAGTTGTCGTTCCAAGTGTATGCAGCTTCAACATCGAAGATGTTTTCGCCGTCATAGCAGTTGTCTATGAATCCAGCACAAGTAATGTTGTAGCCAGTGCCGTTAGAGCCACGAGCAGTTGTATCGCCGCTGAAATCAGCGTCAACCCAATCGTCGTAAGTGCGCAAACGTGCTAGGAAGCGGAAGTCACCAACAAAGTGGTTGTAAGTGAATACGCCGCGATTCTCTGGGTTGAAGTTCTCAAGATCAACAACTCGGTTACGGCTAACTTCCGAACCCGCGCTATCTACTTCAGTTTCAGTCCAGTTCCAGGCTGCTACAAACGTACCGTTACCTGCGTCTCCCCAATCCAGATCCCATGTACCAACAAGATCGAGGCCAGTTGTAGTGGTTTCGAAATCGTTAGTGTAGAAGGATACTGAACTCAGGTCAGAGGCTCCAGGTACACCTAGCTCCTGTAGACAGAGTGCTAGATTACCCGCAGGGTTGGCACGTGCACCAGGACAGGCTTGGCCGTCTGGTACAGGTAGACCTCGGATATCGATAGTACCTGTTTGTGAGATACGATCTTCCAACTCAATGACGAAGTAATCAACACTGACATTGATGTCCGGAGTTACATCCCAAACTAGACCCATTGAAAAGTTTGTTGCATCTTCAGCGGTCAGTTGTTCAGCTCCTAGGAACTGAGCGATTGGGTTAGTTGGTGGTATCTGACCCCGTTGCTGCAACTCACCGTCAACAGTAATCGTTGAAAGCTTAGTTACGTTTTCCTGACCAGGAGTCGGAGCGCGGAAGCCTGTGCTATACGATCCGCGTAAAGTAAGGACATCGTTTAGACGGTAACGACCTGCAAGCTTGTAGTTGCTGGTATCACCAAAGCTTTCGAAGTCTTCGTAGCGGAACGCTGCAGACGCTGTGAACGCATCTGTGATGTCGGCTTCAACCTCGGTATAGACCGCGTAGTTTGAGCGACCCCAAAGACCTGCTTGAGGTGGGCTGAAACCCGCAAAACCGTGCGCACCAATACTTAGGTTAGGCAGTGGCGTTACACCATCGCTGTAAGTATTCGAGCCGTCAACATTTTGGAAAGCGTACTGACCTGCTTCCCAAGAAGCTGATTCACCAATAATGGTTTCGAAACGCTCGTCACGCCACTCACCACCGAATGCGATGCTTAGGTCGGAAGCTAGTCCATCAACTGGCATCGAGTAAACGAAGTCCGCGTTGAAGTTAGTTTCAGATTGAACATTCGATCCGATGTCGAAGTCTCTCTGCAGAGCGCCATTTACGATGCCGTTAGGTCCGTTGGATGGGTTCCAAGAGTTGTTCAGGAAGAAAGACACCTTGTTACGGCCGTAGCTCGCGCTGAAGTCGTAAGTGAAGTTGGGGCTGAACTCGCCGCGGATACCGGCAATAATGCTGGCGTCCTGCAAGTTACCGCCGAACTGCGGTGTATATCCACCAGGAACAATCTGATTCATTACCCAACAGTTGCCAGGTAGTGAATTCAGTGCTGCTTCGTCAGCTGACACAAGCCCAGCATCGAGTAGTACACCATCGCTGCCGGAGCCTGGGCTAGATAAAGCTGGACAATTTGAAGTGACGCCAGTCTGGCCCGCTGCGATATTTGTATCTACAACTGCGCGGACGCCGTCGTTGGTATAAGTTCCGCTACGATTGTTTGGATTACGAAAGAAGAAACCGCCTTCTGTTTCGCGCTTTCCGTAGTTACCAAACGCATAAATTTCCTGAGTGTCTGAAAGCTCGATGCCGGAATTGAAGAATACGTTCCAGTTGTCGCGGTATTCAGGGCCACCCCAAACTTGTGCGTACGGCTGAACAACATTTGCGCGCTGTGCAGCGTTGCCGCTAGCTAGCAAAGTTGTGGCATCGGTACGTTGTAGCGAGCGGCTTGTTGCCTCTTGCTCACTCCAAGTACCTGTGATGTTCATGAAGCCATCATCGCCTAGAGGTAGGCCGATGTTGCCCATGTATTGAGTTAGTTCGCCATCGCCTTCGCCAAACTCACCAGTACGTGCTTCTAAAGTGAAGCCATCTGGGTCGTCTTTGAGAACGAAGTTGATAACACCCGCGATCGCGTCAGAGCCGTATTGTGCAGCGGCGCCATCACGAAGAATTTCAGTTTGCTTAAAAGCCAGTGCAGGAATGGCTGAGATGTCAGCACCCTGTGAACCGGCTGATAGTGAACCACCGAGTTCGGCAATTACACCAGAACGGTGACGACGCTTGCCGTTCACCAAGACAAGAATATTGTCAGGTGGCAGTCCGCGTAGATTAGCTGGACGAACTAACGTCGCAGCATCCGATATTGAGTTTCGGCTAATGTTGAAAGACGGTACAGACGTCTTCAGCATTTCATTTAGATCCGCGAAACCCATGTTATTGAACTCATCACCACTGATAACGTCGATTGGAACCGACGTATCAGATGCGCTACGTTGTGGACGTCGCGAACCGATGGTAACGATTTCCTCAACATCATCGGCTTGTTGTGCAAACACCATCGGCGTGTAGGCCGCTGGCGCTAGCAGTGCAAGCGCGATGGCTGTCGGAAGAATCCGTTTAGCCATGTTAGGTCGTCTTGTCATTTACCTTCCCCTTTTCTATAGAAGTAAAGTTATTGTGCCTATCGAGCAGGCTTTAAATGAACTTAGCCGTTATGCACTTATCCTGAAATTGCCGAAGCGACTCCATACCGAATACGCGCGATAAACTGCGTAGTCGAAGAATATGTTTCTGAGGCTAAAAAGTCCAATAAACTCGCCGCCTTAGACTACCTGACTACCGCTTAATTTTAGGGATTGCACCTAAAAGCGGTAATTTGTCCTGTTAGCGTGCGAAAATGGTGCTAAAAGAGCGGTACATACGCCATCTGGAGGATTAATGCTCATTATTCACGCGGTGGTCTAGTTGCAGCGTAAAGAGGGTATTCTGGTCAATATTTGCTCGATTGTGCTGTCGCGAAGGAGGGGCTATCTGCTATTTGGTATTGACCTGAATAGCCGCTTCCGCATAGCATGAGTTCACTACCGAGGTAGACAGTTAGAAACCCTCGCTCCAGTCGGAGTGGGGGTTTTTTGTTTGGGAAATCGCAATTCGAGGAACATGCCATGACTGACGACTCCAATACAGTAAATCCATTGTTTAGCAATCCTCTGGTCTACCAATTGCCTTATGCGGGTAATGTGCGAGAGGGCATCAGCTATGTAGATGATGCTAGGACTTTCGACATCTATCTCCCGGAGCAGCTCGAAGGGCCGGCACCTGTGGTGGTGCTCGTGACGGGATATCCAGATCCGGGGTTTGAAGAGCGAGTAGGCATGAAGCAGATGCAGATTCAGGCCTATAAGGACTGGGCAAAACTGTTGGCGGCTAGCGGCATGGCGGCCGTAATTTACAGCAATGTCGAGCCCGTAGAAGACGCCTTTACGCTGCTGGATTTCCTGCGCTCTGAGGCGGATCAGCTGCAGATTGATCCTGCGCGGATCGCTGTTTGGTCCTGCTCTGGCAACGTGCCGAATGCAATTAATGTGCTGCACAAAGATAGCGCTGTGCGCTGCGGGGCTTTGCTATACGGGTTTATGTTGGACGCGGTGGATTCCTCCGTGCTGCAAGAAACAGCGCAGACCTTCGGCTTTGCGAACCCCCACGAGGGCATGGAAAACTTCCCTGAGAATACACCTATCTTGGTTATTCGCGCGGGTAAGGACGAGTTTCCTGGCTTGAATGAATCCATCGATAACTTCGAGGCGGAGGCAGTTGCTCGTAATAGCCCGGTGAGCGTTATTCGCTATCCAGAGGGAGTGCATGCCTTCGATTGTCTCGATGATTCGCAGCGCTCGATAGAGATGGTCAAACTCTGCGTTGGCTTTCTGCGGTTGCGACTAAACGTTTATTGATCGGATTGCTCTCTGTAGTCGGCGGTCTGTAGCCATGGCTCGCCAGAGCGTGCACTAAGTGATGTACCTGCTGGCGGATATTTGATTAAATACCGAGCAGTTTCCTGAGGCACTTGATGATTCCCCGAGGTTCCAGTTTTTAGATGTAGGATTTACTAGTCAGTAGAAGAAAACTAGTAGAAGAACTCAAAATAGGAAAACAATAATAATGCAGTTCTGTCGCTCCCTGAAGTTGTTACTCAGCACCTTGATTCGCCTGTCTACCTTCCTCGTAACTCTTATGTTATTCCCAGTTGTTGGTTTCGCGCAGGCGGGGTTGACCGAGGCAGATATTTCGCTGTTGAAGAGAGTCATGCCTGACGCTGCCAGCTTTTCCGAGAAGGCGGGTGATCCGCCGGTCTATAGAGCATTTGGCGCAGCAGAGCAGGGCGGTGAGGGTGAGCTGATCGGTTATTTATTCGAGACGCCAGACTATCCGCCCGAAGAGATCGGCTACAGTGCACCCATAGAAGTGTTGGTTGGAATGGATCTCGAGGGAATGCTGTCGGGAATAGAGGTTCTGTACTATCGGGAATCGTATAAAAGTATTCGTGGCGATTTCATTAATTCTGAGCGTTTTCCCAATCAATTCGAAGGTATGTCCGTATCCGATGGCTTCCGTGTCGGTCGCGACCTTGATGGTGTCTCGCGCGCCACGATCACCAGCTGGGCTACATCGCGCGGCATTCGCAACGCGGCGCGCAGAGTTGCTCGGAGCTATCTGAGGGACTCCGAGTTTGTCGCTAACGCAAACAGCGGTGAAGCTGCACTGAAAATCTTGGAAGCGCAGTCTTGGGAGGAAATGCGGGAGTCTGGGCTAGTCAAAGAATTTCCAATCGTGCTCGAAGATCTCACGGAATTAAATCTTACCCTCGCGTTTATGGGAAATGAGGCTTTAGGTGAGCTCTTGGTTGGGGCCGATGACTATTCGCGCGCCGAGAGGGAGGCGAGTAACAGGGTGCCAGATGGCAGCATGTTGCTGGTCGGTATAGCGGGTAATGCATCTACGCCCTTTCGGCAGGAACGTCTAGCGATAATTCAGGGCGACGAAGTGTATAACGTCGAGCGCCGTCGCTTTGTCTATGTTGGCAGTGCCGATAGCGGCAGAATAGCGAGCAAGGTAAGGTTTGCCGGCGCGATCGTCTTGTCTAGTGACATTGACCTGAGTCAGCCCTTTACTGTGCTGTATGACACCGGTGTTCAGGTTGAGGCCATTGAGGAACTCGCACAAGTCGACTATCAGGTTCCGCCAGTCACTTTTGCGTTGGCTACGGGAGCTCCCTTACCGGCAGAGTTTTTGCCGCGATCTGCGAGCCCGTTTCCCGAGTTTGATGATTTCGAAGAAGTAGACGAGGGTGTAGTCGCAACCTTGATCAATAGTGCGCCGCCGGCGGAAGTGTTTGCTCTGTTGCTTCTCTTCGCGATGGTGATGACGGCATTCTTGCGCAAGAGTTCGACAATTCGCTGGGTGACTCTCGCCTATACTCTGTTTTATCTTGGGTTCTATAACGGCACCTTTCTCTCGGTGTCACATATCACCAATGGACTAAAGCAGGGGCCATCTCTGTTCTTGAACGATTTGCCGCTATTGTTGATCGTCGTCTTTACGATTGTTACTACATTGTTCTGGGGTAGGGTATTTTGTTCTTCGCTATGTCCGTTCGGGGCCTTGCAGGACTTTATTACTCGCATCATGCCGAAGAAGTGGCAACTTAAAGTGCCTCAGGCGATTCATGATAAGGCGCTCTATATTAAATACGGTATTTTGGCGCTTCTTGTGGTGACGTCGCTGACATTCAGTGACCTGAGTCTGTTTCAATACTTCGAGCCTTTCGGCACAATTTTTTACATCAGTCGTTCTATGGTTTTATGGAGCATACTGGCAGCGTTCCTGTTGGCCTCGATGTTTATTAGCCGATTCTATTGCCGTTACGCCTGCCCACTAGGCGCTGCTCTCGGCGTCACTTCCTTTCTCTCTCCGTTTCGTATCAATCGTGTTAAGCAGTGTGAAGTGTGCATGGTTTGTGAGAAGAGTTGTCCGACTGGCGCTATTCGTGGCCCTGAGATTGACTTCAAGGAGTGTGTGCGTTGTGATATTTGCGAGAGCAAGCTGATAACAAAGGCGGGAGTCTGTAAGCACACGGTAGAAGATGTGATGGCACGTCATAAAACTTGGACGCCTGTCACCGTTACTTAGATTCTAGCAAGCAATGAGCGTACACAAAAAGCACAAGCCAAAAAAAAGACCCACCGTTCTGCGGTGGGTCTTTGTCTGAATCACTCTCGAACTCTATATCGACTAATCGCTGTCTTCGGTCAGCCAGTTCAAGTCGTCTTCACTCTGATCCAGCAGGTTTGCGCGCTCGCGACGAGCCTGCTCTTCTTTCTGCGCTGTCTCTAGAATATCGGCCGGGATGTCGTTGCCTACGATGATGCCGCGCTTGGTGGTTGGCGCAAAGTAGATGCGCGCGTTTGCCATCTCATCGGTAGTCTCGGGGCCGTATTCAACGGCCGCGTTAGAGTCAGGATTCCAGCGATTCTGTGTAGAGTTATCGAACCACCAGCTCATATGCATGACCGAGCCGGCCGGCAGGAACTTGGGCTCCTGATACTCGTACAAGAACTGCCAATTGAAGTCGTAGTCGGGCACCCATAGCAAGGTTTCTCTCTCGCCGTCGGGATACTCCACCTCGTAACGCATGGCCTTGCCCCGGTAGTGCATGTGCGGGCCCATCGATAGCAAATAAATATCTTCTTCTATCTCGTGTGTGTTGGTTACCTTGTAGTTGGGGTCACCCGGTGGGATGGTCCAGCCGCTATGAGGTAATAGATTCGTTTCGACGACGTGATCGATGACGGTGCCATCTTCATAGAAGACGAATCCGGCGCGGGTCATGTCAGTTATTGCCGTGCCTTCGCCCGGGTCCTTGTGGTAGTGCATGTTCACGGTGATGAATGGGTCTTCCGGCATGAGTACGCCCCAGCCTTCGGGATAGGTAAACGGGCCGCGACCGGGAACGCCGACTCCCATATGACTGGATACTATGTGATGGACCCAGGGTCCGCCGGGAGCGAGTTCGGCTTTGGAGACCCACTTGGGCTCTGTGTGTGCGCCTTCGGGAACCGGCATCTGTACTGTGGGTTGCCAATCCATAATGTCATCTTTTACATAGACTGGTCGATCGAATTGCACGACTAAATCAGGATCGCCAATCCACCACCCAGACTCGGGAAAGGCAGTACTGCCTGCCTCGGCAACGAGGCCTGAGTTGTCAGCGGCATCGGCAGGGTTGCCCTCCAGTGCGCCACCATCTACCCAAGCAACAAGCATGGCTAGCTCATTGTCTTCGATATAGCGTTCGTCTTTGAACTCGCCGCGATGGCGATCGTGAGCACCCCATGGTGGCATGTAACCAGTGATCAGCGCGTTCTTAATCATCGGCGCCCAGAGCTTAGCCTGGTCGTAATCCATCAGCGACATCGGTGCGGTTATACCCCCAACCTTGGGCCCGTCTGGCTGGTGACAGGCGACGCAATTCTTCTGAAACAAAGGAAGCGCATCGGCATAGAACGTCGGTGCTGAATCCTGTGCTGATACCATAGAGGACAACAGTAGGGTGCTGAATCCAGTAAGTAGGGCAGATGCGGGTAGTGCTTTTAAGAATAGGGAGCGAGTTGTGAGTTTCATGACGGGCTCTTCTTGTTGATTTGTACCCAAGAGACTAATCGTAAAACTCAAAAATGTCTAACAATTACGGGCTTAGCTGCCGTTTTACGGGTCGAGCTGATAATCGGAAATACCGATGAAATCAATCGATATTACTCATTTTACCAATGCATAGCGCTTGGATAAGATAAAATCATTGTGAAGCAGACCTTAGTTCGGCCTCTCAGTAGCAGTGAAAATTGGGCCGTTTTCGTTTGTAGGCAATCTCCATAGGTACTGCCCGCAGTACCCTTCTATGCGGTGGTGTGACGCGTACTGCTCCCTTCAACTAGGGTGACAGGCAGCGAACACCGCCGTTTTTTTTGCCCGAGGCATACAGATTGATTCGCTGAACTTGAACTGCAGCGAAGTAATTTTCAGTTCTGCTAGCGAGACCAGGGGTCGTCCATCGCAGCAAAGAATTCTTGATGGCCAGCGATGATGCGTTTTGTATCTTCTGGATCTGGTGTGGTGGTCCAATCGTTGCGCTTGAAGGTCCCTCCCAATAAAATGCCATCCTTGCGCGGGAACATATACAGACCACCATTGCCCACTGTCATGTAGTCGATCTCTTCCTGCGGCAACAAGAAACTAAGCTGTCCCTTGATCGGCATGAGCTCATCATCTGGGAATATATTGCGCGAGCCTAGCCCTGTGCAATTGATGAGCACTGGCTCGGAAAGGCTCAAGGCATCATCTTGCCCCTTAAACTCTCTGATCACGATCTCGCCACCTGCTGCATAGAAGTCTTGCATCATGGCGGGAAGATAGATCGCCGGTTCGATCAACATCGTGTCGTAGTGGCGAACATAGTCGGCCGGAAACGGGTGCTGATTGGCTGACAAATCCCGAAGTTCGGGATACATATCGGCATAGCGATCGTTGAAGTTGTCCGCCTCCGGCGGCTGGCTTGCTATCGAATAGTTGCTAATCCAACGCACGCCGTACCGAGGGCCTGCAAGGTTTTGAAAATAACGGTAGGCGTGACGCATAGCCGCTTCGAACTGTGCTTCGAACTGAGGAGTTACTTTGTCATCGTCGTAGACTGAAGTAGGTGACCACTGACCACCAGCGATATTGGATGTCGTGTTGGGTGGCAAGTCTCGCGTGTAGATAGTTACAATCCATCCGCGATCCTGCAACAATCGAGCGGCTGAAAGGCCCACAGCACCGGCGCCAAGAACCGCACAGCGGCGGTGTGCGCTCTGTTCGGCCAATTCCATAGCGAGATACGATGTCCCCCCGGACAGTGTTATGCCGCCACCGCCATGACCGTAGTTATGTATCACAGTCTTGTCGCCGAATGATTCAGCCTCCAAGCGGAATCCTGAGGGGCGAAAGGGACGTGAACCAGCAATAGTTCTAATCACTCGCTCCGGCGAGACGATGACTCTCCGTAGCGGGAGTCCAGAAGGCGTAAAATTGCGGGCTGAGGTTCTCGGACCGCTGCTGCAAGCAGAGGCTAACGGAGCGAGTGCCATGCCCTGAAGGAGTGTGCGTCTGCTGGTCATATCCGTTTCCACTGGCTAAATCGACTGCGCTTGAGCATAGCGCAGCACAAGGGATAAGTTAAATTGCCTGTTGTTACTCTAGGCCTACAAGAAGAAAGCGCTAGATCAATGTGATTGATCTAGCGCTTTCAGTATGGTGCCCGTAAAGAGTTTAGAATCTAGTCGGAGAAGCTACCATAGCTCTTTGGGTGAGCCAGCAGCCATTCTACGACCTGCTCGGCGAACGTGTCGGAGAAAGAAGGTACGTGTGAACCATCAGCAATAGTCCATAGCTCGCTAGAACCACCGGCCTTGCATCCCTGATTGAATACCAACACTGACGATTCGTGTCCTTCTAGATTTGCTACTAGGTCGCGGAGTTCGCGTTCGGCTGCTTGAGCCTCACAACCGTTATACTCGGCCCACTGAGTAACTGTTTCTTTTGCGCTAGGGTAAGAGTTGCCACCAATATCGGCGCCGTCGTAGGCGATTGTGCCGTCACTGGTGCCATGAATCTGTAGTATGTGGACCGGGTTTTCTGGAGCAGGACGCACATCTACATGGCTGGCGCCGGCCAGACTCGCTACGGCGGCGATTGTCTCGGAGTGATCGTAGGCCGCGCGGTATGACATGAAGCCGCCGTTGGAATGACCTACCAAGTAAACGCGATTGGGGTCTACGTTGAAGTCGTCTTTTACTTCTTTAATGATGTTAAGTACGTAGGCAGAATCATCAACGTCGGATTGGTAGAAGTTGCAGCAGGCAGAAGAAGCATTCCAGAAGCGATTCTCGTCGCCTCCTGCTTCCTTGTCTCCATCAGGCGAGACCAACAGGAAACCGTAGGTGTCGGCGATTGCGCTGAAGCCCATATAACTGTCCTGGCCTGCACCGCTCGAGGTGTAGCCGTGCAGTAGAACTATTAGCGGTGCAGGTGTGCCAGCATCATAGTTGGCAGGAACTGTAACGGGTAGTTCGCCGCGGCCTAGATCGATGGATTGAGCGCCCACACTTGCTGAAAATAAAACAAGGACAGTGGCCGCTAGGAGAGTTCGCAATTTTTGCATTGTGGTTACCTTTGGTTTTGAGTCTGGTTTTTGAAATTAGAGTTTGAACTAATTAGAGTTTGAACTAATTAGAGTTTGAACTAATTAGAGTTTGAACTAATTAGGGTGTAAGAATTATCTTGCCGGTAGTCTTGCGCCCCTCTAGGGCCTGATGAGCCTCTTGAGCCTCTGCCAGTGAGAAAAAATGTTCGAGTCGCAGCTTGAGTTTTCCTTCGTCAATCCATTTAAAGACATCGCCGCTACGCCATTCAAGACTCTCTCGGTCGGCTGTGTAGTCGAATAGAGTCGGGCGGGTTAGAAACAGTGAACCCTTCGGGCCCAGAGTCGCTGGATTAAATTCCGTTACCGGTCCGCTCGCGTTGCCGTAAAGTACCATGTAGCCAAACCGCTGCAAACACTCGATGCTCTTGTCGAACGTCGTCTTTCCTACAGAATCATAGACTACATTAACGCCCGCGCCATCGGTAATGCGCTTCACTTCAGTCTCGAAATCCGTTTGCGAGTAGAGAATGACCTCATCGGCGCCTGCTGCACGAGCAAGCGCTGCTTTTTCTTCTGTCGAAACCGTGCCAATAACGTGGGCACCGGCATTCTTCGCCATCTGGATCAGAAGCAGACCTACGCCGCCTGCGGCGGCATGAATGAGGCAGCTGTCGCCATTCTTAATGGGGTAGGTGGACTGTGATAGATAATGCGCGGTACAGCCCTGCAGCATGGCAGCCGCACCTTCGTTAAATGAAACACCGTCTGGAATGGCGACCACTTTATCCTGATCGACCACTGAGTATTCTGCATAGGCACCGAGTACGTTGGTGTAGGCGACCCGGTCCCCTATCTTGAAACGGCTAACATCGCTGCCAATTGCTTCCACGGTGCCGCTGGCCTCTAGCCCTAGTGTTGCCGGTAGCGGTATCTGGTAGAGACCCGAGCGTTGATAGGTGTCTATATAGTTAATACCTGCAGCTTCAACCTTGATCAATACTTCGGTAGCAGCGGGTTGCGGCTGCTCCACGTCTTCGTAGCTCATGACCTCTGGGCCACCTTGTTGCTTAATTCTTACCGCTTTCATAGGTCGACTCTCTTATTAAAGAAGAGCCTTTATCGCAGATATTGCGCGAACTGACAATTCCTGTGCAATTTCCCACCATTATTGCCGACTGGACGGGTGTAGGCTGCGGGTTTATTCTGTGGAACACGGAGCGCTCGACTACAACAACGAGCCGGAGTCCTATCATGTTATTCCCCTATTGCCGACGCTTGCTGCAAAGCCTCCTCGCTGTTGCGGCCATTCTCTTCACTCAAGCACTTTCGGCACAGCAGACCCAAATAGAACTGAGTGAGGCTATAGTAGCTGCGAGTAAACTTTTCTTGAGTGGACTGGACGCGCAGCAGAGTGAAAGGGCGAGCTTCGAATTCAATGAAGAGGAGCGTTTGAACTGGCATTTTATTCCACGTGCCCGTGAGGGTGTCGCGCTTAAGGAATTGACTCCGGAACAGTTACGATCTGCGCGCGAACTTCTACAAACCCTATTCAGCGCAAAGGGATTTCAGAAAACTGAAAATGTGCGCGACTTGGAAAACGTGCTTGCCGTGTTAGAGCCCAATGGGCCTTTCGTGCGCGATCCTGATTTATATTATCTTACTGTATTCGGTACACCATCTATGATCGGCGCTTGGGCGATTCGCTATGAAGGACACCATCTGGCATTCAACTGGACCTTTATTGAGGGGGCAGGTATCGCGAGTACGCCACAATTTTTTGGCAGTAATCCTGCCGAGGTTCGCGATGGTGAGAAGCAAGGGACTAGAGTGCTAGCAGCGGAAGAGGATATGGGTAGACAGTTGCTTAAGTCGCTTAACGAAATGCAGAGGGGCGAGGCTGTTCTTTCCGGTGACGCGCCGCGAGACATATTTACTGCCGCGCAGAAACAGATAAAGCCGTTGGAAGATGTTGGCATCAGTTACGGGCAGCTTAATACGCAGCAGCAGGAGATTATGCTCGCTATTATTTCTGAAGTGGCTTCTGCTCAATCCGAAGTCGTTGCCAATGCACGCCTTCGAACAATCATGGCTGACGGCATTGATACTGTTAAGTTTGCCTGGATCGGTGGCTTTGAGAGGGGGGATGCGCACTACTATCGAATTCAGGGCGGAAGTTTTTTGATCGAGTATGATAATACACAGAACGATGCTAATCACGTTCATCTCGTCTGGCGTGATTTTGATGGAGACTTTGGCAGAGATCTAATTCGCCTGCATTACGATGCGGTCGCTGTAGAACACAGTCTGGAACATCGGCACTAGACTAAATACCCAATTGAAAACAACAGGAAAAGTTATGTACAGAAGAAAAAGAAACGCAATAACTTTGTTCGCTATTTTTATAACTTGCAGCTTTTCAGTAGCGGCGCAGGATGCATTCGTTGCACCTCCTTCTATTACTGAGCCTCTCTTGCTGCCAAGCTTTGAAGTGGGGCAGATTAAGGTTGTGCCTGTTGCCACTGGTCTTGCGAATCCCTGGGCGATGGCGTTTCGCGATAACGGCGACATTCTAGTTACGGAGCGCTACACCGGTAAGCTACGTGTGATTCGTGATGGAAAACTCCTGGAACGTGATATCCCCGGCGTGCCCGAAGTCTATTCCGCTGTTTTTCGCGCAGGACTGATGGCGGTCGCATTACATCCCGATGACGATCAGATCGTCTACATGACCTTTACCAAGGCCATCATGCACGAGGGTGAGCCTAATCAGGCTGTGAGTTTGGTGCGCGGAAGACTGGTTGAAGACAATCTGGAAGACGTAGAGGAAATATTTGTCGCTAAGGGCGTCGATAGTGGAATCGCGGCCTCCGCCCTAATGTTCGCGCCCGATGGAAAGTTAATGATGACGCTAGGTGGGTCCTATGTGTTCCTGGGTACGGGCGAATATGCGCAGGACCCTGAAGTGCACTATGGGAAGGTGCTGCGTCTCAATGCCGATGGAACGGCGCCAGATGACAATCCCTTCGTTGAATCAGGGGAATATCTTCCCGAGGTTTATTCTGTAGGGCATCGCAATCAGTTGGGCATGACGCTGCACCCGGAAACGGGCCAGCTTTGGGCGAGTGAGAATGGTCCGCAGGGTGGCGACGAGGCAAATATCATAGAGCCCGGAAAGAATTACGGCTGGCCGCTTGCTTCCTATAGCCGAAATTATCGCGGCGATTGGGTGTCGCAGACACCCTGGCGTGAAGAATTCGAGAGCCCAACGGTTGTGTGGTGGCCATCCATAGCACCCTCTGCTCTGACGTTTTACACTGGAGAACATTTCCCGAAATGGCAGGGCAATCTTTTTGTCGGTGCCATGATGGAAGGGCGCATTCCTGGCACTGGTCATTTGCAGCGGATTGTATTCAATAGCAGGGGGCAAGAGATCCGTCGCGAAAGCATGCTAACAGAACTTAAGCACCGTGTAAGAGATGTTAGGCAAGGGCCCGATGGATATCTGTATGTGCTCACCGATGAGGAAGACGGCGCCCTGCTTAGGATCGAGCCTGCCAATTAGTACTAAGATTTTGGGCGCGCCTTCGGTCCGAGTTGGCTGGGCAATAGCCGTCTTTTAACTCTGTTAGAATTTTCTTAACTTTCCCCTATTTTTTCCTGCTGTTAGAGAAGGCAGTGGGGCGCGCTGCGCACTGATACTCCAATCAATTCAAAATTGGTTGAAATAGAGGGCAGATAGCTGGCGAGATTAGTCAATATCATGGAGATTCACGAGGCTTTCGGAGGAAGTAAGATGGCTTTTCATGCAAATAGAGGGCATAGACTTGGGTAGAGATTACATATTTCAATTTATTCATGTACTAAATTAGCGCAGAATGGTACTCACACTATCAGCATCACACTATTCGTTCCGTGTTGCGATACTCTTGCAACCTTAGGGAACTTCTGCCACCAATTTCAAGAGGAATGTATCTGTGAATTGGCTCATATGGCTTCTCCTAGTTATCTTTCTATCCTTCTTGCTGTACTTCACATTGCCCCCTTTCAGGCGGCGCATAAATAATCTTTGGCGACGTATTACCGGGTCCAGCCCATCTCCAAACCCAGCTCCAAATCCTAACCCAAGCCCTGGTCCAGTTCCTACGCCCGGCCCTTCCCCTACACCCGTTCATGGGAACCGACCAACAGTCAACATAGTATCGCCTGATGGTGGCGATTGGGGAACGCCTGTTCCAGTACGCTACCTCTTGTTGGATGATGAGTCGGACCGAATCACGATTAGTGCTGAATATTCTACTGACAACGGGGTCACATTTTTACCCGCCACCGAGGCCATCGGTGTTGGTAGTCAAGGCAGTAGTGATTTGGAATCTTCTCCCAGCGGTGTATTGCATATATTTGCCTGGAATGCTGTCCTCGATCTGAGCCAGCTACCGGCCACGGGATTAATACTGAAAATCCAGGCATTTGATGCCGCCCCTGGGGGAGAAGATCAAAGCAGGCCATTTACGGTGCTGCAATATCTCGTCGCCATGATTAACCGCCCCATCCCATTCCCAGGGAATGGAGTTCCGGTAAATCAGGCCGAGTTGAATGCGCTTTTTTCAGTGGGCAATCAGATTGGAGGTCAGGTTCGTTGCCCGGTTGTTATTGGCAGCAGTGAAAGCGGAGCCATGGATGTTGAGGTTGATTATCAATACGGAAGCCAGCCGTTCCAACCGATCACGTTAGCAAAGAAGAGTGATGCAAATCGAAACATGGGCGCCCCCGCCGGTGTGGATACTTGCTACAACCTGTTGTGGGATGCCGCTCAGGATTTGGGGGCTACCCAGCAGCAGGTCATTCTCCGAGCTACGCCCATAGAGGATGGCATCCAAATTGGTCAAAGTCGGAGTTCACCTGTTATTAGCGTCGATGGTACGCCACTGCAGTCGCCACCCAGCTATACGGCGCCAGAGGCAATGGGACCCGTGTCCATAGCTGCTATCTCGGGCGACAACCAGACTGGCATCAGCGGCCAGATATTGCCAGAAAGGCTTGAAGCACGGGTGAGAGACCCAAGAGGCAATCCTATAGCAGGGGCACGTGTAACATTTAATCTGCCGGGAGCTAATCCGGAAGATAAACTACTGCCCGACAAAGAGCTGTGGACTACCACTAATCGCTTTGGTATAGCGGCAATAAGAGTCAAATTCGATCCTCAATCGATAGGTGCAGGCGAGGTAGTCGCCAAAGTTGTTGGCTCGCCGAGCGCCACTGCACGTTGGTTATTCGATGTTGATCCTCCGCAAATTGTCGCCGAAAACTTGCCTGGCAACGACCTTGTTTATGGCCAGGAATACTGGATAGAGATTGGATACGATGGAGACGGAGATTTAAATACACTGGATTTTCAGCCAGATGAAGAAGATCCCGTTACCCTGAAAATCGAAGCCGACAATCTTCAAACCTCTCACTCTGAGGTTGCCTATCCTATTCATGCCAGCGGCACAGCAAGAATGCGTATTCGCATTGCACCTACAATATTAACTGGTAGTGCAGAGTTACGCATCAGCAACCCCGACATGCCTAGTGTTGCTCCATTGGTTTTGCAGTTTATAGTAGATACTTCTGATAACGCCCGCCGCAGACAAGGTGGAGGACCCGGAGCATCCAATACAAGTCTGCTAATGTATATGCAGCCGGCCAATTCCGTTCATCCCAAATATGTCGCTTACCCGGGTGTTACACTGGCAAACGATTTCTCTGTATCAATTACCGATAGTTCAGCTCAACCACAAAACTACGACGAAGAAGTTACTGCCAACCACAACACCTGCATACCACCACCGGTAACCAGAGCCCTGCCAATTCGTTATCAAGCTAGCGGCGGCACACTCGCTACAACGCAGATAGCTGGTACCGACAGTCAGCTAACTGTTGATGCTGGAACCTCCATCTACTTTACCCCCGATGGTCCCGGCCCCTGGTTTATCCGCGTCAGCACTGGGCCAAACATCGCTGACCCACTATCACGTAGCTTTTTCTGGATAAATTCAAGTGGTGGTCAGGAGTGCGATCGTCAAGGAGTGATTGGTGGCACCCTTAGCTTTGCCTATATGATCCAGACACCAACTGAAATCAAATTGCTAAAAACCGGGACAAGCTCGACTGTTGAAGAGCTCAAGCCTGGGCTGCGCGCACGTTTGGAAATCAAAGGTTTATCACCAATCGCTGGTGGAGCCCCGGCAAAAATCGAATTGCAGTCACAGCATTATGGCGGTGAGAACCTGCCCGATTACACAGGCATTGCCTACCCGGTAAAGCAGGATATAAGCCTAGCACTGCAGCCCAACAACGAGCTGCATTCGGCGGAAATCTTGTTTGTTCGTGGTGAACCGCAACTGTCGGCGGGGGCCCCCGTTGTCCACAGCGCCATTGGTGGCGGCTGGATTAGAGCCAAAAACCCCGCTCTGGAACTGCTCTGGCCTTGGGTTAAAACAGAAACCAGCCGGCAGATTTATAACGACGTGGAGTCGTTGCATGAAGCCGCCGTAGGAACTAGTCCCAAGGGTGGCGCAGAAGACAGTGTATTTCTGCACAACGGTGAATTCGTCATGCATCGAATTGATGACAGCTATCGTACTCGAGCTGAACCTATTATTTCCTGTCGCAGCTACCGATCACATCTGCGTTATGAAGGTGTACTCGGACCAGGCTGGGCATTTGGGCAGAATATCTTTCTAGATACTGCGCGCAAAACTGGGATTCGTAAATTCGCTGCAAATGGCCGCTTTGACGATTTTATTGAAGATCGTACTCCGAAAGGGAATTTTGAAGAACTGACAACTCGTTCCGCTCTTAGTGCTACTGAAAGCGCCTATGAGCTGCGCGACCCGCAACGCAACACGCTGCATTTTTATCATGATGGTAGTTTGCGTATGCATCGCGACGCAAATGGGAACAGCACCCAATATATTCAAAACGAACGTGGTTTATTGGTAGAAATAAGAGACCCCAATCAGCGCAGCATCATGCTGGAATATTATACTGAAAACGATCCAGTAGAACCCGAAGTGATAGATAAGCTGAAGTTGATACGTGACTTCAGCGGTCGCGAGTTCTCGTTTGATTATTATGGCGCTAATGATCCCAATGGCGGGCCCGGCTTTCTTAAAACCGTTACACCGCCAGCTGTGCATACCCTGGTGGGCTCCAATCCAGTGCCTAATTATGAGCGTAAGGAAACCTACACCTATTATGTGAACCCGAGTGATCGTTTAGACAATTTCCTGCTTAAGGTAATCGATAGTGAGAACAAGCAACGATTGGAAAATCGCTTCTCATCAGCAGGTTGGGTCACTGAACAGGATTTTGGTGAAAACCCCAACACCAATCAGCCTCTAACCTATACCATCGTTAATGACGCCGCTAACAATCTGACCACTGAATTCGATCGCTCCGGGCAGGAAACCCTCTGGGATTTTTCCAACCCATCGCCATGGCCAGATGCAGCCACACCAACCGGTGGTGCAAGCTTGGCAAATCCCAACAACCCAAACCCCGAAGCCCAATGGATTTATTTGTATAGGCACAATCATCATGGCCATCTGGTGCATCAAGCGGTTTCATCTCCCAACCCAGAAGAGTATTTCTATGTATATGACGACCAGTCAGCCAATGAAGAACGGCATGGCAACCTGCTGGCTGTTCGTCAACGGGGCACCAATGGAAAAGAAAAAATCCAAACCTTTGAATACACACGCAGGCATAACCAGATTCAGAGGATGGTTCCGCCTAAGGGCAATGAAGCAGACGTTAACCCAGAGCAATATGCCACGTATCTTATTTACGATACACAATTGTCCAGCAGTGATCCCGATGCAGGAGATTCGGGAAATTTAGTAAGGCTGCAACATCCTCGCAGTGTTTCAGCAGTAATCGTTCCCACCAGTTCAGGTGGTCGCAGGCACTTGTGGATAGATGAAAATCCAACAGAGCGTTTCTCTTTCAACAGCTTCGGGCAGATGGTGCGCAAGAGTGACGTTCAGGGTGTCACCACCGAGTTCCGCTATTTCTCCGACCAAGATCCAACTGGCGTACAAGGCTCCAGCCCAGCAATCGGAGGAGGTGGTCTATTGGCGGAAGTGGAAACCGATATTAGTCCAGGTGTGGGACCTGCGCTGAATAACCGAAACTTGCATTTACCTGGTATTGCCTTCACTCCTCGCTTACGAAAGTCTACTTATAATGTTCTGGGCGACCTCCTTTCGGTGACAGACGCACGCGGAGTCAGGACTGAATTTATCGTGGACCGTCTTCATCAGATAACTGAAATGAAGAAAGCTGCCAGCGCTGCGGGGCCACTCACTGGCCTATCCATTGTGAAAGAATTCCAATACAACCAGGATGGTAATATAGCCCTAACTGAAACTAGGCAACCAAGTGCGAATGCCATTGCTGGCGGCAGCAGCTTACAAGAAATCTGGAACTACAATTCAGTTGGCATGTTAGTCAGTCACGCGGCGACTTTACACAGTGGACAGATGATCGTCGAAAATTTTATTCGTGATGCTAGCGATCGCCTGGTGGGGCTAGAGCCGGTGGATGTAACAAGTGGCCGACATACAGGCGCCGGCATTAGTATTGACGTAGATAAAAGCGGCGCTCCAGTAAACATTACACATAGCTCAACAACTACTCCCCACACCAGTAGTTTTAGCTGGACACCCCAGGGGACACCGGCGTACATCGATAGTCCTGATGGAAATCGGGAAGACTACAGGCTAGATGAATTTCAACAAGTGGAGTCGATCATAGACCCAGGCGCGAATGTACATCGAGTTGTCAGAGACAGTGACGGGAACATTAGTCGCAGCGCCATGCTTCATGGAGATGGGAATAACCCGGGTCGTCAATCTAATCCGCCCGGTGCCCCGTTAGGCGAATTGTTCGAACAGAAGGTGGATGAATTGGGTCGACCTGGACGTAGCCACCGCATCGTCCATTTACCGACCAAGCTCAATACCACTTCAACAAGCGGTCCAAATGTCAGTATGCAAACCCTGGCTACGGGGACGGATTACATCGAAGACGATAACCAGTGGCCGCAAAGAGTAGCACTCTATGAGGAAGGTAGTTGGCATCAAGGAGATGGCCGGCAAACCAATGACGTCAGTTACGACGCCTGGGGGTTACCAACCAGACAGGTAGATGATGAGGTAGGATTTAATTATGTTCGACGCAACTCGCAAGGATTGCCAATTGAAGAACGAGACGCTGGCGGCGATGAAACAGTCGTGCGGGAGTATGATCAAGTAGGCAATTTGCTGGAAGAAACTGCCGAGTTGAAAGACTCTGCCCGGTTTTTCCCAACTGGCACTCAAATCGGTATACGTAGTAAACAGGAGTTTGATGCGCTGGGTAGAGTCGTTCGCAAATTAGATGGTCGCGCCAATGCTACCCGTCGTACTTTTGATGAAACAGGATTCGTCACCCACTTGTACGATGCGATGGGCACAGATAGTACTGAGTCTTATAACAATCTCCTTATTAATGAGCCAGGCAATCTGACGGAATACCAGCGTGACGGCCTCGGTCGTACACGCAAGATTACTGCTCTTCTCACCCAAAATGGGCTTGGCGGGGGTGTGCCGGAAATCCATAGCTACAATTCTGCCGGCACCAGTGAATTGTTAATGGAGTACGACGAAGCTGGAAGACTGCTCTCCTATACTGATAATGCTGGCAACACCACTAGCTGGCAATACGAGTCGGATAGTGGTCGTCCTCGCTCGGTAACTTATCAAGCGGCTTACAGTATCGTGATGGATTACGACAGCCAAGGCCGTATCGATAGAGTTACCGATGCAAATAACACTCGCCTGAAATACACATATGACAATGCGGTTAGTCGATTACAGGAAATCCGTGCAGAGGTAAAAGGACCAAATGTAGAAGGCACCGATGGTTTTTTCTACAGCTACGACGCCAACGAGACCATTGTTCGAGATCTCAGCAGCAACCATCAGATCACCCGCTTCTACGACTCTGAGCGTCAGCTCCGTCAGGAAATCAGTGGCGCAGACACATTGGATTTTACCTACACCGGTCAAGGTCACCGTGCCTCAGTTACCTATCTAGGCAATTCCACAGTTCATCATTTTGATAAAGCTGGGCGCCTGATGGATGTCGTCGATAATGGTCAGACCATCATGCGTCAGGAGCATCTGGGTAACGATCATCAGCTGAAGCGGCTCTTCCGAAATCATTCCCTGACCAATGGCTTTTACGACGGCACTGGCTGGCTGCAAAGTCGTCGCTTCGATGGAATTGGCGGCGGCGATATCGAATTCAACCTGGAGCGTGATCGCTTAGGGCGAATCACTCGCCGCGAACGCGTGGATGGAAATGGACAGATCGACACCAAGGAATGGCGCTACGATTCGCTCGGCAGAATAATTCATGAGACCGTGCAACGGGCTGGTATGGCTACGCAAACCATGAATCGAGAATTCGACGCCGACAGCGTGATCAGAGAGGTCACTTGGCGCGATACTGGGGGAGTACGGCGCGATTTTAATCAGCGCTATGATCGCGGCAGAATCACTATGCAGAACGGTCAGTCAATGACCTACGATCCAAACGGAAATCTGACAGATGATGGCAGTATGCAGTACATCTACGATGCATGGAATCGGCTACTTAGAGCGGAGCAGAATGGGCAAGCACTAGTCAGCTACGAATATGACGCCGAGCATCGGAAAATTGCCAGAATTGAAGCCGGTATCCGCGAGGAATACGTATATGAAGGCTGGCGCTTACTGGCTGTTAAGGTGAATGGTCAGATTACTGAGCGTTATGTCTATGCCGATCAGATGGATGACCTGTTATTTTTTGAAAAAGGCGGGATACGTTACTATCCTCTGATCAGTCCGGAAGGTAGTACAGATGCATTGGTCGATGATCAGGGTCAATTAATTGAGCGTTACGACTACGACCTGCAAGGCCGGGTCAGCGTTCTGGATGCTAGCGGTAATCCGAGCACTAACATTCCAATAGCCCGCCATTTATTTCAGAGGAGGATATTCGATTTCACCACCGGACTTTATGATTACCGCACTCGCTGGTATCACCCGCAGTTGGGTCAGTTTATAACACCCGACCCCTCTGGGTTGAAGGGTGGGCTCAATCACTATGGCCTTTGTCATGGTGATCCCATTAACCACTGCGACAGCTATGGCCTAAGTGATGGCTGGAGTTGGGGTATGGTGCTGGGCATAGGCGCCGCGGTGGTCGTGGGTATTGCGATTACTGTGGTTACAGGGGGCGCCGCCGCTGCAGTATTGGGTCCGGCGTTAGGCGCGATTGCTACAGGCATTGTGGCGGGTGCGGTGGCCGGAGCAGTCGGCGAGGCAGTAGAAGCGTATGTAGACGATCGTGAGTCCCATATATTGCGCTCGGCGGCAATGGGGGCGTTATTTGGCGGCATATTTTCCGTTGGCGGTGTAGCGGTGGGTGCCGCATTGCGCAGCACGGCTGGTAGGGCGTTTGTTTCTCGCGTGCTGGCCTCTCCAACTGGCGAAAGAGTTAGTCAGGCAGTATATCGCGGAGCTGAACGACTTGCAGGCAATGGCCAGCCTTTGTTTACTTCCTCGGGCGGGCGAGTAGTAGAGCAGGTTACGCGAAAGGTAATTCAATCGTCGGTAGCTGCCAGCAAACGCGTAGGTGAGAGGCTTACTGTAGGAGCGGAAAATTTTGCTCACCGCTATGGTTCCTCTTTGGCGGCGAGGGGCCGTGAGCGAATCGGCAACGCGCTTATTGGGAATTCCTTGAAGAGTGAAATGCGTCGTTTTGTAGCTGCCCATGCCCCAGTCAATTACGCTATGGGCAGGGTGAGTGGTTGGATGGGCGGTGAAATCGACGATGCGATGACCACACTTGCAGCACGTAGCGGTGGTGGCGGCTCTCGGATGACACAAGTAGGCGTGGGATCACAACATATGGCCCTGCCGGGTAAACGCAATGCTCAACAACTTGTACAACAGGAAGTAGAAGCCGGGCTTAGGGCTTTCCATGTTTCCCCTCCACCTCGCCCCGTGGCCGATGTAATATCTCGCGCCCACGATGCAGAAATCGTCATGTTTTTACAGCTCATCTCAGAAACCAGCGAAAGTTCGAGTGGCTGGCTGTATATAGCTACCTCAAAAATGTCTTGCTCAAGCTGCTTTGCGAATATGTGGCATACCATGTCAGCCAGAGCCGGAATTAATATAGTCAATGCGGCTCCAAGAATGGTGCCATTGGCTGGAGCTGCAGCGGGAGCAACTGAAACTGCCGTGGAATGAATATTACCCATGAGACAAAAGGATTCTCCTCTGGCAGTAATATCGGCTAGGGTTAGGTTAGTCACTAAATTCTTAGCCGAGTAATTTCAAGTTACATGAGAGGAGGGCGTATTGCTGTTCCAAAAAACATCTCTTCCTGCTCTATGGGCCCATACGATCGGGTTATTCTCAAGAGCAGTTTTCGATTCTGAACTGACATCCATAGAATTATGCAATTGATCCCTCCAGTGCATGTGGCGTAATAGAATATGTGTGAATTATAGGTAAAATGCCGGAAGGTTATCGAACCATCGACACGAGGATTTTCAATAGACTGCGTCACCGATTCGTTAATTGAGTCAATGAGTTAAAAGTCAGGAATTAGAGTGTGCTTAGAGGTGTGCTGCGGATTTACTCGGACATTCCCTAAATTGGGGAAATTAGAGATTTATATCTCTTTTCACAAAACTTATTAATCTTCTTCAACAAGGGAAAGTATCTCCTCCGGTGATAATTGGTTCAGTTCCAAAATAGACATTCCAAAAGATTCCATCGCTCGGTGAACAATATAGCTTCCCACACGATATCTTATCGCTATCCTACCTTCGGGATGTTCATTCATCCACTGGTTGTAATTTGCATCTACCGGCAATGCCTTGATTTCTAAAAACCACTGATCGGAATTGTCAGGGTGAGAATTTACTTCGAATGAAGTATTGGTAGAAGTCTCAGCAAATACATTTGCCAACCCTTCATTTACCGCAGCGATAGGAATTCCCGGGCCGAACTTATTTCCTTGTATTGTCCATCCTCGAACAAGGTGGTGAAACTCAAGGTAAATGGTCGCTTCCAACCTAATGTTGGATGCCGCAGAGATTCCGCCTCCATAGAGGGTGGATTGATAAACAACAACTTCGTGTTTAGTGTCAGCTCGACCAATTGCTCCTCCTACACCAGCTAAATCTCTTTGTGGGGGATTACAGTTACTTTTAGCAGGCAAAGGGTAGAGTACTTACGAAGGATTGGGTGCGCAGAGACGGAATAATCCAATCATCCTCAGGGCTGTCTACCCTTGAGGGCCTCGAGCAACTGCGCTCCTTGCAAACTGTTGCCGCAGTTAGTCGAACCACTACGGAGGATTTTCAGTCCTCTGCTCCACCCCCGTTTGAAAATGTCTGCTTCTGTCACAAGGCAGTCTTTTGTGGTCATCATTCTCATTGGCAGGACCTACACTTTTCATTAAGGGCGCGGTGTGCGCGCCTTCGGTCCAAGTTGACTGGGCAACAATTCGTAGGCTAGCTCTGCCCAGTCGCAGAGCAGCGCTCGTGTGTCTCTCGGGTCTATAATTTCTTCTATACCGAAAGCCTCTGCCGTCCTAAATGGCGAGCGATATTTCTCTAACATCCCCTCAAGTTCGCGCCGCCGTGCGTCGGGATCATCTGCAGCCTCGATGTCTCGCCGGTAGGCAGCCTGCACTCCACCCTCTATGGGCAGTGAGCCCCAGTCTGCGGACGGCCATGCGTAGCGCAGGTTAAGTCGATCGGCATTGCCATGACCGGCACCGGCTACTCCATAGCAGCGCCGAGTAATGACCGATACCCAGGGAACAGACGCCTGATAACAGGCCATCAGTGCACGACTACCGATTCGTACAGTGCCCTCTTCTTCAGCCGCCCGGCCAATTAGGAATCCAGGATTGTCCACCAGATTTAGGATGGGAATGTGAAAAGTATCGCAAAGATCAACGAACCTCATCATCTTCTCTGACGCAGTCGCGTTGACCGCGCCGCCATGGAAGTGGGTGTCGTTAGCCATGATGCCAATCGAATAGCCGTTCAGGCGCCCGAGGCCAACCACCAGCGATTCGCCATAATTGGGATTTATCTCGAAGAATGTATCCAAGTCGACTACGGAGTTAATGATCTCCCTTACTTGGTACATCTGGCGCCTATCTCTAGGGATGACAGACAGCAGCGATTCGTCTCTGCGCTCGACTGGATCTGCGTTCTCTATTCTGGGTGGAGCCTGCCAGACATTTTGTGGCAGGTAGGAGAGGAAACGAGAGATTGCCTCGAACGCCTCTTGCTCCGTTTCCACTTCGTTGTCTACGGCGCCGCTGCCGTTTGCATGAATATCTGAACCACCCAGCTCATTCTTCTCTATGGGTTTGCCGAAACCGCGCTCGACCACTGGCGGGCCGGCGACAAATAGCTGGCTAGTGTCTTTGATCATCAGGGAGAAATGAGAGATGGTGGTGCGCACGGCACCGAGTCCGGCTACCGAGCCCATGCAGGCGCAGACTACAGGGACGTGTCCCATCAGCTGCATCGTAGTCTCGAATCCGTGTAAGGCAGGGACGTAGGAATGGCCTACCATCTCCAGTGTCTTCACCGAGCCCCCGCCGCCACTGCCATCGATGAGCCTTACCAAGGGCAGGCGCATCTCGAGTGCATAGCGTTCGCCGTAGCCTGATTTGTCGCCAATCTTCGCATCGGCCGCGCCGCCGCGTACGGTGAAATCATCTCCACCAATAACGACTCGTCTGTCGTTTATTTTTGCTGTACCGAGAACGAAGTTTGAAGGCGTAAAATCTACCAGTTGACCGTCATCGCTGTAAGTTGCCTTTCCCGCGAGTGCACCGATCTCATGAAAGGTGTTTGCGTCGGCAAGTGCATCGATACGCTCTCTTACGGTGAGCCGCCCATTGTCGTGTTGGCGCTGAATGCGTTCTTCTCCGCCCATAGCAGCTGCTAATCCTTCGCGTCGCCTTAACTCATCTACTTCATCTTGCCAGCTCATGTTCTCTCCTTTTCGCTGCGCTAAGTTAGTGTAATCCAACATCGGGTGCAAGCCGGTATGCTCTGATCTCAGGGTGTGCGGTTTGTGATGGTGTAAAAAATATTAGACATGAGATCAAAGTCCGTCTAGAATGAGTGTCGTGTCAAATATATTAGACACGAGTTCAGAATTTCCATGAACATACATCGTTTCTTCGCTGGAAAAGAGGGCACTACACTATGAAATATACCTTGCTGGGTTTAATTGCGGTTCTTCTATCATTCTTGGGTTTTCATTTGGGAGCGAATTCGCAGGGTGAGGATCAGTTTCTTGAGATGCACAGAATCTCTGACGCCCCTGCTACTGTAAGTATGCGCCAGAACGATTTTGCGTTGTGTGGACAGCCCTTCTACGATGACGTTTATGCACTTACCGTGGAGATCTTTGCAGAAGGTGCTGAGAATGTGAATTTGGAATATTACCAAGAACAAGTTTTTGCGTTAGTGCGATCTTCGAAAGAATTCGGGGACGATGCGGAAGCATTCGTTGTGCACATAAAGGATATTCCGGGACAATTAGTTGATATTATTTTTGAAGACCCAGAGGTGTTGGCGAGTTGTGCTAATTTTAGCGTGGCGCTCGTAGGTCCCCCATAGAATTTAAAAAATACAATTCTCCACGTAATCATTTGGAAGCAGAGGTATCAGCATGTCTTTTCGTGAAAAGAAAGCCTGGCTCACAATATTTGCCTTGCTCGTCGTATTCCTTCCCTACTCCGTATTTATGGTTAGCGTCTATCATCAACCAAATCCTGACATTGGTTACCTAGCACAGTTAGCAGGTATCGCCATCGCAGCATTTATCGTGCTGGAGTGTGTGCTGCTCCTTGTTGCACGGAAACTTTCTCCCGAGGACGCGGGAATTCCAGTAGATGAGCGCGATCAGCTGTTCGCTTACAAGGCTTCGCGTATCGCCTATCTAACGTTAATAGGACTGGTTGTCACTGTGACCTTTCCCATGATCCATGTGCACGCTGGCAATTGGGGATTTGGCATGCTGTATCTGGGGGCGATAATATTGGCAGAAATTCTTCGCGCTTCCTTGTTAATAAGACAGTATAGAAGGGGCTATTAATGCCTGAGCTCCCGATAAAAAATCGCATACGAGAGTTGCGTGCGGCGCATTCTGATATGACACAGTTGAATCTCGCGAAAAAGATTGGAGTAACGAGACAGACTGTAAATGCGATTGAGCTGGGTAAGTACTCTCCGTCATTGGAAGTGGCATTTCGAATCGCAGCTGTTTTCGATGAGCCATTGGAGAAAGTTTTTAGTTACCACAAGTGATTGAAAAAGACAGTTCGCGCTGAAAATAGTAGAATGCTCGAAACACTAGGAGTAGCTACTATGAGCGAAATATCAGATAACGAGAAAGACAACGATGTAACCCCGGATACGAATTCCGAAGAGCCGAAGAAGGTGCCAGATCTAAATGACACAATAAGTCGTCTATTGCGCAGGAAAGCAGATGCAGACGCTGGAGAAAGCGGAGATGCTGCAGAGTAGTGCCTTCGAAAACCGTTTTCTGTAACTACTACGAATCACTCTGCTTCTTAAGGTGCTGTACAACTAAAGCTGGCGGCAGCGTCGGAATCACCACTGCCGTTGTAGGTCGCCATCTCAGGATGCACGCACAGTGGCCGCGTGCGAACTACCTCACCATCGATAATTTTTGAGGCAAGCATGGTCTTCGGCGCGACGCCTCTTTCTACCCAATTCTCCAATGCTGTAAGCGCATCGAAGCGGTCCGGTCCCGGTCCGCCCGCACAATGGGCCATGCCGGGTACCATAAAAAGCCGGTAGAACTCTTGCGTGTCGCTAAGTGCGGCTTGCGCTCCAGACTCCTCTGCAATAACTCCCACGACGCGATCGAAATAGTCGATGGAGGCGATCGGTGAGATGTCGGGATCGCTCCAGCCATGATAGACAATTAACTTGCCGCCATTGTCTCGAAACGGACGTAGGTCTGGGTCATTTGAGTCGACGGCAGGGCCTACTTTTTCAAGCGCATATTCCAGATCTGAATCGAAATCAAAGCTGCGAAAATCCCAATCTGGATCGTCGAACACGAACCAGCGGAAGAACCCCTCGCCGCCACGCCAGTGCAGCGACTGAAAGGGCTCTCTGCCTGTCACCCAGGTCGACCAAGAGCCACGTGATGCTTCTCCACCCGGAACCAAGCCCGGATAGATCAGTTCTCCAGAAGAATTCTCCCTACCTGACCAGATTTGTTCGACGGCAGTAACCTGCTTAGGAGTCAGGCAGCTGTCATTGTCCACTCCGATTGGACAGCTCAAACTCGCGGGTTTAAATTCGCAGGCGAGCGGATTCTGCAAGATGCCATCGCTGACGCCATCGAGTGCGTCGCAGGCTTCGTTCACCGCGTTGCCGAGCGCAGGTAGTTTGCTAGGTGGGACATAACTCTCTTCATCGGCAAGCAGTGCCAGTGAGTACCAGAGATGGGCGCCCGCATAGAATCGCGTCCAATTGTTTGCAGGGTCGCCGGCGATGATGCCATCGAAATCGTTCGGATAACGCTGTGCCTCCATCAGGCCTTGCTGGCCTCCTTTGGAGCAGCCTACGTAATACGAGTAATCGGGTGGCGCTCGATAGAAGGCTTCCGTAACTTGCTTCGCGTTCACTGTGGTTAGATGCAAGGCTCTGTGGCCGAAGTCTTCTATCAGGTCCGGTCTTCCCGATGCCCAGGATGCATCAAAGGAAATTGGTCCTGCTTCGTGGCCGGTATCGGTACTTGCGGTTGCGTAGCCGCGTCGCAAAGCATTCGCCATTGCGCTATAGCTTATCGATCCAGCCATTCCGCCATTGCCTACGCTCTGATAGTTACCATTCCATCCGGAGAGCGGCAGCCAGACTTCGAAATTTATTGCGGGTTCCGTTACGCCGGCGAGTCTGCAGAATGCTGGAGTTTGTATCCTGCGCTCCGATTCTGGCGCTGTGAAGGAATCCTGATCGACGATTTCGGTCAGCGTAATACGCGTGTCTTCGATAGTGAGATTGGCCAGCGCAGAGCAGGAATCGGCCGCGTTGAAGTTTGCTTGTGCCAGACTCTGTGCGCCGCTGTGACTCGATAGTAATGTAGCGCCGAGGAGAAGTAGGCTGGTTGTTAAAAGCTGAGCGCTTCGGGTAGTCATGGTTTTCTCCCCAACGATTGATCTATTGTATGTTCTGCTTCCTGCAAAGAATGGCACGAGAGAGGGAGGCTGGCAACTTGGCTGCCTGCTAGGGCAATTTCACAATTTGTGGTGAGTATTATCAGACTGCCAATAAGTGGTTTAATCAGGGACGAAATTCTGAACCCTCAGTTTTAATGGTCTTTTTTAGTTGTTTTTGGCTTATTCGCCTTCTACGATTGAATTTGTGACATCGGATCACTACAAACTCGAACCTGAACAGCAAAGCCTGCGCTTGGCAGAGTGTCTTGCATTGACTATGATCTGTCCGTCACTCTACTTTTAAAAAATAATAACACTAGGCCCGTTGTCTATGTCCACCCCTGCACCGGTTCGGCTGATCGAATACGCTCTTAATCGATTTAGCTATCCTGTTCCCACCGTGGGCGCAATCGTCGGTATCCCCCTATTTACTCTGTTCGTGATTTCGGGTGGATTTAGACCGATGCCAGAATATGACCTGTGGAATAGGCCAATGGAAATCATGGGTGTTTTCCTGCTTCTCGCTATTCTACCTGCGGGTTTGCTGATGTGGTTCACGGCTTGGGTGCGTTCGAGTGAGTCGCTATTTTCAGATATTCACAGTCAGGTACCCCAGTCTTCAGAGTCACAGATGAAGCGCTATCGGCTCGGGAAATATTGGCCGATCGCGGTAGTCCTAGGTACAACGTTTGCGATTCTGGGAAATATTAATGGCAGTTCACTCAGCCTAGACTCGGAATCGGAAATATTTGTAACTAGTGCCGCTATCGCCTTCGGTCAAATATTCATGTGGTCAATTGTCGCAGTCACGCTACTCTTTGTTTTTAACGACGATTTGCTGCTCTACCAATACGGAAAGTCTGTTCGTGTAAATATCTATAATTTGGACAGGTTGAATGGATTTGGCCGTGCTGCGCTTAGCCAATTCTTAATGGTGATAGGGGCGTTAGCATTGACCACGCTGCAGTCTCTGGATCGTGACTTTCAGTGGGTAAACTACGCAAATGGGCTTTATGTTGGCATACCCTCCGCAATTATCTTCGTCCTTCTTCCAACCTGGACGATACGAAAAAATATTCGCAGAGAGAAGGCGCAAGCTCTGGCCTCGATCAATACCGAGATTCAACTCAGCTCGACAGGGTTAGACAACGAATCGCTGGTAAGATTGAATGGATTGATTGCGCGAAGAGACCAGGTGCAACACACGCGAACTTGGCCAATGGATATCTCGATCTTCTCGCGATTCCTTTTCTATATCTTCATTCCTCCGCTCGCATGGTTGGGAGCAGCGCTAATGGAAGTGATGCTAGATTCTTTTCTGGCAGGATAGACTCTTAGCTATCTGATCTAGCATTAGTCGACTATACCAGATCCCATCTTTCGCCTCTTCTTCGGGATATCCACAAATTCGGCTGTGCGTTTTTCGGCTGCTGCGGTCATCGCTTCCATGATTTCGGCATTCTGCAGCATACTGGCATTCCATATACCGATGTAGTCGAGGGCATCAGCCGTGCTGTGATCGCGCGAGTAATTGATGATACGTTTGCTTCCGTAGATCGCTAGAGGCGCTTTGCTTGCTATCTGCTGCGCTATCTTCATGACTCCATCCAGCAGGGATTCTTGATCTGGAAATATCTCGTTTACGAAACCCAGTGATTTCGCCTCGTCCGCAGACATACGGCGCCCGGTGTAGGCGAGTTCCTTAACCACACCCTCCGGTAACAGCTTTGTTATACGCGGGAAGGTGCCAACGTCGGCGGTCATGCCAATATTGATTTCGAATATGGTGAGAAAACTCTCGGCCGTCATATAGCGCATATCGCAGGCGGTGATCAGGTCTACGCCTCCGCCGATGACGCCACCTTGAATGGCGGCGAGCACTGGCACCCTGCATTCTTCAAGACAGGTGAAGGTCTGTTGTAAGTAGTCGACAGTGTCGTAGAGCTTCGCTCCATGCGTGCGCCTCTGTTTCTCGGCGACTTTTGGATCATCACTTTGCTCTGCGTTGTTGCTGAACACAGCCGTATCGATGCCGGCTGTAAAATGCGGGCCTGTAGAAGATATAACAATAACGCGCGCTTGCGCATTCGCGTCGAGTTCTTTGACGATCGCGGGTAACTCGTCCCAGAATTCAGGAATCATGCTGTTTCTTTTTTCGGGGCGATTAAGAACTATATGGGCGATCTTGTTTTCAACGGAAACTTCAAAACACTTATAACTCACAGCTTAACTCCAATGGTATTTCTAGTTTGTGCGGCAATGAAAATCAATAGTATCAGTGCCGGCGCTAATATTCTGTACCGGAGATCCCCCGGATGTCATTCCGGCATTGGCTAGTCTGCGCCGCCTATCGCTCATATAGGCGCGGAATAGAGGCAGGGATTTTTCATCCAGAAAAGCTTCGATATCAAACAACACGACACTATAGTACTTCGCGATGAAGGTTTGAGTAAGCTGCTCGCGTGTCTTGTAGGCTGCGATTGCCTCTACTATCCGTGCTTCACCGCTAGCAGTCGATTCATCCCATGCGGCACACAGGGCGCGCACGTTGGCCAATTCGCTGCCGTTGATGAAGCCACGGGCATTGGAGATGGTAATGAATAATTCCTGTAGCTGGCTGTCGTTGATCCCGATGCGAGCTTTTGTGTTCGCCGGCGAAGAGTTTATTTCCTGCATCAATCTATTTAGAACGGCCCTGTCGATTTGTTCTGCGGAGAGTGTCTCGGTGAGCACAGTCAGCTCTCTTGGCTTCGGGTTTCGATATTCCTGCTTCGCTCTATCTGTGTCGAAATTCAAGAGTTCAGAATCGCTGGCTATTGACGAAAGATCGGATTGAGCGAGGCATGTTCCAGCAACAAATACCGCAGGCAGGGCGGATAGGCGATAACAGGAAAACAATTTGTCCCTGTTTAGCATTCGAGTAACGGCTCCGTGCGAAACACAGCTAAGGTTCGCGCGCAAAACCCTGCGAAGGAATTATAAAACACGATTCGTTTACTGATTCCTCTGAATTAAGTTTGGTTCCAATTGTGGATACTCGATGCCGAGTTGATCCAGATAGGTATCGAATCTGGAAGCATCATAGTACAGCTCCTCCAATCGTGGCTTGAACTGGGCCATGATCTCGGCATTCTTCTCGATGGCAGGGGCATCGTCTGGCCCGATGAAGGGTTCGTACTGCACATCCGCGGTCTGCACATCATCGAAGTAGGTTTGAGCATCACGGACGAGGGAGGGATCCTGAATCAGATCCAACATAGTAGCTGCTACAACTTTAGCGCCTGCCGTGGCACCTTTGTGAGCAATCGGTGTGGCCATAGCCATAGCACTCGACCAATGATGACCTTGCAAGCCGCGTACATTCGATGGGTAGCGCAGGGTGACAGTTGGCACATTCCAGGAGATGTCGCCGATATCATCCGACCCTCCAGACACAGGAATTTCCCGAGGCTGACCTATGCCGGAGAGATCTGTGGCTAGACCCTGGGGATTGTCCGAGCCCATTAGTGTTTGCAGCGCCTTTGCAAAGCGTTGGTCGTCTTCTGACCAAGTGGGCAAACCGACGGCCTTGATATTCTCATCCATGGCGAGTGCGATGGGTCGATTGAAATGTCTCGGCCATGCGGCACCGACAATTTTCCTGCTCACTGTTGTGTCGGTCATCATCGCCGCGCCCTCGGCGACGCGCTGCAATGTTGAGAAATTCTCTATGATATTTTCTGCGGTGATTTCGCGGATGAAGTACCAGACGCTCGCAAAAGAGGGCACTACGTTTGGTTGGTCGCCGCCGTTGCTAATAACATAGTGGGAACGCTGCAAGGGGTGCAAGTGCTCGCGGCGGAAATTCCATCCCACGTTCATGAGCTCTACCGCATCGAGGGCGCTTCGGCCCTTCCAGGGGTCGCCTGCGCCGTGGGCGGCCACTCCATCGAATAGATATTCGACTGAAACCAAGCCGGTGCCAGTCGCATCGCCCCAGCTAACGCTCATATTGTTTGATACATGGGTAAAGAGTACGGCGTCTACGTCATCGAACAGACCGTCGCGTGCATACCATGCCTTAGTAGCCAGCAGTTCCTCGGCGATGCCTGGCCACAGCACGATGGTGCCTGGTAGATTCTCTCGTTCCATGATTTCTTTTACAGCAAGAGCTGCAACGATGTTAACTGCCTGTCCTGAATTGTGTCCTTCACCATGGCCGGGCGCACCTTCGATCATCGGCTGTCGGTAGGCGACTCCCGGCATCTGTGATGCGCGTGGAATACCATCGACATCCGAACCTAGAGCGATGACTGGTTCGCCGCTGCCCCAGCTTGCCCACCAGGAAGAGGGAATATTGGAGACGCCAAGTTCGATATCGAAGCCGTTGTCGACGAGTAATTCGGTGAGATAGCGCTGAGTCTCAAATTCCTGAAACCCTAGCTCGGAGAAGGAGAAGAGGGTGTCGATGATTTCCTGTGTCATCTTTGCCTTGGCCTCGATACTGCTAGCCATCTCGGCTTTGAGGCCGGTGAACGGTCCCCCGAGGGTTGTCTGCGCGAGACTTGTAGAAGCAAGCAGAGAAAATAGGAATGCGATAAGCAGGCGGGATGGGATCATGGGGCTGTCCTCAGGCGATTAGACTTATAGGTATTAACGGCACGGCAATAGATTACTTACTTTTCTACGGCCTAGCTAGGATTGGAATCAGATTCTTCTCGAGCGCCTGTTGACGGGTGCAGTGGATAGCAGGAAGATGAGATTGCTTGTGTTTGGTAGCTCGGGAAAAATAACAGAACGAGGAGAGAGCAGAGATGGGTGAACTTACAGCAGGTGTGAATTGGATGGCCGTTGGCATCAGTGCTATTTTGAGTTTTGGTCTCGGAGCGCTGTGGTTTTCGCCGATGATGTTCGGAGAGAAGTGGGCGGCGGGAGTTGGTATTGAAATCGGAGGAGAATCAACGCAGCCGAAGGCGGCGTTGATATTGCAGTTTTTAGGTACCTGTTTGCTTGCCTGGCTAATCGGTATTGCGGCTGCGAGCGACGCGTTGATGTTGGCTAGTCTGATAACTCTAACCATTAGTGTACTAATGATCGCCTCGGGCCTATTCGGTGGCAATAGTCGCTATGCTGCAATTGCGGAGGGTGTTTTTCCCATCGCCATGTTTTTGATCATGATGCTGTGTCATGCAGTTCTTTAGGGCTCGCAAGACAATTTAGGGAAAGACTATGTAGTAGGTGGGCCACCGCCTGGAGGGCCTCCGGTTCCGCCACCAGCCTTATCGAAAGAGGAATCTGGAGTCCCCTGAAAGCAGGCGAGTACCCAAGGATAGGTATCGGTTACGTAGTAGCCGTAAGAGCCATTGCGCATCATGCCGTTGCACTCATCGAGATCGCCGTTGCCAGATACATATTCATAGTCATCCACGAAAGTACCGTCATAGCTTCCGCCTGGATCATCCGCTCCGCTGGGGCGACTGCCGCTGCGCAATTGAAAGCTGCTGCTGACAGCGCGAATCTGTCCGTTTTCATCGATATAGCTGCCGAATATCGGAAACCCATCGGCGGCAAAACCAATCACTGGCGATTCCGACATCGCATTTTGATCGAACAGCGCTTTCGGATTGCCGTGATAATGATAGGTGCCGTCCGGTTGCGGATGTGCATTGTGGGCATCGGTGCCAAACATGGTTAGTGGACTCATTGGGTCATAGCGCCAAGGCTGATCAATGTCGTTACAGCCGATGTTGCCGTCGCCGACACCGAAGCATCCCGCCGCCAATAAATCTAACTTAACGCCGTTTAGAAAAACGGCATTGTCCGTTGCCAGCGAAATTGCTGTGGCAGAGGAGGCGAATGCCGGTGTTGTTGGAATTCTGAATTCGGCACTGACTTCGCTGACTTCGGTAGCGAAGGCGGCAGTTGCATCATTGAAGTCGTGATTTGGTATGCTATTGCTCACCAATACGCATTCGCTGCCTTCAACTGTCATGTTGAGAGTTCCCATGAACGGCGTGCTGCGTTTTATATCGGAAACATTCGAAAAGCGATTCTCTGCGTAGTAGCTACATTCTTCGCGTCGGTTGGTGAGCAATAAATCGGTGATGTCTGTAGGGCTTACCGTAATCAGCGAACTAATCTTACCCACAGAGACTAAATCAGGTCCAACCGCGCCGCCAATTGCATACACGTTATCCCCTTGCACGCCCAGATAGATACCTGTATCGGTGTAAAGTCGGACGTAGAAGCCTTGGATCTCCTGAATTTCAGGTGCGGCGGGACTGAGTAATTCGGGGTAAGCCGCTTCTGCGAAATCGAAAACGGCTTGCGCATTGTCAAGAGTGTCGGCAAGCGCGACAGGGGACAGTGACGTACAAACTAGTGCGACGCAGAGATTGATTTGTTTTAGCAATTGCATGAGCGTTTCCTTTTTTAGTACATGCCTGAATATGTACTGTGTTGCTTGTCTCTTGGTCGTCATTGCTGTGAGGCTAGGAAGTGATTCAACAGCTTGTCCGGTTATACGAAGGAAGTGAGTAAACCCTTCTACTGGCTGAGAAGTTTAAGCGAGGTCACAAAATTGAACAATTCCTACGTTCAAGTGTCTTAATATACTGTAAAGCCTGCAGAAAATAATGCAAACTACCGAATGGTTGTTCGCGCTTTGCGATGACTTTGTCTGGTCGTTTCCTTGCCAAATTAAGCTGAGTCTAAAATGAAAATCTCTACAAAATTGTCATGCCTAATTGTCTTCCTAGCTGCAATCTGCGCAGTACCAATTGCTATCGCGCAATCTCCGCCAGATTTGCGTGGCACACTCATCGTGCTTAACAAGAGCGGGCACGACGCGAACTTCATTGATCTACGGTCTGGGGAAATCCTGGAAACTCTGGCAACGGGACGTGGACCACATGAATTAGTTGTGACCGATGATGGTCGCTGGGCTATCGGGACAGACTACAGCGGTGGCAACAGCCTTACCGTTTTCGATGTCGAGGAATTGGCCGTTGCTCGAACCATTAGTCTGCGTGACTATCCGCGGCCCCATGGCATACTTTTCCTGCCTGGTCAGAGAGAGGTTATCGTTACCTCGGAAGCAAGCCAGCAACTAGTTATAGTGGATTTTCACGAAGGTGAAATAGTGCGTACTATCGATACTGAGCAGAGCGGTTCGCATATGGTGGCTCTGTCGGAGGATGGGACAACTGCTTTTACAAGTAATGGTTCTTCGAATAGTGTCTCTGTTATCGATGTAGCGACTGGGCAGCTGACAAAGACGCTAGACGTGCCCGACCGTCCTGAGGCGATCACTACCAATAAGCGTGGCGACGAAGTTTGGGTCGGGAGCAACAGCGAAGAAGTCGTTTCAGTAATTTCTGCAGCAAGCGGCGAAATTAGCAGGCAGTGGAATGGATTCTCATGGCCTTATCGCATCCTGCTTACCGATGATGAAAAATACGCCGTCATATCAGATCTTGGCAACGAACAGCTGCGCTTCTTCGATGTAAATTCGGGTGCTGAGATTGGCAAGATTGATCTAGCTGGCGCACAGCCGCAGGGTGTCGCCTTGTATCCCGACGATCGAACACTGTTTGTATCACTGTCCGGGCAAAATAAAGTTCTCGTAGTAAATATACTGACGCAAGAAATACTCGGTGAATATGCTACGGGAGATGCGCCTGACGGAATTGGCTATTCGCGGCTAGTGCTGAAGAAGACGATTACTTATTAGCTGGCGAGCGTTCCATAGAGATCATACTCGTCGGCGTCCTCAATCTTGACCTGAATAAAATCGCCCGCTTCGATATTCGAATCCGGCTGGATGAATACATTGCCGTCGATCTCGGGCGCATCAGCGGCAGAGCGCGCGACAATTTTCTCTGCGTTGGCCTCATCCACTAGTACTTCGACTACTTGGCCAACCTTTGCTTGCAGCTTTTTCGTGCTTATTTCTTGCTGGACTGCCATGAAACGCTCCCAGCGCTCCGCTTTTAGCTCTTCGGCTACGGGATTTGCAAGCTCGTTGGCAGCCGCGCCATCCACCGCTGAATATTGAAAGCAGCCCACTCGGTCCAATTGAGCAAGCTGTAGAAACTCTAGAAGCTCTTCGAAATCGGCATCAGTCTCGCCGGGAAAGCCGACGATGAAGGTGCTGCGTAACGTGATGTCAGGACATTGTTCGCGCCAATTCAGGATTCTATCTAATGTTTTCTCTGTTGCTGCGGGGCGCTTCATTGCCTTCAAAACATTCAGGCTTGCGTGCTGAAATGGTATGTCTAAATAGGGCAATATCTTCCCCTCGGCCATCAGAGGGATAATCTTGTCCACGTGAGGGTAGGGATAAACATAGTGCAGTCGAACCCAGATGCCGAGCTGCGCGAGCGCCTCGCAGAGTCCCTGCATGCTCGCCTTAACTGGCTGACCCTGCCAAAAACCAGTTTGATATTTGGTGTCCACTCCATAGGCGCTAGTATCTTGCGAGATCACCAGCAACTCCCGTACTCCCGCATTCGCTAGTCTTTCGGCTTCATCGAGAACGTCTCCGACGGGTCGGCTAACTAGGTCGCCGCGCATCGAGGGAATAATGCAGAAACTGCAACGATGGTTGCAGCCTTCAGATATTTTTAAGTAAGCATAGTGCCTTGGAGTTAGCTTTATTCCATGGGCAGGTACGAGATCGATAAAGGGGTCATGAGACTCATTTTGTGGAAGGAAATTGTGAACCTGATTAACGACCTGTTCGTAGGCGGCGGGACCGGTAACGCCTAATACTTTCGGGTGTGCATTAGTAATGATTTCCTTCTGAGCACCCAGGCAACCTGTTACCAGCACCTTACCATTCTCAGAGATGGCCTCGCCAATCGCATCCAGAGACTCTTGCTTCGCACTGTCTATAAATCCGCAGGTGTTCACAACGACCAGGTCCGCATCGCCGTAACTGGGCACAATATCGTAGCCATCGGATTTTAGTTGCGTGAGTATGCGCTCTGAATCTACCAGGGCTTTTGGGCAGCCAAGAGAGACGAAGCCGACTTTATTGCTCGATGACATGGGAGATCAAACCTGCGTGAATGCTGGGGGCGGGATTATAGCCAATTCAGGAGTGAATTGGCATGTGCTAATCCCCTTTAGCTAAATGGACTAGGTGCTTAGCCGCTTAGCTTTTCGCCGCCAGGCGCTCTCTTTCCTGTTCTACCAATACGCGCCGTAGAATCTTTCCCGATGCCGCCTTTGGGATTTCCGAGACGATGTCCAGCAGTCGCACCTTCTTATGTGGGGCAACCTGCTCTGCAACCCACTGCATAATTTCTTCCGGGGTGATTGGCTCCCTCAATACTACGAAGGCTTTCGGGACCTCACCTGCCTCCTCGTTGGGGCTGGGGATTACTGCGGCGTCGGCGATTGCATCGTGACTAAGCAGCAGGGCCTCTAGCTCGGCTGGAGCGACTTGGTAGCCCTTGTACTTAATCAGCTCCTTCACACGGTCGACGATGTAGAAGAAGCCGTCGTCATCGACATAGCCAATATCGCCTGAATGAAACCAGCCGCTAGCATCGATTGTGTGCGCCGTTGCTTCCTCATTGTTCAGATAGCCGGCCATGACATGTGGGCCGTAGATCAGCACTTCGCCTCTTTCGTTGTAGCCAAGTTCTGCACCGGTCTCGGTATCGATAATCTTTGATAGTGTGTTCGGCAACACGGGCCCTACGGCGCCAGTCTTGCCGGCGGACTCTGCCGCGGGATTGATATGGCAGGCGCCAGATACTTCGGTTAGGCCGTATCCCTGATAGATCTGGCAGCCTAATCTGGAAGAGCAGGCCCGCTCTAGTTCTTCTCCTAAAGGAGCGGCGCCGCAGCCGATGACTCTCACACTAGAAATATCATAATTGTCGACAGAGGGATGTTTCGCCAGTGCGAGTACGATCGGCGGCACGAGATTTAGACAGGTAATTCTATAGTCTTGCACGATCTGTAGGAATTGCTCGATGTCGAAGCGCGGCATGGTAACCAGGGTGACGCCTCTATAGATTGCCAGATTGAGTATCAACACCATGCCGTAGATATGAAAGAAGGGCAGCACGCCTATCATGCTGTCGTTCTCATCCACGGGATTAGGCTGGCAGGAGAGCACCATATTCGCGATTAGATTCTCATGAGTGAGCATCACACCCTTTGAGAGGCCAGTTGTACCACTGGAGTAAGGCAGAGCGACTAGATCGGTTTTTGGATCGATGGCTACCGAAGGTGCTTGGCCGTCATTGTTGAGGAGGTCTGCGAATGCGCTAACGCCTTCAATAGCGCTAGCATCGCCGAGAACGAAAATCTCCTCTATGCCCGCGTCTGTCGCGGCCGGTAGAGCCCGATCTAGGAACTCGGGTATCGTGAGTAAGAAGCGTGCATTAGAGTCCTTGAATTGGTGAACCAGATCGCTAGTTGAGTAGAGGGAATTTACTGTAGTGTTAATTCCACCCACGGCGGCAACGCCGAGAAACACGACGGCGTATTCCGGCACGTTTGGCATAAAGGTGGCGAATACATCGCCCTTCTTAAAGCCGCGTTGATCAAGTCCGGCAGCGAATTGTTGAATCTGCGTGCTTAGTTGCGTGTAACTTAGAATTCTCCCGGTAGGGCCATCGACGAGGGCAGGCTTGTCTCCCATCTCTTCCGCGCGAGCCAGTACTACCGAGCATAGGTCAGCATCAGGAATTTCTAAATCTGCATATTTGCTCTTGAATATCACGCGTTGCCTCTCCTTGGGTAGACGACTATCAAGCTAGTTGATACAGAGTGCGTACTCTATGACAGCGAAGGCAAAAGCTCAATCTGTCAGCTGGTGAGTAATGAGTGATAGATATTGATAGGAAAATGAACAGCTCACAAGCTCTTAAACTCTTCATGATAAGAAATAGTGCCGCTGCAACCATTCAGATAGTCCTTCTCTAGCTCAACGACCATGAAGACTTCTGCAGGGACATCGTATTCCGACTTGATCGCGAAGCTAGTTGATGGTTCAAATCCAAACTTTGGGTAGAAGTCAGGGTGGCCGAGAACTGCTACCGCGCCATTTTTAGTTAAAAGGCACTGTGCTAATCCGGCTTTTACTAGGGCGCAGCCGATGCCCTGTCGCTGCTGGGAAGGTAGCACGGCCATAGGTGCCAGCCCCATCAGTTGAAGTGAAGACTTGGAATCTAGAGTAACCGGTGAAAACAGGATGTGACCAACAAGCTCGCCATCGACTTCAGCTACCAAAGAAATGATGGGCTGAGCATTTTCGCGCAGACGAGTAACTAATTTGCTTTCTCCAGCTTCTGGAAAAGCAGACAGATGGATGGCTTGGACGGCGGCGAAGTCTTCCTTGTTCTCAGCTCTAATTATCATTGAGTTCTACAACCGCGAAATGATGGCTGGTGATATCGAAGCCTTCTCTTAAGTAAAACCTGTGTGCCCCGAAACGTGTCACTCCTGAATCCAAATGCAGTTGCTGGCAGCCGTTATCTCGACCAAATTGTTTGAGCCAGTCGATGAGAAATTTTCCAGCGCCAGTTGAGCGATGCGCCTCGTTGGTGACGAGGTCATCCACATAGATGTGTTTCTTCCATGCAAGTTTCTGGCTCATGACAAAACCGGCAACGCTGAGAATATTCTCTCCGTCTTCTACATACGCGACATGATAGCCATCTGCCTGCTGTGATTGAATCTGCGTAACAAGCGTGCCCTCGGAATATTGCGGCCTGAGTTGTAACAGCACAGGGCTGATTAGTTTGAGTTCCTCTAATGTTGCAGCGATTTTAACTTGCATATAAATTTACCTAGCGGTTTAGTCTTTCAATTTTTGCTCAACTAAAGAAATCTCATCAAGCGGGTTCTTAGGTGGATTGCGCCTACCCATATTGCTGCGATAGAGGTCGATGAAGATCATGACTGCAGTCAGTATGGCAGCGAAAGAAATAAAATAGATCGGACCCTCGATGCCGAGCTGGAGAAAGCCGAACCTAGCGATGGCCCACAAAGTAATGAAACCCAACGACAAGCCACGGCTATCAAGAAGTGCGAGCCGCAATGTATAAAACCAAAAACCTATAAAGACTATCCAGCTTCCTAGCCAAAGCATATTCACCTCGCGCTACTTATTCATGGGCCTTCTAGGTTTCTCTTATACAGACCAGCAGATCGGTGGGGCCAACATCGATGCTCGCCTGACTTAGTAGCGTTGTGATTTGTCCGCGATGATGGGTTTGATGATTGAATAGATGCAGAAGTAATAATCCGAGCTGATCGCGGTAGTTGTTGCCCTGGAAGTTTTGGTAGTCCAGTTTTTCCACCAGCTGCTCATCGCACACCTCATCGCAGAAGCTAATGATAGCGGCGTCGAGTTTCTGGCGTGCCGAATGAAGCGATTCCAGATCGTCATAGAGTTGTGCACCTAGCGATTCAGGCATTGCGGTCTCGCGGAGACTATCTAGGCTGCGAAATTTTTCTGGATCTGTGGCGAAGCGCTTTAGCCAGACAATGTCGCCGACAATAAGATGATTTAGCGTTCCCAGCACAGAACCGAAGAAAGTACCCCTGTCTTGTGTGAGGTCTTTCTCGCTAAGCTGCGCGGCAGCATCGACTAATTTTTCATTCATCCACTGGTTGTACTGAGCGAATAACTGGAAATTCTCTTTTTGCATAATGAGACTCACACTTCGGTGGGGGATTTAGGCACCTGAGAGAAGGCCGCTCTGCGCGATACCGTCGAATATAAACTGCACGGCAAGCGCACTTAACAAGACACCAAAAACTCGTGTTACGACGTGCATGCCGGTCACGCCAAAAAGCTGTTGAATCTTTGAGGCCAGCAATAGCATGATGAACGTGAGCAGTATGATGGCGAGCAGGGACGCGACTACAGTAGCCTGGAGAACGAGGTTGCCTTCGCTGTTGGCCATGAGGAGAATTACCGCTCCCATTGCTCCGGGCCCTGCGATCAGTGGCGTAGCGAGCGGAAAGACGGCGATGTCACGTTTGCCCATTGCCTCTATTTCTTCTTCTTCGGTGGTGGATGTGCCGCCAGACGAGCGGGCGAAAACCATGTCAATTCCAATGAGCAGCAGTAGAATGCCGCCGCCCGTGCGCAGGGCCGCCAGGGAGATGCCGAGCCCGGCAAGCAGAAACTCGCCCACGAGTGCAAATAGCACCAAGATGCCAGTTGCGATGAGCGTGCCGCGAATTGCCATGCTGCGCCGTCGTTTCGGCGTTTCTGTTGCCGTCAATCCAGCATACACGGCAGCCACGTCGAGCGGTCCGATAGTGGCGAAGAACGTTGCCATTGCAACCGTGGCAGTTTCTATTATTGCTTGATCCATAGTGTTGAGTTCTTTGTCGTAGTCGGCAAGCCGATAGTAATTATTGCGATTCTAACTCGACAGTGCTTTCAATACAGCCTGCTCGGCGTGTATCGCAGTCGTGTCGTAGAGCGGAGTCGCGGTGTGACTCTGCTGCACTAGCAGGGCGATCTCGGTACATCCTAGTATCACTGCCTCTGCGCCATTTTCTGTGAGTTGATCAATTATCTTTAAGTATCTTTCTCTTGAATTCTCATCAATGGTTCCGAGGCAGAGTTCGTTGTAGATGACCGCATGCACATCATCACGTTCCGGTTTATTGGGTACGATCACGTCGATGCCATATTTTTCGACTAGCCGACTCTTATAGAAATCTTCTTCCATTGTGAAACGAGTACCGAGTAGGCCCACTTTCTTAATGCCCGCTTCGCGCAATTTCTCTGCTGTGGCATCGGCTATGTGCAGGATCGGGATAGAGATATTTGCTTCGATCTGTGGGGCTACCTTGTGCATCGTGTTCGTGCAGATCAGAAGAAAATCAGCCCCGCCTTTTTCGATTGCAGCGGCAGCCTCTGACAGAATAACGGCAGTGCCATCCCAATCCTCATTGTGTTGCAGTCTCTCTATTTCCGCAAAATCCACACTTACCAAGCAAATTTTAGCCGAGTGCAATCCGCCGAGCTTGGCCTTGATGCCCTCGTTGAGTTCTCGGTAATAGGTGGCGGTCGATTCCCAGCTCATGCCGCCTAATAGGCCGATAGTTTTCTGTTTTTTGCTCATCGCTCTATCCAATTAGATTGTTTCGATCCACACAGCTTGGCACACATCGTTGCTATGGTTTCTATGGTGCCACTTCTAATACTAAAATGATGACGAATGAGATGTCGCTGTATTGCTCAGGATTACCACAGAGCTGAGTAGCTAGGCGACGTATCTAGTCAAGAAATGACCTTGGAAAAGGGCTGATATTCTAGTCCGAATTTCTAGGCTATACCACAATTTCCAGAGTTTTCAGTGTCCGGATGGATTACACTATTTCGATGCCTTGGATGCGAGCCTCCATGATTTTTGATATAACTAACAAATACAATAGGTTGACGCTAAAAAAGAGCGTTATCGCACTGCTGTTTGCGTTATGTATATTGCAAGTAGAGCGGCACGCGATGGCCCAGAATAACGACGCTAAGGCTCCTGACTCTTTTCTGGAATTGCAGGAATTCATTCCCGGCATTTATCTAGAGCTGCGCTATTTCAGTGAGGATAACTTTGTGGGTCAGGTGATTGATGGCTATCATGCCCAAAAGGTGTTCATGACGAGAGAGGCCGCCACTGCATTGTCGAATGTGCAGGGCGAACTTGCATCTTTCGGACTGAGTCTAAAGGTATTCGATGCCTATCGACCACAGCGAGCGGTGGACCACTTCGTGCGATGGGCTCAAGACCTAGGCGACAAAAAAATGAAGGCTGTGTTCTATCCGTCCGTTGCGAAAGCAGACTTGTTCAGTGACGGATATATTGCGGAGCGGTCGGGGCATTCTAGAGGTAGCACTATCGATTTAACCCTTGTAGATTTACAGAGTGGGGAAGAGCTCGAGATGGGTACGCCCTGGGATTTCTTTGATCCCTCATCCTGGCCGAGCAATCTAAATCTGCCAGCTCAGACACGCGCAAATAGAAACTTACTGAATGCAGTGATGACCCGCCATGGCTTCAGGGCATTGCCAGAGGAGTGGTGGCACTTTACTCTGGAGAACGAGCCCTTCCCGGACACCTATTTCAATTTTCCAGTTAAATAAGAACAGATGCTGATATGAATAAAATGAAAGCGAGAGCGCAGGCGCAATTCCCCACAGTACTGCTAACACTTATCAGTATTATCCAAGCTTTGGCTCTTGAATTAATGTGGTCAAAAATTGTAGAGAGCGAATGGCTTTGGAATTTTGATCTGCAGGCATTGATCGGCTGGGGCATGATCCTAGTCGTATTTCTAGGCATTCTGCAGGTGTGGGTAATGTACTCTGCGATGGTCATGGGATTCATCTGGCAGCCCTATCTTCGAGATTCCATCATCCCTTTTATAATTGGCATTCAGGAATTCATGCTGGTTACGTTGATTGGTGAGGAATTCAATACGCTCTGGTTATATGTGCTTGGATCAATCTTCATTACTGGAAATTGGGTGTCGCACAGTAGTTTTAGACGTGCTCGTCAAGAGCCGGAGAATGATGAATTTTTCGGCAAGATGAAGCCTGCAACCTTGCGAGATTTTTGGCCGGTCATGTCAATCGTGACGGTGCTTATTGTATTTGGAATCGCCATAGATGTGGCTCAGAGTCAGACTTGGCTGCCGTTGGTGGCGCTCATAATCGCCAACATCATCTTGGTCTTTCAGATATTTATGTCTCGTAGACTGTGGCGTTCGATAATGGGCATGAATGAAACGAGCGAGGATGAAGAGGAGAGTGCTTAGTGATGCAACTACTAATTTTGCTCTTTTCTGCTGCTGTCTGTGGTGTGGTTTCAGCGGATGGAAAGCTAAGCGATGATATTCGAATTTCCAGCGATATTCTCGGCTATGACTTGCAGTACCGAGTCTATGAGCCCGAAGGCATGCGCAGAAACTCAGAGCTACCCACGCTCTATATCACCGATGGCCAGTGGTATATTTCCCGAGGCGAGCTTCCTGCACTGTTAGATAAAGAGATTGCAGTAGGCAATATAGACCCCGTGATGGTGGTGTTTGTAGATAGCCGAAATCCTGACAATCTGCGGCAGAACCGACGCAATCAGCAGTTCTTCTGCAACCCGCGTTATGTCGACTTCTTCACCGAAGAGCTATTGCCCGCCATAGACAAGGAATATCCAACCTCTGCAGCGCGCGATGACCGGGTTATTCTTGGATTGTCTTTCGGTGGTCGCAACAGCGCCTGCTTCGGGCTGATGGCGCACGACTCATTCGCTGGCATCGCTATGCAGTCTCCTGCAAATAGTGAGATGGTGGATGAGCTGCGTTTTCAATATATGGTGCAGGAAAAACTTCCGCTGAAAATTTTCATGAGTGTCGGTACCATCAATGACAATACGCAGGCGGGTCGGCAGTTTATGGAGACGTTAAAGTTTCAGGAATACGATATGACTTACCGAGAAGTCAACGAGGGCCATGATTGGAATAATTGGGGGCCGCTCTTAGATGATGTGCTGTACACATTCTTTCGTAAGGAGTGAGGCAATAATCCTCTCTCCGAGAGCTAGGGGGGTGAGCAAGTAGCCAGTGACCCATATTTTCGGCGTATCTTTGAGAAATTGGCAGGTGTTCCTTTCTGTACCGGGCACAGAACATTGAATTTCAGTACCTGGCGGGCAGATCAGGGGATATGCCACTTGTCATCGATTAGTGCGAACGATCTGATCAGGTCGCATGGGAAGCTGTGCTCGCTGTGCATCAACATGGAAAACCAGATGAAAATGGTTGCGTACGCAGAAACATCAATTACTAAGACTGAAGACAGCACATTGACCCTGCCTAACATCCATTGTTTGCGGTAATCGAAGTTTTTTCTTGAAAGCCGATCGTAGCCACAAAGAAAGGCACGGCGAACGCAACGGGAGATGCAGTGGAATAAGGCGCGGTCTGAGTATCCACCACACCGCAGCGTGGTTGAAGCATGATTTCTTCCTTGAACGATAAGCGACAACTTTAGTTATAGGCGATGATCAGAAAAGACCAAATCAGGAGCAAAAAACGTGGGTGTCCGTTAGTTTCTGCTATTCGTTTGGTCTCAGAACTGTTTTCTCCCTTCAAGGTAAGGATTAAGAAAGCTATCTTCTCCAGCTATACTCTGGACCACGTCACTTCTTTGCTAAAAGGAACTTTAAAACTCTGCCATGCTCCAGTTTTAAGTGAATCACTATTTTCGTGATCATCTAATATTTTTTTACCATTTGTTTCATATATGATGTACAAAAATGCGGAGGAGATTATGCAAAGAAAGAAAAAATACAAAACCGTTGAAGAAGCTGCTAATGGTATTAGTTCAGAACTAACAGATGAGCAAATCGATTCATTATTAGAGCCATATAATATTGAAACACAGTCATCGGTAAGTAGTGAAAAACCGCCTGGATGTGCAGTTCGTGTTGAGGGATTTGGCTGCCCTTTCCCAGAAGTTGAACCTTTGAAATTATGGTTGCATGTACAACAAGCACGTGAATGTTGGTATTTCAAAGCAAAGCATGATTATGAATGCTTTATCACCAGTGGTACAGAAAACGGCCCAAGGTTTAATGTAGACAAACTAGAGTTACATATTAGAAGAAATAAAGATAATGTTGATTATAAGTATAGTTGTAATAACACTAGCTACTGTAATAAGACAGATAAAATCTTTGGGACTTCCAATGCCTGCGGTAGGTCTAGGGTGACAGCTACCGCAACCTTTAATGGCCATATTTGGTCGTCAAAGTTACACGACCTAAACTAGAATCTACCAAAGTATGGGCCTAAGACTTAACATATCCTAAATATAGTTTGGGGTTCACAAAGTTTATGTAGCGTTATGACTAACTAATGAGCATATTTAAGGAATAGTGCGTGGCCTGATGGCTGTGATTTAGGTGAGTCAAAATGGCACTCTGCTGACTTAACTAAATACCATGAGCCAATTGGATGGGCATATGCGGGAAATGTGAAACGAGGCTCCACTCCAACTTCACAATGGGTCAGTGCCACATTCGCGAATTGGCATCATTGTAATTATCGCTATGGGAAACTGAATGTTTTTTACAAACTTCCAAACTTTAATTTGGATGATGTTGAGATATTGGAACTTGATCTTAAATTGTGTGGCGAAATATTTGAACTTATGTCAGAACGTCATTAATTTTCTACAAAAGTTTGCCAATAGGACACACACAAATTAGCCGTTCCAGAATTATCCCTGCATCTGTCGTCTCCTTGTAGGTCAAGTATTTAGCCTGCAAACTATTCCGCCCAGGCAAGGCTTGGAATTCTGAGCGTGTATGGAAACTGACCGGATTTAGTCTGTTTGCTGGTGTAGCGGCGAAAGCTCATAAGCGCGAAAAAACAGAGCGACTGTTTCGTCATATAGCCAGACCCTTAGTCTCGGAAAAGTGGCCCTCGCTTACCGCCACCGACAAGGTATGCTACGAACTAAAAACTCCCTGCCGCAACGACACCACCCAGTCAAACGAGGAAAAGGGCGGAAAGAGCTGGAGCCGAAACCTAGGGACGAGGATAGCCGGTTAGATTCGTTAATATCGTGGAGATACGGGAAGAATCCAGAGGCTTTCGGAGCAAGCAAGATAATACTTCAGGAAAAGGAGGGCATAGACTCAGATAGAGGTAGCTTTAATCCTTCTTATACACGTATCGCACCCATTCTATTCTAAGGAATTCATAACTAATCTTGTAACGCGTGTTAACACGCCCCAGGCATGTCTGCTATCCAGCGGCTAATAAGATCTACGCCCTCGCTGTGAATCAGCGATCTACCAAGCTCCGGCATCATCTCATCGGGTCTATCGGAACGCATCCGATAGAGCAAGATAGACTCCTCAGGCTGTCCGGGTACGATTGCATAGCGCAGATCGCCAGCACCACCGCCAGCGGCGACAGGGGGCTTGCAAACTCCGCGGTTAATAGCGAGCGTCTGAGAATTATCGAGGATGAGTCCTGATGTATCGGCCGCCCCTTTCGGGTTGTGGCAATGCCCGCACTGCATATTCAGATAGGCGAGTGCGCGGCCTTGTAAGAGAGCAGAAGGATCTTGCCAAGATTCTGAGCGTGGAAAAACCTCCTCATCACTGAGCCAGCCGTGCTGGACCATCTGCTCGAGGGGTGAGGCGATGCCGGTATCCATTTCGCTGGAACCTACGTTGAGTTGGCTGAACACCGCGCCAAGCGGGTGCATATCACCGTCAGGGTGAACCGTCGTATGGCAGCCGGCACATTGATTTTCGTTCGGCACGAAGTAGGTAAATTCCGTTGCCTGTGTGCTGCCTTGAGCTAGCAGTGAGACTTGCTTGCTGGCCCCGGCAACGCGCAGGAAGGCTTCGCTCTGTTCATCGTTCCACACATAGGGGAAGGCATCCCAGCCATCAGTCTTGCGCACGAGCAGGCGCGTCTCTATGAGCTGGTTTTCGCTCAGGTTTATTTTCTGAAGACCGTTATCGACGACCTTTGCGAGTGTTGTGCTCGATGCGCGTGGATAATAGAACGTCTTGCTAAGTACGCTGCCCACGGGATAGTTAATCTCATCGTCGACAATCTCTGCTCGTAGCCCTTGGGGTATCCACAGCGTGCGTAACTTGTGAGCGTAATCCGTGAAGAGTGGGTTGTTAGGTCGAAAAACCACGCTGGATTCACTTGGCGTGAATGCATTTCCCTCTACAGCGAATAGCTGCCAATCGGAGAGACGCGGCGGCCTCTCGGTTTCATGAAAAACCGGCGGCGATTCCGTGCAGGCCACAAGGAGTAGTAAGTATGCGCTCAAGACTACGGAGCGCAGATGAAAGCCTGTCATGGACTACTTAAACTCATCGAGATCGCAGAGAGGCGAGGAAGAGCGCAATCGTGCGCAGCTGCATCGAATGAAGGCTTAGCGAAACCGTTGCTGGCATCTAGAGAGACAAAGCTAGTGTCGGCAGCCTCAGAAAAACACAGCGCATCAGCGGCCGACTTGCCCGTCGATAACATGCCATCCCAAACAATATCGGGTATCGGCTGGCCCGTGGCGGCCTGTAATAGCGCGAGAGGCTCGGAATCGGGAGATTCGCCACCACCCATATATTGATTGTCATGAATATAGATTGCTTCGGGGAATGGGTCGTAGTTCGGATCGGTAATAGGCAACTCGTTGATCAAGTAGCTGACGATAAGAACGTTGGCACTATTATTGTTTTCGAAATTATTTTCAAACACCTCGATGTTGTCATTAGCCATGATCATTAGGCCGGTGCCTGCCGGTACGCTGGCGACTATATTACCCTCGGGTGCGAAGTTGCCCGTGTTGTTGGCGAAAATTTGATTGTTATAGACGCGAGTATTGCGGCCGCCCTGAACTGGGAGGTTGGGCAGATCGAAAACAAGAATGCCGCCAGTATTATTCGTAGTCACGTTGTCGTGAACGTCGGCGAAGGTTGAGTTTTCAATCTCTATACCCGCAACGTTGTATTCGGCGCGGGAATTGCGAACGATTATCTGTGAGGACTGACCGACATAGATGCCGGCATCGGAGGCGCCGATGGCTACCGCGCCATCGATCAAGACATTGCTCGATTGCACAGGGTAGATGCCATAGGCTCCATTTGTGCTCAGGGGGCCGCCAGTCCATTCTGTTCTGACGCGCAACACTTGCACATTGTTGCTCTCGTTGATCTTTAGCGCGTCGCCCACAGTATCTTCGATGGCTAAGTCGCGAATCACGAAATCATTGGCGCTGACGAGCAGGCCTTCTGCTCCCTGCAGTTGATTCTTAAATGAAAGAATGGATTCATCAATGCCTGCCCCGGCAATAGTCACGCCGGAAACATTCAGCGAGAGGCTGCGGGTGATTTCGTGCACACCAGCTGGAATGGTAATCACATCGCCGGATTTAGCTTGGATCAGTTGCTCCTGCAAAGCCTCTTCGAAGCTGAGTTCGGGCATGGCTGGTTCTTCACTGCCACAACTGGCGAGTAGTACGGCGGCACTGGCAATCGAGAAAATTCTTAGTGTTGAATATTTCATGTTGGTCCCTTGCTTCTACCTCCCATCCCCCCATGGCACGGAATTCGGTAGCTAGCGAGTTCTGTTCGTTGGCTGAGTATATGACTCTTTCTCTTAGGGAGTAAACCAGCAACGAGGCCAGTTGCTTCCACTATTGATGGAGGCAGTTAGTGCTGAATGGGAAGACTTAGGGGGAGCAATGAAAAAATGGGTGGTCCCATCGAGAGGACCACCCATTGGGTTTCTAAACCTGATCTTGGAGAGCTGCGATCAGGGGCGTCTTGCTGTGGCGTTATAGACTGAGTCACTCACACCTTCCAGCCAATTCACTTCGCCCTCGTAGATTGTTAATTGCAGCACGTCTTCGTCAGGGTGTGCGCCGTGCCAGTGTTCTCTTCCCGACGGAGTCCACCATGGCTCGCCAGGGTGCATCTCTAGGAGTGGGCCGCCACGATCTTGCGTCAGGCCGCGGCCTTCCTCAACCATTAGCAGTTGTCCCCAGGAATGGCTATGCCAATTGGAGCGCACGCCAGCGGGGAAGACCAAGCGCAGTGTGCTTACCGCATCGCTGTCTTCGATTCTGGGCGATCCGCCCATGAAATTACTTTGTTGTGCAGACGTTAAGTTGGCCTGTGTACCAAGGACTACCCAGCCAAGCGCTAGTGCGGCGCAGACCGAGGTTACTATTTGCAGGGTTGAAGTCTTCTTCTGTTTTTCGTCGGTATTACCCATCTTTCTCTCCAAATTAATAGTGATCTCAGCTCGCCTAGAGTTAACCAATGCCCCATCAATGTCAATAAATCCATGGATGGTCGGCTGCTTAAGATGGTGTTACTCTGCCTACCGAATAGAGTCTGACTCTTTTCGTTAAATTGAAAGAATTTCAATTAGTAGAATAATAAGAAGTGCGATGCGTACAGAATCAATTTCCGATCAAGGAAGAATAAGCCTACTACAGCTAGCCCTGTTCTTTGCTGCTTTCGCAGTATTCTTGATTGCACCGACAGCCACGGCGCAACAAACCAATCCCCTAGCTTCAGATCCTAGAGCTGCCCGAGCGGGTGGCGTAATTTTTCGAGGACAGTGTGCAACCTGCCATGGAGCCGATGCGAAGGGTATCAGCAGTATCGATGCGCCTGACCTGACTATGATGTGGACGCAGCCGGGGATGACGGAGAATCGAGTATTCACGCGGATACAAGCAGGCGTGCCTGGCAGCATTATGCCGCCGCATGACTTCCCCGACACTGAAATTTGGATGTTAGTGAGCTATCTGCGCAGTGTGGCGGTTACTGGGTCCACTGGAGAATTTACAGGAAATTCTGAAAACGGCGGTCGTCTGTTTGCCGCTCATTGCAGCGAATGTCATCGCATTGGTATTAGCGGTGGCAGTCTGGGGCCGAATCTAGGGCGTATCACTGAGAGGCGCTCGCAGGCGGCACTGCGCAGCTCAGTTCGTGCACCAAGTTCTAGCATCGGTCGCGGCTATAAACCAATCATTCTGAGTACGAGCAGCGCCTCCGGCGTGAGCGGCATTATTAAGGGCGAGGATGCATTCTCTATTCAGATACTGGACAGTAGCCAGAGGCTGCGAGGCTTCGCAAAATCTGAGCTGCTCTCTTCTAATCGAGACATCGATTCACTAATGCCTGAATTTCCTGAGGGGCAACTGAGTGATAAGCAGCTCGACGATATTTTAAGTTTTCTTCATCAACAGCGCTGATATCGCAGGTATAAATGAATCAATCCCGAGCATGTCATCAAATTCTTAGAAACAGGGTCAAAAAGTCATCGCTTGTGGCGTTTGGGCTACTTTTTCCTGCCTTGTTTGCGCTGGCACAAGACAATTCGGGGCCGGATTACGGAGATATCCTACAGGGTTTTGAGGATCCGTCTCGGTGGTTGACCTATTCCGGTGACTACAGCGGAAGACGACACAGTCCGTTAACGCAGATAAATACAGAGAACGTCTCCTCGCTGCGACCGGTTTGGACCTTTCAGACAGGCACCACGACTCGAGGTAGAGGCTTCGAAACGACACCTCTGGTGGACGATGGGGTGCTGTACGTAACAGGGTCGAATAACTATGCCTGGGCGATCGATGCAAAAACAGGCCGCCGCTTCTGGCAGTATCGGCGCAATCTTCCCGAAGACCTGACCTATGGCGCTAGCGCACCGGTTAACAGGGGTTTCGGGATGCTCGGTAATAGCCTGTTCATGGTGACGCTGGACGCACATCTACTGGCGTTCGATAGGCGCAACGGCGACATCCTTTGGGATGTTGAGTTAGCCGACTACCGAGTAGGTTATGCGTCAACCGGTGCTCCACTGGTGATCGATGGCATGGTAATCACCGGCATATCCGGTGGCGAGTACGCAACTCGCGGCTTTATCGATGCCTACGACCCGGCTACGGGCGAACGAATCTGGCGCTTTAATACGATACCAGGGCCGGGTGAACCCGGCAGCGAGACTTGGCCGAATGATCCGGAGATTCTGGCGAAAGGTGGCGGTGGCACCTGGATGAACGGCAGTTTTGATCCCGAGCTCAACCTAATTTACTGGGGTGTGGGCAATCCCAATCCAGATTACTACGGGGATAGCCGACCGGGAGACAATCTGTATTCGAATTCTCTGGTAGCGCTAGATGCTGATACTGGAGAGTTGCAGTGGCACTACCAGTTTACGCCTCACGACTTGAATGATTGGGACTCCAATCATATGCCGGTATTGGCGGATATTCAGTGGCAGGGTGAGCCACGCAAGGTCGTAATGGTCGGTAATCGCAATGGCTTTTTCTATGTGCTCGATCGGGTGTCCGGTGAATTCTTGTTGGGCAAGCCCTTTACTGCAACTACCTGGGCGCGGGAAATAGGCGAGGATGGTAGGCCGATAGTGTTGAACGACGGAAGCAAGGGTTGCTTGCCCGACCCTTGGGGCAGCACGAATTTCATGCCTCCTTCATTCTACCCAGAACTAGGTCTGTTCTACCTCACGGCGCGGGAAACCTGTGCAACCATTGTTCCAGAAGAGCCCAATCTAGTGCCTGGGCAGGCTTCCTTTGGTGGTGTGGTGTTTATAGACCCTGAGCAAGGCTCCGGCGCCCTGCGAGCGCTCGATGTGCAAACCGGCGAACTACGCTGGGAATTCGCCTATCCATCGCCGACCTTTGGGGGCGTGCTGAGCACCGCTGCAGGGCTGGTGTTTGCGGGCGATCACGAGGGCAACTTCATGGCCTTCGACGCGGTAAATGGAGAGAACCTCTGGCACTATCAGACCGGCTCGCGTATTTGGGGAGCCGGGGCGATGACCCATATCCTCGATGGCCGGCAATATGTATTGATTCCCTCCGGATCGACGCTCACGGCGTTTGCGCTTCCCGAGCGATAAAACTAGGTCTAACAATAGATAGGACATAAGGGGTTCCGAGTCTTTGGGGCGCTATAGGGAAGGCCGCTATCGTGGACTTTTCGTTCAATAGATTTTATTCTGGTCAGCTAAGCATGGGCTCGCAGCTTCATTCGAGGCGATGCCCTAACCCGAACACCAATACTAAAAATAAGCGCGAGGCTATGGCCAGAGCGCAATCAAGAGGAAACTGATATGACTGCCAGGCACCTGCTAGCATTCGCTTCATCTCTAATCGCACTGACTCTTTCATCGTCTCTTGCTGCGCAGGCGCATGATGCGAGCGTGGCGAATCACCAGCCGCATTATTACGATGTGGCTGACTTCGGTATAGACCCCGAGTCGGTGACATTCGCAGATCATATTGCACCCATCTTGCAGCGTAGCTGCCAGAGTTGCCATCGTCCTGGCGGGGGTGGCCCCATGGTGTTGATGACCTACGAAGAGGTGCGACCCTGGGCGCCGGTGATCAAGTACCGCACGGCGATACGAGACCGCATGGGAGCAATGCCTCCTTACTTCTTGGAAAAGCACATCGGCATAACACGCATGAAAGACGACTACTCGCTGTCGAATGAAGAGTTAGCGATGATTCAGGCCTGGGCGGATAATGGTGCTCCGCGTGGTAATCCTGAGGATGAGCCGCCTCTTCTAGAGTTCGATAGCGGCAATGATTGGACGATTGGCGAGCCGGATCTAATCGTGCGCTCACGCGATATTTCTCGTCCTGCTGTGGGTCCAGATTGGTGGGGAGATATCGGTTTGGTGCCTACCGGCCTTACGGAAGATCGCTATGTTTCAGCCATTCAGGTTCGCGAGGTCAACGATATTCCCGCCGACGGGGCTACGGGCACGGTTGGTGGTCGCTACATCGTCCACCACATGACTTATACCAGTGGTGCCCTCAGCGAAGATGGGTCTGAGGTCGTTGGCGATGTGGTTAGTTGGCCTATCCATGAGGTTGGTCGCAATGCAGATATTTTCCCCGAGAAGGCTGGACGTTTGCTTCCTGCTAATTCGGCATTGCACCTAGGCGCTACACATATGCATTCCAATGGGCGCGAAACATCGGCCTATGTAGAATTTGGCATCAAGTTCTTTCCGGTAGGCTACGAACCCCAATACAGTCGCCGCGGCCCACGCACGGGAAATGGAATCGATATTGATGTGGTGCCGAATAAGGCGAATCAGGAATTTCACAACTATGTGATTCTGCAGGAGCACACCAAGATTATAGCGTTCGAGCCGCATCTACACGCACCGGGAGTGCGCATGTGTATGGAGGCAATTTGGGGTCACAATCAATTTACGCTGAACTGTGTTGGTTATGATCATAACTGGGTAAAGCAATATGTCTATGAGGACGATTATGCACCGCTTCTTCCGAAAGGTACCATATTGCATACTATAGGCTTCCTCGATACGACCACCGCAAATCCCAATCTTGCTGATGCTCGAAACTGGGCTGGTGGCGGACGTCGTTCGGTATCAAATATGTTTATTGATCTCGGCTACTCCGTGTCGCTTACCGAAGAACAGTTTCAGGAAGAGATGGCGGTTAGGCGAGCTAATATGAAGGATCGAAATGACTACGATGTCGGCTGTCCTCTCTGTTGGGCACCCCAGCCCATGGAACCATCATTAGCACAAGGGAATGACTAGATATGAGGTTAGTAAAGTTTAGATTTTCATTGCTCGGCAGTGTATTGCTTGTTGCTTTGCTCGTGGGCCATTCCGCAAATGCTCAGACTCGATTCATGCAGCTGCGTGGCCAGATTACCTCGCCTGCATTCGAGGGGTGGTGGCCAAACGAGGACGGGACATTCAAGATGTTCTTTGGCTACATGAATACCAACTGGGAACAGCAATTTGATCTTCCCATTAGCCCGGAGAATTATTTCTCGACAGTGGCACCTGGTGAGCTAGACGACCTAAGCCAGGATGACTTTGATTTTTCTGCGGCTGATATGGGACAACCGACCCACTTCTATCCTAGACGCAACCCCTTCCTATTCACCATCGATGTGCCTGCAGATTTTGGTGAGAATGAGTTGGTATGGACGTTAAAGACTCAGGGTCAGACTAATCGTGCATACGGCACGCTAAAATCCGACTACCAAATCGACCCCCAGGTAATCTCAACTGAGGTGGGTGGTAACTATGGCAGTCTTAGCGATTCGTTGAGAACGAATATTCCTCCTGAGTTGCGTTTAGAGGGAGAAAGTTTTCGCTCAGCGCGTGTTGGAGAGCCGCTTAGTCTGGCGGTAAGAGCAAGCGATCCTGATAACTTGCCGGCGCGTCGCGATCGGCCTCGCAGTCAGGGGCTTGATCAACTGTATCGACCACCATCTTCCATCGTGGCTATTAGTGGTCCGGGCTTGCGCTTCTCCTGGACGGTATACCGAGGTCCGGCGGCGAAGGCGAGTTTCGAACCAGCCCAGTTTAAGACCTATACCGATACCCGAATGTATGCGAACTCACCCTGGGCACCCCCGTTTGGAATTCCTCAGCCGCCTGAAGATGGTCGCTGGGTAGCAGAGGTCGTCTTCGATGAGCCGGGCGAGTATGTGTTGCGTGGTATCGCTAGCGACGGATCTCTATTTACCTACCAGAACGTCAACGTTACGGTGACGCGCTAGTAGATTTCCGTCTAGGCTGGCAGGAATAGGTGTATTTTTTGCTACTGTTGCTGGCTTTTTCTTTTCCGTTCGCCTCTCTAGCAACTCGCCGATTTCTTCGACGGGTGCCTCGAGCATGGCGGTTCTAAGCCGGCCCGCCAGATTGAATTTTGCTGGATACTTCTCAGCAAGGAGAGTTAATCATGAACACCGTTTCTAAACCTGTTAAACAGATTTCCCTCGCTATTTTTCTTCTTGTCTCCATGGTCGCTATTTCAATTAGTGGTTCCGTGTTCGCTCAGCTTGAGCCAATCAATCAAAGGCCGAACCCCTTTACCACTGTGGATGACTGGGCAACCTTACCAGATGGGCGTGAATGGGGTTCCACCGCAGGAGTCGATATGGATCCGGATGGTAGGCATTTGTGGGCAATCGATCGCTGCGGGGCGAATAGTTGCATCGGCTCTTCGGTTGACCCGATAGTGAAGATAAGTCCAGACGGCAGTGTTGTCGCTTCGATAGGCGGTGGTTTGATGCTATTTCCCCATGGCCTTCACGTGGACCGTGACGGCAATATCTGGGTCACGGATGGGCAGGGTCCGCGAGAGGATAATCCAGCGACTGCCGGCATGGGGCACGTAGTTTACAAATTAAGCCCTGAGGGCGAAGTGTTATTAATTCTGGGTCAACTCGGTGTGGCCGGTGACGGCACAGATGCTCTACTGGAAACTCCCTGTGACGTAGTTACCGATGCCGATGGCAACATCTATGTGGGTGATGGGCACAGTGGTCAGAATCCCGACGCTACAGCTTCTACAGTTGCACGAATCGTAAAATTTGATTCGGATGGCAATCTAATTAAGTACTGGGGCGGATGGGGATCTGAGGCTGGCAAGTTGAAGACGCCGCACGCTCTAGATATCGATTCTCGAAACCGGTTGATCGTGGGTGATAGGGGCAATAATCGTCTACAAATATTTGATCTGGACGGTAACTATATCGGCGAGTTTAAATCCTTTAGCCGACCTAGCGGAATCTATATAACCGACGACGACACCATTTACGTAGCGGATTCTGAATCGGAGTTCGATGACACCAGAAATCCAGGCTGGCATGCAGGTATCCGTGTGGGCAGTCTATTAGATGGCATCGTGGACTACTTTATCGATGGAACAGTAGAGGAGTATCCGGAAGGTTCAAATCCAGAAGGCGTGGCCGTGGATTCTGCGGGTAATGTGTTCGGCGCGGTCGTGTCCGGTGGTGGTACTCTGGTGAAGTCCGCTCGCCGCTAGGCTGAAATCTATGACCCGACCCTGCCGCGGCTTCTGGTGTTTAAATAGCGCGTGAGCATTTCTGGGTCGCTGTGTAGTTGTTTCTCGATGATCTTGATTAGATCGTCCTTCGATACTAAGCCGAAGTTTGCGATCAGGTCGGAGCTAAATATCAGCGATATTAAGAGAAAGACAAATAGCATCAGATAGAGGAATGGGAGCTCTACGCCCAAGAAGCGCAGCGCCGCTGAGAATAGCAGCCCAAATATCAACATTGACCTGAGCGCGGTCTCACGGTGAATCTGGCGTTTAGCGCGCATTACAAGGTGGAAGTCTCTCTCGTTCATAGCGATGTCACTTATGCGCCCAGCGCACCCTTCTAAGATTCAATATTTATTCATGGTCTGACCTTATACCCAATGGTAGTAGGTAATGACAACTAACAATAAATTTAATACCCATATTTCAGAACCGAATTTTAGAAGCCAGATGAAGTGAATCGTGAAAAATGTGACTCTTTTGCTGGTAATGTTTTTCTTAAGTGCCTGTCAGGCGAAGTTACCCGAACAGAATCATCCTATGAGCCGAATGAGTAGTATCCATTTGGTAGGGCAAATCCCGATGCCCCTCCCGAATTGGACCCGTTTCATTTCATGGTCGGCAGGAATGATTGCGCAGAACAAAAATTGAACAATGCGACCGGAGATTGGGTTGATTCATCACGCGCTTGGGATGGGCTCTATTTCATGAATGGCTTTGCCATACGTGATGGGGGAAAGTCAGGCGCTGCCACTAATGGCAACATTCGAGTCTATGATGCAGCGACCCAAGAATGGGTGGTCACCTTTTTTTCTACCCCCATCTATAGCTCCAGCACCTGGCGAGGTAAGATGGAAGGAGAGGAATTAGTGTTGAGGCAGCCGCAGAAGGCGCCGGGCACCGATTTCGATGGATTCTCCACGCTCACGTTCTCGAACCTCTCTGCGCAGGGCTTCGATTGGACAGGGGCGTGGGTGAGCGAAGATGGTTCGCTCGTGTTTCCCTTCTGGCGAGTCCAGTGTCAGAAGGTGGCGACTAGCCAGCGGTTTGAATAGTTAGTTCTATTAGTTCACTTGGATACAAGGGATTGCTAAAAATGAAGGTAAAAAAGGGTTACAAGCAGTTAGTTGCCGAGGCAGAACAGCAGATACAGGCAATAGATTCCTCCGAATTAAAGGCGCGGCTGGAGAATTTGGACGAGTCGGTGGTAATTATCGATCTACGGGATGTTCGTGAGGTAAAGCGCGAAGGAAAGATTCCCGGCTCCTTACACATTCCTCGTGGCATGCTGGAATTCTGGGTAGATCCAGACAGCCCTTATTACCGCACCGAGTTTGATAAGGCCGAGGAGCTGGTACTCTACTGCAATAAAGGCTGGCGTTCAGCGCTGTCGGCACAATCTCTGCAGAATATGGGTATCGAGAGCGTCGTGCACCTTAAGGGTGGCATGGAGCAGTGGCAGAAAGATGGCGGCGTTGTTGAACTGAGCTAAAGTTGCTTCGAATTAAATTCACCACGAGGTAGACGCTAGCATTGGACTCTAGCTATGATGTCGCGACCAATAATAGGCGCGAGTACAGTGGCTATGAAGACTAAATCCAGTATGACCAGCGCATCGGCAGTTCTCAGCCGGCGCAGCCTCCTTAAAGCCATTCCGGCACTCACGCTCAGCCCGGTAATATTTGCACAATCGGATTCTGCGATTGCGGTGCGCAAGCTGCATAGCTATGGCATGCGCGTTTCGAATGTCGCGCGATCGGTGCAGTTCTATCAAGACCTATTCGGTGCAAGCATCCAATCGAGACAGGGTGATACTGTCTGTTTACGAATTGGCGAAGGACCGAGATTCTTCTCGCTGTCGCCATTGCTGCCGGGTCAGGCGCCTGGCTTCAGTCATATCGGTCTCAGCGTTGAAAATTTCGACCTAGAGTCGGTGCGTGATCAGCTAGATGCGTTCGGCGTATCTCGTCGATCTCAACCGGGCCCAAATCAAGCCTCTCTCGACGTTGCTATGCAATCCTGGACTAGGACTCGCGCCCAGAGTGAAGGCGGCTCGGTGTCTGGGACCGAGGAGCTATTTTTCGCGGACATCGAAGGCTTGATCTACCAACTCTCTGGCGCGGATCATTGTGGCGGGGCGGGTGAATTTGGAGGCGTGTGTGAACGTCTGGAGGAGGCATCGGCGGATGGCATGTTTCACACAATCGATCTCAGCCACTTTACTAATTTTCTCGCTAACAAAGATCGCGCGAATGAATTTTATACGCGAGCTTTCGGGTTGGGTTTCCAAGCTTATCAGGGGCCAGCATCGCCGATTGTGGGCGTCGGCGATGGACTACAATTTCTAATGTACGTGGGCGGCGATCAGGCTGGCGCACCCACTCAGCCGGGCCGGGTGGATCATGTCTGTCTTAGCATCGAAGCCTTCGATGTAGAAGACATCATTGCGAAGCTTGAAGATTATGGTTTCACCGCTAGAGAGGATGCGTCTAATACTCCACCGATGGTGCATTGGATTAGCATGCGCATGCCGAATCGCGGCGGTGTGGAGGGTGGAACCCCTGAGGTCTATTTCTCCGACCCCGATGGAATACGAATTCAACTGCAGGATGCCGTGTATTGTGGCGGCGGCGGTTATCTCGGAGACGATTGCAGTGCGCCGGTCTAAGCGTTGCGTCTGATTATGATTGAATGGTGTAAGAGGGAGTAGTATGGAACATCGGTATATAGGAAAAAGTGGATTAAGAGTTAGTCCTATTTGTATGGGGACTATGAGTTTTGGCAGCTGGAGCGATAAGAAGGAGTCGTTCAAGATTCTAGAGGAGTCTTATGAGCGCGGCATTAACTTCTTCGATACGGCGGAGGTCTATCCAGTTCCTCCATCGGCAGAGACCGTCGGTGTTACCGAGCAGATATTCGGCGAGTGGGTGCAGACTAAGCCCAGAGATTCACTCATTATAGCGACCAAGGTTGCCGGAGCGGCGGCAGGTTGGTTTGTTCCACCCATTCGTCATGGTCTGACCGCTATCGACAGATTTCATATCGAAGCGGCCGTAGAGGGTTCGTTGCGTAGAATGAATATCGACTATATCGATCTATATCAGGTTCATTGGCCAGATCCTATTGTGCCTATCGATGAATCGATGGAAGCATTAGATAGGCTGGTGCAGGCGGGCAAGGTGCGTTATATCGGCACTTCTAATGAAACTGCCTACGGATTGACGAAAGCTAATACCGTCGCTGATTATGAGGGCCTGACGCGTTTTCAGTCTATTCAGAATAATTTTTCCCTGTTGAATCGACGTTTTCTGGATGAGTTGGCGGAGGTATGTAAAAGGGAGCATGTATCACTCTTACCGTATTCCCCAATTGGCGGTGGTGTTCTCAGTGGAAAATACAATCAGCCAGAGATACCAAAAAATTCTCGCTTTGCCGAGTACGATTCCGCCGACCCAAGGCAGAAGGCTATGTCTAGCCGTTTTGTGAACGAAGGAACTTTGGCCTCTACCGCCAAATATATGGAGATTGCAAAAGAGGCTGGTATGTCCCCAGTGACCCTGGCAACCGCCTGGAGTATGAATTTCGACTTTGTCGCATCGACAATTATCGGTGCGCGAACTGCAGATCAGTTAGAAGAGTCTTTGGCGGCCCTCGATGTAACACTTAGCGATGAGACAATGAAGCAGTGCGATGAAGTGCATAAGCAAATTCTTTATCCGATGGGCTAGCCTTTTCAGTCTTCTTGTCGCGGCGACAGCCAATGCTCAGACGGTGCATATCTCACACTGTATGGCTGGCTGTCCGGTTGCAGTTGGCAGCAGAGCAGTCGGCAATAGCGAACTCATCGTACGGCATTTGTATGTCGCCTCTATTAATGCGGAGAGTGGGCTAGCGGACTGGCAGGCCTATCGCGTGCTTGCCGATAGCGTTGGTGTAGCCTCGTTGTTGCCGCGTGATTGGTTTGAGGATTCTCTCGTGTCACGAGGCGCTACGCAGGTCCTAGCTATTGACAGTGCACCGCGGCTCGAAGAAGCCCTTCCTATTGACTCGGAAGAGCGCAGCTATCAGCTAGGCGGAATCAATCTACTCGCAGAAGATCAGGGTCGTCTGGTGCCGATGAGCAGTTTCGCTGGCACCCCCTATTGGTCTGAACTGAATTTTCTTAGCAATATGGCCGCCTTGCCGTTTGAACTCCGAGTTGGGAGCTGGTCTCGGTTAGATCAGGCCATCAATGCGCTGGCGGATAAGGTTGGGGAGGTCTATGTGGTCAGCGGCCCAATCTACGGCGATAGTGGAGGAGGGGTTAGCGAGCAAGTTGGAGAGAGTGCTGCCAAGCCCTCTGCCTATTTCAAGGTCATAAGCACGCCCGAATCGTTAAGCGCCTTTATCTTCGACAGCGATGTTAGGCAGCATATTAATTTCTGCTCTCAGCTGAGCACTCTAGAATTGGTAGAAGGCGCGACTGGTCTCACTCTATTCCCACAGCGCGAGAGCGCATTTGCTGATGCCCTGCATAGGCAATTAACTTGCACGTTTTGAAATCGACAATTACAGAGAATCCACAGTTATGGAATACGTAGTAGAACAACAAGAACCTACCACCGTGCCAGTGAGGCTTGATGCGCAAGCTGAGGTGAGTGAACAGACTCCACGATTTCCTGTTCATCGAATCTATTGTGTAGGCAGAAACTATAGCGAGCATGTGAAGGAGATGGGTGGAGACCCGAAACAGGAGCCGCCCGTTTTTTTTAGCAAACCAGCGAGCGCCTGCGTCACTTTCAACCAAGACGTAGCCTATCCTCAAGCAACGAACGACCTACATCATGAAGTTGAACTAGTTGTTGCCTTAAAATCGGGGGGCAAAGATATTGATCTCGAATCGGCGATGGACTGCGTCTATGGCTATGCAGTTGGCATAGACTTCACCCGTCGCGATCTGCAGGCTATTGCCAAGAGTAAAGGTCGGCCCTGGGATCTAGCCAAGGGTTTCGATCAGTCTGCGCCAATCTCTGCAATACTGCCTGCGAGCGAACTGGCTCAGCTTGGTGATAGGCAAATCTCTCTAAAGGTAAATGATGAAATTCGACAGCACGCCAGCCTCAGTGAGATGATTTGGTCAGTGCCCGAAATAATCAGTGAGCTCTCCAAGTTCTTCGAATTAAAATCCGGAGATATTATCTACACGGGCACTCCATCTGGCGTGGCAGCTGTATCCAAGGGTGATCGACTATGTGCCTCCGTTGAGGGTGTTGGGGTTCTGAATTTTAGAATTGCATAATCAGGTTTTTCTAAATGACTACTGACCAAAGTGTTTTGCTGCTTATTCTCCTTGCCCTGTTAATCTTGTTAGTATGGGGGCGTTGGCGTTACGACATAGTCGCGCTCGGTGCACTATTTGCCGCTAGTATCTTTGGCCTGATACCACAAACCGAGATGTTCGCTGGATTTGGGAATCCGGCGACTGTTACGGTGATAATGGTGTTGATAGTAAGCTTTGGTTTGACGAAATCTGGAGCTGTCGAATTCATCGCAGATGCCATAGAGCCTATTTCCTCGAAGCCGTTTCTTCATATTGCGGTATTAACCTTTCTCGCCGCTTTTCTGTCGATGTTTATGAATAATGTCGGTGCCTTGGCATTGTTGATGCCTATTGCAATTCAATCTACGAACAAGGCAGGCCGATCTCCGGCAACGGTTTTGATGCCGCTCTCATTTGGCTCGATCTTGGGAGGCTTGGTTACTCTAATTGGTACTCCGCCGAATATTTTGATCGCAAATTATCGGCAACAGATGACCGGCGAAGCCTTTACAATGTTTGACTATGCGCCGGTAGGTGGTGGCATAGCGATATGCGGCATTTTCTTCATGCTGTTTATCGGTTGGAAGTTGGTAAAGGTGCGAAAACAAACCACCGGCCTCGAACTTTTCGATGTAGAGAAATATTTGTTCGAATTAAAGGTTACGGAAGAATCGACTTTTTTCGAAAAAAAGGCTGGAGAGCTAAAAGACAGTCTTGCAGAACAAAAGCTGACACTGTTATCGATGGTTCATAGGCGAGAAAACATTCCTGTTGTTTATCGACGGCAGCTTATAGCAGCCAGCGATTTGCTAATGATCCAGGGTTCGCATGAGGATATTACTCAGTTCTCTAAGAAGCACAACTTACAAATGGTAGCAGCGGAGAATGCGCAGAGAGAGGTTCTGCACTCGGAAGATATGGAGGCTGCTGAAGTTGTGGTCACTCCGAATTCGCCCATCGTGGGGAGGACGCCCAGCCAATTGAGGTTTAACCGAAAGTATGGGGTAAATCTATTGGCGGCGTCTCGGTCGGGTACGCCGCATAGGGAAAGGCTGCGGGACTTTAAATTTGCAGTAGGAGACGTGTTGCTACTGCACGGCGAAGTAGATGAAATTGAAGAGGCAATTATCAAGTTGGATTGCTACCCCCTTGCGAAGCGGGCGCTTGGCCTAGGCAGAAATACAAAGGCCATTCCCGCCATGCTCACTTTTATTCTCGCGATCGTGGCAGCTGCGAGTGGATTGATCACGATACAGCTCGCATTAGGATTGGCTACCGTTGTTATGGTTCTTTTAAATATAGTACCTGTTAGGGAATTTTATGATGGTGTGGATTGGGCTGTTGTCGTACTGCTTGGTGCGATGATTCCGCTCGGCACTGCATTGGAGACAACTGGCACCACGACTTTGTTAGTCAATGGAATTCTTGCAGTTGCCGGCGATCTGTCTCCTGTATTTCTAATAGCCATGATACTGATCATTACGATGACGATTTCCGATGTTCTTAACAATGCGGCGACGGCAATTCTCATGGCGCCGATTGCATACAATATCGCACTTGCCCTCAACCTCAACCCTGATGCCTTCTTGATGGCAGTGGCGGTAGGTGCATCATGCGCATTTCTGACTCCTATAGGTCATCAGAACAACGCTTTGATAATGGGCCCGGGCGGTTACAAATTTGGTGACTATTGGCGAATGGGCTTGCCTTTGGAAATTGTTATCGTCATCGTCGCGCTGCCATTGCTACTAATGGCGTGGCCTCTGTAGGCGAAGAGATCGGCATCAAGATTGCCAGTAACGTCAGAATGCTTTAACTTAGTGATTCACTTTTCCTCGAGAAATTTTTATGCGTGTCAACTGGAAGACTTACAATTCAGGAAAATTTTTCGACGAGATCATTAGCTCTCCAGGATTTGCTCGCAAACCAGCACGCCGTCTAGCGAGTTATCTCGCCTCTCTCACCCATGGCGAGTTGTTAGAGAAGAAGCGCGCAGCCGATCTTGCAATCAAGACAATGGGTATCTCCTTCACTGTTTACAGTGACGCCGGGAATATTGATCGTGAATGGCCATACGACATTATTCCCCGCATCATTGCCGAGAAGGAATGGGATCAAACCAGTCTTGGTCTGCAACAACGCCTACGTGCACTGAATTGCTTTATCAACGATACCTACAACGATCAGAAAATTTTCAAGGACAAAGTAATTCCCAAGGAACTGGTCCTCGATTCGGTGAATTTCAGAAAGGAGTGCATGGGGATAAACCCGAAGTATGGCGTGTGGGCGCACATATGTGGAACGGATTTGATAAAGGGYGATGACGGCCAATTCTATGTATTAGAAGATAATCTGCGAGTGCCTTCMGGCGTTTCCTACATGCTAGAGAACAGGCGTGTTACGAAGCGAGTATTYCCTGAGTTATTCGAGAATCATCGTATTCGTCCTATTACCGAATATCCGGCGCAGCTGTTTGATACACTCGCTGCCATCTCACCACGGCCGTCCGACTATCCCGAGGTTGTAGTACTTACTCCAGGAGCCTTCAACTCCGCCTACTTCGAGCATTCTTTCCTCGCGCAGAGAATGGGCGCGGAACTCGTTGAAGGTAGTGATCTTGTTGTTGAAAAAGACAAAGTCTTTATGCGCACGATCGATGGTCTGTCTCAGGTCGATGTGATCTATCGTAGAATCGATGACATGTTTCTTGACCCAAAAGTGTTTCGAAAAGATTCTACCCTTGGCGTGCCCGGCCTTTTCAAATCCTGGGTAAAAGGCAACGTTGCTCTCGCAAATGCTCCCGGTGCAGGCGTCGCCGACGACAAGATTATCTATACCTACGTGCCAGAAATGATTAAATACTATCTCGGAGAAGAGCCTCTTCTGCCGAATGTGCAGAGTTTTCTGTGTGTCGATAAAGTACAGCGCCAGCACGTACTACAGAATCTAGACAAGCTTGTAATAAAACCAGCGAATGAATCCGGGGGCTATGGAATGCTGATTGGCCCGCAGGCAAGTAAGCGTGAGTTGGCTGAATTTGCTCGAAGAATTAAGGCTGACCCGAGAAATTATATGGCGCAGCCACTGATATCTCTTTCCACGGTGCCCATATTGGGTGAGCGCGTTGTTGAGCCGCGGCACGTGGATCTACGCCCCTTCATACTGCAAGCTGACAAGACGCATGTAACCGCGGGCGGCCTAACACGAGTTGCCATGGTAAAAGGTTCATTCATAGTCAATTCATCACAGGGTGGCGGAAGTAAAGACACCTGGATAGTGGGAGACAAATAAGCCCATGCTTTCTCGAGTAGCTGAACGAATTTACTGGCAGGCACGTTATTTGGAACGGGCCGAGAACACCGCGCGCCTGCTCAGCGTCTTCTCAACACTATTGTTAGACTTGCCTCCGGGCACGAAACTAAGTTGGCGGTCATTGGTTGAGATTACCGGAACTGATCAATCCTTTGGTGAGAAATACAAACAGGCGAATGAGCGCAATGTAATGCGCTTCCTGTTGCTTGACAGCGCCAGCTCGCTTTTGAATACACTGGCGAATACCCGCGAGAATGCCCGTACCACGCGGGAGATTATGCCGTTGGAAGCATTCGAGCAGATTAATGATTTATTTCACTACGCAAAAGACAATGCGGCTGATTCTATCTCGGGAGGCTCGAGGCACAAGTTTCTCGAAGAAATCATCTCAAAATGTCACGAGATATCAGGATTAATGGCTGGCAGTATGAGCAGGGGAGCAGCCTACAGCTTTGTGCGTTTAGGCAGGTCTCTCGAGCGCGCCGATATGGCAACCCGAATTGTCGATGTTGGCTCCGGCAATCTGCTTACCGATATAGGGTCAGGAGCAAAGCCAGCAGAATCCAGTGAGCCTTATGAGAACACTCTTTGGATGAATATCCTGCGCTCACTTACCGCCTATCAGATGTACCGTCAGCATGTGAAGCACCGTGTGAATGGCGAAGACGTCGTGAGATTTCTTTTGCAAGATGATGATTTTCCACGCGCAGCGACACATGTGCTGACCACAATCACCAAAGTGTTAAAGCACCTGCCAAATAATACCAAGGCCGCCAAACAAGTTGATAAGACTCTGCGAATTATAGAGAAAGGTAATATAAGCAAGCTGCTCGAGGCCGGTTTGTTTCAATATTTGGATGACTTGCAAATAGAGATTGCAAAGATACACACTAGCATTGCTGATACTTGGTTTCTTCCTCATAAATAGATGAAAAATTTTAAATGTAAATGCGGGCAGGTGCTCTTTTTTGAGAATACCAAATGCCTTAGTTGCGGTTACAGTGTTGGTTTCGACCCGCACGGCATGAAGATGCGCAGACTAACCGACGGGGGAGTTGGATCGAAATCCAAGTTACGCCGCTGTAAGAATTCTATCGACTATGACGTGTGTAATTGGTTGGTGAAAGAACCGCAATCAGACTACTGTCTCTCCTGCGAGCTAAACCATACAATTCCTAACCTGCTTGATCAGAATCGCCGCGCCTGGTGGAAGAGTCTGGAGTGTGCCAAGCGTAGGCTTATCTATTCTCTTCTGAGTCTAAATCTGCCCGTGGTGGGCAAGAGCAAAGATCCCATGGGGCTGGCATTCAAGTTCATGGAAGATCAGAGGACAAACCCAGAAGTTTTCGAGCGGCATGTAAATACAGGTCATCTCGATGGCATGATCACTATTAATATAGCGGAAGCGGATCGCGTGAAAAGTGAGATAGCGCGCCAGTACACGCGGGAACTGTATCGAACCCTCTTAGGCCATTTTCGTCACGAAAGTGGCCACTATTACTTTCTGAAGCTGATAGCTACCGATGAAATAAAACAGCAGTTCGTGGAATTGTTTGGGGACTATACTCAAGATTACGCTAAGGCTCTGAGTGAGTATTATGAGAATAATCTCGTCTCACCTCACGATCCGAACATGATCAGCCATTATGCGCAGTCGCATCCCTGGGAAGACTGGGCCGAGGTTTGGGCACATTACTTACACATGATCGATACGCTAGAGACTGCAAATCAATATCGGGTGAGGCAGAGCTCTGCGCAGTTCGATGATATCGACAATACCCTGCGCAAGTGGGGAGAACTGACGCTGTTACTGAATTCGTTGAACAGGAGTATGGGGCTGGAAGATGCTTATCCTTTCGTGCTTTCTGAAACTTCCCTTAAGAAGCTCCGTTTCGTTCACGGCCTAGTCTGTCCCAATTAGTTGCCCAAGTCAGAGGCGGCATGCGTAAGAAGGCTTTCTTGAGAAGCTGGTCCCAAGATTTCTTGATATCGCGAAGGAATTCGCTATCTTCCTCGAAACGGTGGAGGTTCGTTGCCGTGAGAGAGCCAGTTTTATAGATTAGCATCTCTATCGGTGGCCCTACGCTGAGATTACTGCGGAGAGTTGAGTCCATGGAAACGAGTGCACACATGGCGCTGGTATCGAGATCGAGGTCGGGCTGTAGGATGCGGTCTAGAATCGGTTTGCCGTACTTGCTCTCGCCGATTTGCAGATAGGGTGTGTCAGTGGAGGTAGTGATGTGATTCCCCTCCGGATAGACGAGGATGGTCTCATGCTTGGCGCTGCCAATCTGGCCACCAATAATAAAACTGGCCTCAAATTTCTTGCCTTCTATTGTGCGCTTTTCCTGTTGCTCTCTGGAAATATCTCCGATGTAGTCGGCCGCCTCTTCTAAGGTTTCTATGTTCAGAAGATTTACATCAGCTTCCTTCCTAATGTCAGATTTAATGGTAGCGATGGTGGCCTGGGATGTGGCTAGATTTCCTGCGCAGAGGATGATGATTTGTCGTTCACCGTCGATGCCGAAGTGAAACATTTTGCTGTACGTAGACACCTGATCGATGCCGGCGTTAGTGAGTGAATCGGAGCAAAACACCATGCCCGCATCCACTGATACTGCTACACAATAAGTCATTTTCTAATAATTCTAATCAAAAGAGCGCCTAATCATACTAACTATGGTAGTGAGTGGATAGCGGTTTTTTGAGGAATTTCAGCGGCGCCAAGTACCGCGAAACTAATGGCATCTGACTAAGATTGAGCGGTCGTCAGCAGAGCCAAGAAAGCCGGCTGCAGACGATTTCTGACGACATTCGAGTCTAGCTCATGTTGTCGAGCAGGCCATCCAGGTCGTCGTATTCAAACTCATGATCGATGCGTTTTCCATCTAAGCGCTCTTCGATGCGTCGACGCAGGTCGGTAAATTGAGTCTTCGGCGAAATTGCCTTCACCGATACTTCGTCAACCTCAACTGCCTCATCGGCAGGCAGTATTACAGCAGCTTCAAAATACTCTTTCGAGTCGTCGATTGAATCATCCCACTGAAGTTCTTTCATGGCGATTCTCACTCTGTCACTAAACGGGTGTCAACATAGAGCTAGGGCTCCTAGGTAAACCTATCGTTTGTTCAGGCGCGAATCTTCAGTAAAAAGTGTCAAAAACTTCAGGAATCTTTTCGGCAGTTTTGAACTCGAATTAAAATGAATAAAAACAGGTGCTTGCGACTGATTTTTCTGCCCATCGCCGAAGTGGATGGGAACTTCAGGATGTGTCTCTGGTTGAGGTGACCGATTTCGAGATTCATTTATCCAGTGCTTTTTTCGAATATAATTTCTCACCTACGATGAAGGCACGTTTCGAAGGTGCGCATTTCCTAAATGAAGACGGGCGTACTTTCGACAAGACATTTTATGATGGCAATATAGCCAACGGTGCTGTTAGCCGAGTAGATTTGCAGGACAATAGAGTGATAGCGGATTATGTTCTTAGTTTGCAAGCGACGTTCTGAATAAACTTAACACCTTGCTCAAATTCATAATAAGTTAGTGTGTTTTCCTGATTTATCATTTCCTATTTCCACTCGGTTTTGGATTATGTGCTGCGCGCAAACTCGACCCAAGTAATTAGATAACAAGTGGAATCAGAGGCGTCTGTGAGGTTGTTACTTACTTAGCAGTTTCAGCGTCTTTTGCCGCAGTTCCTTCTTGGCAATTTTGCCTGTTGCTATGCGAGGCAATTGCTCATACTGGAAAAAGAACTTCTCCGGTATCTTGAACGCTGCTATGCGCGAGCTTAGAAAGCTGGTTAGCTGTGCAGAGTTAAGTTCGCTGCCCGCTTGCAGCATGATTGAAGAGCAGAGCATTTCGCCCAGACGTTCTTCGGGAATGCCATAAACAGAAACTTCATTTACCTCAGGATGTTCGCTGATTGCGTATTCGACTTCGGCGCAGCCTATGTTTTCGCCACCACGAATAACAATGTCTTTTGCACGATCTAGGATGATGAGAAAACCCAATTCATCCAACATGCCGATATCGCCGCTATGAAACCAACCGTCTTTTATGACTTCCGCGGTGGCCTCAGGGTTATTCCAGTAGCCCTTCATGACGGTCGCACCCTTGATGCAGATCTCGCCAACTCCTCCATCTTCCAAAGTGTTACCTTCGTCGTCGACGATCTTTACACTCGTTACCGGAGGTGTAGGCCGCCCTGTGCTATTTGGTCTGCTCGCGTAGAATTTCCCAGATATTATTGCGCCTATTGCGTTTGTCTCAGTGAGGCCGTAGCCAAGACCGGGAATCGCCGAATCGGGAAATTTCTGCATGATCATATTAAGGTGTTCTGGCGGGCGAGCAGCGCCACCGCTCTGAACACCGCGCAAGCTACTTAAGTCTGTTGCATCGAAGTTTGGCGATTGCATGATTTCCCAAGCCATCGTGGGCACGCCATGAAATACTGAAATTCTCTCTTCCTCTATTAGTTTCAGAGCGGCCTCGGCATCCCATTTGTACATCATCACAAACTTGCGTAAGTAGACGAAGCTGGCTAAAAATTGGGCGTGACTTCCGGTTACATGAAATAGCGGGACATTCGCGAGCAGGGCCGGTGGAAATTCTGGGTTCTCTTCCAATAACTCAGGTCTGAGAATCTCAGTGATCTCTTTGACGAACTTCCAGGTGTAGAGGGCGTTGATTATGTTTCGATGGGTAGATAGCACGCCCTTAGGCATACCTGTCGAGCCTGAGGTATACATGATCGAGGCTTTGTCTTCGGGAAATACTTCTATCTCATTCAGTTCATCTTGAGAAAGCGGTTCCACGGATCGGGCGAGCTCATAAAATTCGGGGAATGCCGATTCGATCTCGGGCTTGAACATCACGATTTGCACATCGAGGCTGTCTAGGAATGGCTGTACTAAGTCTAATCGTGCTGGGTCTAGAAAGATTAATTTACTGTTGCTGTCGCTAAGGCCATATTTTAATTCAGGGCCCTTCCACCAAGAGTTCATGGGTACGGCAATTGCGCCCACAAGCGTGGTGGCCATATATGCGATGCACCATTCGGGGGAGTTGCGTGCACAAATGGCCACACGATCACCTAGTTGAATCTCGTATTTCTCTCTGAGTACACGCGCCATGCGCAGTGCCAGATCCAAGCTCTCGGCGAAACTAAACCGCTCTTGCTGATACACCAAAAAGGTTTGATCATCTGCTTCCAATCCAAGCTTATAGAGCTCGCCGAGGTTCGCTGGAACGTTGGCGAAAACATTCAAATCCTGACCGTCGATGTTGATGGTTTCAGTTTCGAGTGCGGTGCCGGGGGCCATGTGTGCGGCGGCAATGGTTTTTAGCTGACTTAGGTCATCGCTTATTTGTTGTTCGGACAGTTTGTTGGCTTGAATTGTCACTCTTTGTTTATCTCCAACGTCACCTTGCCCATGACTTTGCGTTCGGTAAACACATTGAATGCGTCTACGAAATCGGTCATTGCGAAAGATTCGGTGACGATGGGTTTTAATTTTCCTGCGTTGTACATTTCCAGCAGTTCGGCGAAGTTCTTCTCGTATTCTGCTGGTTCTTCTTTTCTGAAGCGGCCGAGGAATACGCCTACCATGGATGATCCTTTGAGTAGGGCGAGGTTTGCCTTGTACTCTGGAATGCGCCCGCTTGCGAATCCCACGACTAGAAGCCTTCCATTCCAGTTTATGCAGCGGCAGCTTTGATCGAAGAGGTCGCCGCCTACAGGATCATAGATTACGTCGGCACCCTTGCCATCGGTAAGTTCTTTTACTCTCTCTTTGAGTTCGCCATCGGCATAGTTGAGCAATGCATCGGGATTCAAACGATTGACGAAATCAAGTTTTTCATCGGAGCTGGCAGCAGCAATCACCTTGGCGCCCATGAGTTTGCCAAGTTCAACGGCGGCTAGGCCGACACCACCACTGGCGCCGAGAACGAGCAGAGTTTCGCCGCGTCGCAACTGTGCGCGTTGCTTCAGTGCATAATAGGAGGTTGTGTAAATCATCGCGAAGCCAGCCGCTGTCTTGAAATCCATGCTGTCTGGAATCTTACGTAGACCATCGGCTTTGACAGCGACCTGTTCAGCTAATCCGCCGATACCTGGCGTGGCCATGACTCTATCGCCTACAGCGAAGTCTTGAATGCCTGCACCAACAGAAGTAATTATTCCACCAACTTCAGAGCCTGGTGTGAATGGCATCGGTGGTTGGAATTGGTATTTACCTTGAATTTGCAATCCGTCTGGAAAATTCAGCGATGCGGAGTAAACCTGAACGACCGCCTCATTCTCTGCGGCAACAGGATCATCGATCTCTTCTAATGCAAGATTTTCAGGGGGACCATAGGTCTTACAGACTATCGCTTTCATGGGGTTACCTCAAATACAACGAACGCGGATTCAATCACGAATGGGTCTCTACTTCAATTGCTAGGGCTATTCCTCGATTTGCCGCTAGGGGTATGGGTGATTGTATTGTTGTAGTCAGTGCAAACGAGTATATTTACCCATAGATTTTTTCTGCAGTGCGTCCCTTGATGAATGAACGAAAACGACAGGCCTATTTAGAGGCCATGGATATTCAGACCTACTTCCCCCGGCAACAGTTGCCAGGCGCGAAGCCTTCGCCTGACTACGATTTTCCGGCTGTAAGCCCTGTCCTTACTGAGTTGAATGATCCAATAGAGGCGAAGACCACGATCTCAGCGAAGAGCGAGAGAAAAGCCAGTGGGCTCGATGCGGTAGAAGAGCTGCGCTCGCGCCCGCCTGCCCTTCGCAAAGCGACGGTAACGCCAATCCGGCAATCGAGACAAGGGCCGGAAAGCGAGAATGAATCTGACTCGGCTCTGGATCAAGAGAACAGCCTAAGCTTTACGCTACGCTACTACCGTATTAATGAAAAACTTGCGGTGCTCGATGAGGTGCCGACCCAGGGATCTCGACAGCTCAGCGAAGAATCCCTGACGTTGATGCAGGCAATTCTAAAGGCCTTGGGGCAGAATGGATTCGAGCCGAACCTGGTAGCGGAAGAGTTTTCCTGGCCCTTGCAGGGTGGATACTCCATGAAGAACACGCCGAGGATAGAGGCGGCAAAAGCGATCTCAGGATTTCTGCAGATGCGGAAAGAGATGGATGGCTTTACTAATCTGCTGGTGTTCGCAGGGCAGGTTGAAGATGTTCTACTACAGTTTGATGCGAACAAGCGCGCGCGAGATTTTGAGAGCAGCAAAGGCTAC
>NVUL01000031.1 GCA_002401885.1 SAR86 cluster bacterium
CCCGCCGATTGACGTACTCGTTCCCATGAATCCAGAAAGAAAACCTGCGCAGAAAAGCGACTTCCCATTCGCCTTGAAAACGATATTGCTCATGCTGAGAGCTACCGCGACTAGAACGGACAGGCCCAACCAGAGGGCCAGCGCTTGCTGATCGATCCAGAGCAACAGGAAGCCACCGGATATGGTCCCGGGGATTCTCCCTAGAATCGCAAACCTCAAACCACGAAACGAAATTGAGCGCCAGTGGCTATAAGAATTTGCAACCGACAACGTTAACGCCGAGATAGTAATGGGCGCAGGTACATAAAGCGGATCTATCAGGAAAAGAATTGGAGCCGCGATGATAGCCAAGCCGAAACCGATTGAACTCTGAACAAACGAGCCAACGAATATTACGAATACTACTATTGCGATTTCCATAAGCGATTGCAGGCAGGATCAGCGCAGCATTGAGCCGGCTGATAGTAAAACGTGAAGTGAATGGGCGAACACTGCAGTGATGATCAAACTACTCTTCACTGATGCCCTGCTTCTCAAGCAGAGCTTCATAGCCGCCTTCGTTAACTACTTCCTGAAAACCTATCTCCATTAATATTTCGAGTGCAATGCCTGCGAATGTCCCCTGACTGCCATCGTATATGTGTACTTCTTTGAAGGTATCGGGCACTTCTACAAATATTCTATGACCGATATCACCGTGAGGAATATTAATCGCGCCTTCGATATGCCCGCGACGATACTCCTGCCCGGAGCGCACATCGATCCACACAACGTTGTCATCCACCTCAGCCGCCAGCGTGCCTGGCACAACGGCAAAGAAACTTGCACTTCCAAGGAGGGTGAATAGAAATAGCGCAATTCTCTTCATGATTGCCAAGGCCCAGAATTGAGCGCACGATAATACTCGCATCTAGCCACAAGCTCCAGCGCTAGGCAAACGTCAGGATTGAACAATTCTATGGCAGCCTAAGTTGCCGCTGGCGCACGGGGCTCTTACAATGCGAATAGTTAGACAACAATCTCAGTAACAACAAGGAAGAAATTCATGAAATCACGCGCTGCGGTTGCATTCGAAGCAGGCAGGCCACTTGAAATCGTCGAAGTAGATCTGGAAGGCCCAAAAGCTGGAGAAGTTCTCGTTGAGATCAAAGCGACTGGCATCTGCCACACGGATGCATTCACCCTGTCAGGCGATGATCCTGAGGGTGCTTTCCCCGCTATACTCGGCCATGAAGGTGCTGGCATTGTTCTCGAAGTCGGTGCTGGTGTTAGCTCCCTAAAGGTTGGCGACACCGTCATCCCCTTATATACACCCGAATGTCGTGAATGTGATTTCTGCCTGAACCCCAAGACAAATCTTTGCCAATCGATACGCGCGACACAGGGTAAGGGACTGATGCCGGACGGCAGCAGTCGCTTCTCGCTTGATGGCAAGCCCATCTTGCACTATATGGGATGCTCTACGTTTTCTAACTACACCGTGCTGCCGGAGATAGCCCTAGCGAAGATTCGCTCGGACGCCCCATTCGATAAGGTGTGTTATATCGGCTGCGGCGTTACTACAGGGGTGGGAGTAGTAGCGTTCGATGCCAAGGTAGAACCAGGCAGTACGGTGGCGGTTTTCGGGCTCGGCGGCATCGGCCTGAATGTAGTCCAGGGAGCTAAGATGGTTGGAGCCGACCGAATCATTGGCGTCGACCTCAATGAGGACCGCGAGAAACTCGGTCGCGAATTCGGTATGACCGACTTTATCAACCCAGTCGAAACCGACGATGTCACAGAGGCCATAATCGAATTAACCGGCGGCGGCGTGGACTACTCATTCGAATGCATAGGCAACACCACGACCATGCGCCAGGCGTTGGAGTGCTGCCACAAGGGATGGGGCGAGTCCTTTATCATCGGCGTAGCAGGAGCCGGGCAAGAGATCTCGACGCGCCCTTTTCAGCTGGTAACCGGCCGCTCCTGGAAAGGCACCGCCTTCGGTGGCGCCCGCGGCCGCAGCGATGTACCCAAAATTGTCGATTGGTATATGAATGGCAAGATCCAGATCGACCCACTCATCACACACACGATGCCACTGGAAGATATCAATAAGGCATTCGATCTCATGCACGAAGGCAAAAGCATTCGATCGGTCGTACTCTTTTAAATAGTCGCTCTAACAATCCATTCACAAACAGCAATCGAGTAATTTCTATGAAATACCTTCACACAATGGTCCGCGTAAACGATCTAGATAAGTCTTTGGAGTTCTACTGCGAACATCTAGGTCTCAAACAGCTGCAGCGTCGCGATTTCGAGGAAGCTAGATTTAGTCTGGTGTTTCTCGCAGCCGAAGGCGATGAGCACGCACAGGTCGAACTCACCTATAACTGGGACCCTGAAGAGTATGACGAGGGCCGTAATTTCGGTCACCTCGCCTACGCCGTAGACAACATCTACGACACTTGCCAGAAACTGATGGATGCCGGTGTAACTATCAATCGGCCCCCGCGAGATGGTCATATGGCATTTGTTCGGTCGCCGGATAATATCTCGATCGAACTCCTGCAGCACGGAGATGCACTGCCAACTCAAGAGCCGTGGAAGAGCATGGAAAATAGTGGTAAGTGGTAGGCTATAATCGCCTGCCGAGCTTGAGCTAAACTGGCCGCTCGTTTATCATAGTGCCACTTCGAAATACGCTATTCCCAGCGCAACTCATCGCATACGCGCTAGAGCAACTAAAACACTGGAAAGATCACTATGCAACTACTTGATGGCAAGTCTTGCTCGCAGAAAATTCGTCAAGAAATAGCCCAGGCCGTCTCTAAAATTAAAGCCAGCGGCCAGCGCGCTCCTCACCTCGCGGCGGTGCTCGTCGGCAATGACGGCGCCTCGCAGAACTATGTCGCCTTCAAGGTAAAGGACTGTGCTGAGGTAGATTTCGAGTCAACCACAATTCGTCTTGAGGACACTATTAGCGAGCAGGAATTGCTCGCTAAGGTCGATGAACTAAACAACAACGATGCGATCGATGGTTTCATCGTGCAACTGCCACTTCCCAAGCATATCGATGAGAACAAGATCATCTTGGCTATCGATCCTGCCAAAGATGTCGATGGTTTCTGTCCCGAAAACGTGGGCCGTCTGAGCCTGGGCCTGCCCACTTTTATATCGGCCACACCCAATGGCATCATGGAACTGTTAAAACGCTATGAGATAGATACCGAGGGCAAGCACTGTGTCGTCCTAGGACGCAGCAACATCGTCGGTACGCCGATGGCCGTGCTGATGTCGCGCAATACCAATCCGGGCAACGCGACCGTCACCATCGCTCATAGCAGAACCAAGAACCTCGCTGCGCTTTGTGCAACAGCCGACATACTCATCGTCGCTATTGGTAAGACAGAATTCGTCACCGCAGACATGGTAAAAGAAGGCGCCGTTGTTATCGACGTAGGCCAGACTCGAGTTGTTGATGACACAAAGAAATCAGGTTTTAGAAACGTAGGCGATGTTGATTTTGAGAACGTGAAAGACAAGTGCTCCTATATCACTTACGTAACCGGAGGTGTAGGTCCAATGACACGCGCCTCTCTGCTGCAAAACACCCTCAAAGCCCACCAGAGAAGATAGAGTAAACATCATGTTTCAATCACTTCCAGCTCTTCCCGCAGACCCCATTCTGGGACTCATGGCCAGCTACCGTGCCGACAGCAACCCAAAGAAAATCGATTTGGGGATCGGCGTTTACAAAAATGAGACTGGCGATACGCCCGTAATGACGGCGGTAAAGAAAGCCGAGGAAATGATCCTCAAATCGCAGCAGACGAAAAGTTACGTGGGCCCAACCGGCGCTGCCGACTACAACGCGATAGTAGCGGAACTGTTACTGGGAAAATCTCTCAATGACAAGCTAGGTAAGCGACGCGTTACCGTGCAGTCACCCGGTGGCTGCGGTGGCTTGCGACTCGCCGCCGAGTTCATTAAATCCGCCAACCCGGATGCTACCGTCTGGGTAAGCAACCCAACTTGGGCAAACCACATGCCTCTGCTAGGCTCGGCTGGACTCAAGATCGCTGAGTATCCCTACTACGACTACGACAGTCATAGTGTGAACTTCGATGCGATGATTGAATGTCTTAGCAAGATTGGTAGCGGCGATATCGTGTTGCTACATGGCTGCTGCCATAACCCCTGTGGTGCCGATCTCAACCAGGAGCAGTGGCAACAAGTCCGAGACGTCGCACTCAAGCAGGGCTTCATCGTGTTTATCGACCTCGCCTATCAGGGATTGGGAGACGGCCTGGAAGAAGATGTCTACGGCACCCGTTTACTCGCCGAATCCTTACCCGAATTGATCGTAGTCAGCTCCTGCTCGAAAAACTTCGGGCTCTACCGCGAGCGTACCGGTGCGATGACGTTAATCTGCGATAGCGATGCCGCCGCCTCAGTAGCTACGACCCAGATAGCGGGCGCCGCTAGAGCGATGTACTCAATGCCACCTGATCATGGCGCAGCCATCGTTCAGCTGATTCTCTCGGATGCTGCATTGCGCACGGAATGGGATGCCGAATTAACCGAGATGCGTGATCGTATAAATGGTCTGCGCGCCCAATTCGTTAAGCAGATTCAGTCTATTGGAATTGAGCAGGATTTTAGCTTTATCGAGAGAGAGAAAGGTATGTTCTCCTTCCTCGGCGTGAATGTCGATCAGGTTCAGTCGCTAGTCAATGACTACAGCATCTACCTCGTTAACTCCAGCCGCATCAACGTAGCTGGTATTAACGACTCCAACATAGAGTATTTAGCCAACAGCCTCGCTGCTGTACTGAAAGCCTAACTAAAGCTACAAGCACAACTTTTGCCTTGCGCTGCCAGTGCGGTCGCCTTTTGACCGCACTGGCAGCGCAATGACTAGACTGCGCGAGACTTCAGAGATTCCGATATAGATCCGGCGAATTCTCTAAGCAACGTCTCAGTTGTTGACCAGTCGATACAGGCATCGGTAACCGACACGCCGTATTTCAGATCATCCAGGTCATCTGGAATAGGCTGATTGCCCTCTTCCAAGTTACTCTCGACCATGATGCCGATGATGGACTTATTGCCGCCGTTGATCTGTGTCGCGATCTCATCCAAAACCAATTTCTGGTTACGATGATCCTTATTAGAGTTGCCATGACTACAGTCGATCATGACATTCTCTATCAAGCCCGCCTTCTGCAACTCTGCTTCGCATGCCGCTACGCTCGCTGCATCATAATTGGGTGACTTGCCCCCTCTAAGAATGACGTGGCAATGAGGATTACCCCCCGTTCGAAACATGGCAACCTTGCCATCTTCTGTCACACTGATAAAACTATTTGTAGCAGATGCAGAGCGAATCGCATTTACCGCGACCATCAGACCGCCATCGACATTGTTCTTGAATCCCACCGCAGATGAAATGCCGCTCGAAAGCTTTCTGTGAGTCGGAGATTCAGTGGTACGCGCACCTATCGCGGTCCAGCTAACCAAATCTTGCAGATACTGCGGCGTAATTAGATCCAAGGCCTCGATGCCGATAGGCAGTCCTATTTCGGCAATATCCAACATCAGTCGCCGACCGATGCGCAATCCATGATCGATCTTGTGGCTGCCATCGAGATGGGGATCATAGATTAGTCCTTCCCAACCAATAGCTGTTCGTGGCTTCTCGAAATAAACGCGCATCACGATCAATAACTCGTTCGACAAGTCATCTGCCAGAGTCTTCAGACGTCGAGCATATTCGAGCGCTTCTACCGCACTGTGGATGGAACACGGTCCGACGACGACGATCAACCTCGGATCCTCATGATCGAGAATGCCTTTGACTGCGCGGTGACCATTCTTCACCGTCTCCAGCGCCTTACCTTCTAGAGAAAACTCGCTCTTTAGTGCCGCTGGCGAGGCCAATTCCTCATGACCAATAATATGAAGATTGTCGACTTCCTTTATGCGCTCTGTCATTGCCGTACCTTGATGCTTTTTTTGGGATTCCGGATTATGGTTGAAAACAGCTACTATTCAAAGCCTTATCGCTAATATGTAGCGCCGCCACTAATGATTAGTGCGTCGTTGTTTACAGAAGCACTCCCATTCTGTAGATTCCCCACATTATTGAGCACGTGACTGCTACCGCCTCCGAGCCTCAATAGAACAACAGCAAGATAGTGGAATTCAGCCCAGCAAAAGAGGAATAAGCAGCGTGCCTAAAGCCAACGAACTTAAACGAGGAATGATCGTCGACATCGATGGCGTACCACATATTGTCAAGCAGACAGAGAGCAAGAGCCCCTCTTCTCGTGGAGCGGCCACACTCTATAAAGTCCGTTTCAACAATCTGCAGACTCACCAGAAACTAGACTCTTCATTCAAGGGAGACGATCTCCTAAAGGAAGCCGATTGTGTCCGCGTCGGCGTACAGTATTCTTACTTGGACGGCGACACCTACTATTTTATGAATATGGAAGACTTCAGTCAGTACGCGATAGACTCCGACCGGCTAGAGGGTCAGATAGATTACTTGATAGAACAACAGGAAGACATCATAGCCTTGATCATGGATGGCAATCTGCTTGGCATCGAATTACCGCAATCGGTGAATCTCGAAGTAACCGATACTCCACCGGCTGTGACCGGATCGTCTGCGACGAATAGAAGTAAAACAGCAATACTTTCGACCGGCCTAGAAGTTCAGGTGCCGGAGTACCTCTCTCCGGGGGAAGTAATAAAGGTGAACACGGTTACGGGAAAATTCATGTCACGCGCTTAATCGCGCCGCATGACGAGTAATCAGCGAGCAATTATAAGAACAGCAACGCGACGAACACAAAAAAACCAACGCCGGCCAACAGCCCCAGAATACGACTCCAACGATCTTCATTCTGCTGATCACCCCAGTTCTTCTGAATGATTTCAGCGTCGTTCTTACTTAATGCGGCATCCAAGTCTGCAAACTCTTCCTTACTCATGGACACGGCCTGGTTCGTCTCCGATGTAAGCTCGGCGGGCTCTGCCACGTTTATGAATTCATCTTCGAAGTAGCCACGACGTTTCGCCCTGCGCCCGACAACAGTTTTCTCGACTTCTCTTAACTCTGGCGGCTGACTCTCTGCCTTCTTTCTAGACGCGGTTTTGTTACCCGTCTGCTGCGCTTGCCGCTCAACCAATCCCGCTTCTCTGATTTGCTTGGCCGCAATCTTGTAAGCCTTGGTACCGGTCGCCAACACGCCCCTTTCGATTTTCTTACTGCTGGCAAAGCCCACTATTCTGAACTTGCTTCTCGCATCTTTAGTGACTGTGCGTAGCGAGGAAGAGAACCCTTCAACAGCCAAACAATCCTTGCCTAGGCTCTTCTGTCTTACATCATCCAGATCGCTGCCACTCGGGGTAGCCCACTTCGCCTTGCGCAGATGCTTGAGCACACTAATAGCGAACCAGCGAGCACACTCTTCCTCGGCAGTCTTGCCGAGTGCAGATTCTATAGCGCCAACTACAGCTTCCGCAGAGCCTAGCTTAGCCACATCGAGGCCTAGCTCGACAGCCACAGAACTTTGGTTCGGATGAAGGCTAGCGGGGGTGTGGAGACGAGTATAGGGATTACTATTGACAGTCATATCAGTCATCGTGCTATTCATCAACAGGCTCGGAAATAAAGGAACCTGTCTTCAAATAATGAATTGCCTCCTCGATCACCTCGTTGTTTCGCATCATAAATGTATGTGTTACCGGCAAGACCCGATGTGCATTCATGCCTTGCACCTTAGTGCTTTCTATCGAAACGATACTATCACTAGGCCCCGCAATAAACAGAAACTCTAGCGGGTTAATATTCGTACTACCTGCAATGATACCGAGATCGAACTCAACCGGGCCCAAACTATCTATGATACTGCCCTCTCCCGTTCCCAACGCCACTCCTGCGGGCCCACCGATAAAACCAAAACCAGGAATTGGCAATAGGCCATCTACGATCTTGCTACCCTGATTCGGGGGACCAAGCATCACGACCCGACCTAGTTCATCGATCGTATTGTCCGTCAGATAATAACGCAGCAATATGCCGCCAAGGGAATGCGTGATGAAATGAATTTTTCCACTACTCTCGCGCCTACACTGAGCGAGGCCGCGCCCTATCGCGTCAATTGCCAGCACATCGATAGGCTGACTACGCGATGGATACATGATGTTCGCCACGGCGTACCCCGCAGGTGCCAGTTTAGTCTCCAACTCCGACATAGAATTCGAGAGCCTGCCTAAGCCGTGCAGAAGTACAACACACTCAGCCACCAAAGATGAGGGCAGGACGATAAGCGCGCTGAGTAAAGCGAATTTTTTTAACATGTTTATTGATTGCTCAGGTCATTCTCATGACTACTTTCATGGCTACTTTCGCAGCTCCAGCAAATAGAATAGTTACTCAGATTGGATTCCCCGCAACTTGCACAAGTCCAATCTGGACCAACGTCTTCTGGCGAACTGTCTAGCTCGGAAATTATTTGTTCGGCGCGGACGAAGTCCAAGGGCTTAACCCAGATCTCTGGCAGGCATTCTATAAAAGGCACCTCGCCTGAAACCGAGAAAAGGTTCTCATTCTTTATCACCGCCTCAATGTCGTTTTGCTCCAGAACATTCTTAATATTCCAAGCATTCGCGAGAATTTCAGTGCTGTATACCTTTTTCATGCTGTTCTCAACCTGTTCAACCCTAACGATAGATATGACGCCATCTTAAACCCGCCGCAAACAGCACCGCCGCATAAATGAACACACCACCGATCACCAAAATACCCAGCTGAACTATCTTGTCTGTCATTGTCCAGCCTAACCAATCCTGCCAATCACCTGAGAAACTCATCAGGAAATAAACCATCAGCGCATTCGCCAACAGCACCCGAAGCAGAAAAATCCCCCAGCCGGTCTGAAACTTAAACACACCATCGACCAATAATCCGCGCAGCAATAAGCCAGCATTCAGGAACGCAGCGAGGCTAGTCGCCAATGCGAGGCCTACATGAGCGAGACCGCCTACGAAGAAGACTAGATTCATGACCATATTACTCACCATCGCCACGATACCAATCTTTACCGGCGTACTCGTATTCTGTCGCGCATAATATCCAGGCGCAAATATCTTAATAGACATGAATGCAATCAAACCTAGCGCATAGGCTTTGAGACTGCCTGCTGAGCTTGCGACGTCTGTAGCTGTGAATTTGTCATTGTGAAACAGAGCGATTAGCAGCGGCTCCGCAATGACGATAAGCGCCAATGCCGCAGGAATAGCAATCAAGACTACTAAGCGAAAAGCCCAATCCAAGGTCTCAGCAAATTCATTCAAGGACGACGTGGCATGTTTTCTCGAGAGGCTTGGAAGTACCACTATGGCGATCGCAATCCCGAAGGTGCCGAGCGGCAATTCCATGAGACGATCCGAATAATACAGCCAAGACACGCTGCCAGACACGAGCAGCGTGGCAATTAGGGTATCGAATAACAGATTAATCTGGCTCACTGACACGCCGAACAAGGCAGGCACCATTAGCTTCTTAATGCGCTCAACACCCTCGTGATATTTCCCCAGTGTTGGCACAGGCATTAGCCGCATGCGAGCCAGAAATGGCAATTGAAACAAGAGCTGCGCAACTCCCGCGATTAACACAGCCCATGCCAGCGCCAATTCTGGCACGCGCATATAAGGCACGAGAAAAAATGAGCAAACTATTAGAGATAGATTAAGTAGAGCCGGAGTCACAGCTGGAACGGCAAAGCGCGCGTAGCTATTCAAAATAGACCCGCACAGCGCAGTCATCGATATCAGGAACAAATAGGGAAAAGTGATTCGTAGCATCTCTACAAGTAGCGCGAATTTTTCGGGTTCATCAACGAATCCGTAGGCAATGGGTACAGCTATTAACGGTGCCGCTACTACTGCCACGAAGGTAAAAATGAGCAGAAATCCGCCCAGGCTGCCCGCAACTGCATTTACTAGAAGTTGTACGTCTGCCAGAGACTTAGTGCTGCGATACTCAGAAAGAACTGGAACGAAAGCTTGATTGAATGCGCCTTCCGCGAACAATCTACGCATGAAATTGGGAATCTTGTTGGCTACAAGAAAAGCGTCGACGCCGTCGCCTACACCGAAAACACGGGCAATAACCACATCGCGCGCCAAGCCTAAGACGCGCGAGACCAGCGTCATCGAACCAGTAACACCACTCGCTTTCAGTAAGCTGGATTCGCCGTTCTGGCTGTCTTGGGGTTGCTGTTCGCGAGAAGAGTGGGATTCACTCATTGAGTAGATAACCTTGCTGCTATGATTGATGCCGAAGAGAGATTATCACGCTATTGCTGCCAATCAGCAATAAGTCGAGTATTGTTAAGGGCTTAGAGAAAGTTCATTGTATGAACCGCTATTGACATCAGCCAGTGAAAACGGCATAGTGTCGCGCTCTGAATTCGAGGACGAAGCGCAGTAATTATCATCCTCACTCAATCGAATTTAACAAAATAACCGACTAGAAAACACAGATCTAGTGCAATAAGGAGCTCCAATTGGCTAATTCTTTACAAGCCCGCAAGCGTGCAAGACAGAGCGAAGTTCGTCGTCGCCACAATGCATCTTTCCGATCCATGGTACGTACTCAAATCAAGAAAGTAGACGCAGCCATCGAAGGCGGCGATCACGCGAAGGCCGTAGAAGCCTACAACACTGCCGTACCTGTAATCGACCGCATGGCAGACAGAGGAATTATTCATAAGAATAAGGCTTCCCGCCACAAGAGCCGATTGAATACTGCAGTAAAGGCACTGAAATAGACTAATTTCAGGCCCAAAAAAACCGGCAGAAGCCGGTTTTTTTATGCTTGGAAACTGAGTTCTACAAACCTTTGCTGGTCTATTAGTCGCCTAGGATTAGATTATCGCGATGAATAATTTCTTCCTCGCCAGCATAGCCGAGGAGGTTTTCGATATGCTCGCTACTCTGCCCCTTAATTTTTTCTATCTCATTGCAGTCGAAATTCACTAAGCCTCGAGCGATCTCCACACCCGCCTCATCCAGACAGGAGACCACTTCCCCCCGTGCAAACTGGCCTGTCAACGACTTGATTCCAACGGCCAAGAGACTGCGACCAGAATCCTTCAACACCTTTACCGCACCAGCATCCAAGACCAGACTACCCTTTAGAACAAGCTGACTCGCCAGCCATTGTTTCTTTGCAGTAATGGGCTCGTTTTCAGCGTACAGCAATGTGCCGATTTCTTCGCCTGCGAGCAGCCGAGAGAGAATCTGCTGCTCGCGCCCATTCGCAATCAGCGTGTTAGTTCCTGAGCGTGACGCAAGCTTAGCCGCCGAAATTTTTGTGACCATGCCGCCTCTACCCAGGCTGCTGCCTTTGCCTGCCATCGCGCTCAGACTGCCGTCTATGGCTGACGCGCTAGTAACTAACTTCGCAGAGGTATTAGTACGTGGATCCGCATCGAACAAACCGTCCTGATCGGTGAGGATCAGCATCACATCAGCATTAATAAGGTTCGCAACTAGCGCTGCCAGCGTATCGTTATCACCAAAGCACAACTCAGCCGTAGCAACCGTGTCGTTCTCGTTCACTACAGGGATGACTCCCAAATCTAACAAGGTAGTCAGCGTGCTGCGCGCGTTTAAATAGCGGGTGCGATCGGAGAGGTCGTCATGAGTGAGCAAGATTTGTGCGGCGTGCACACCGTGTCGCATGAAACAGCTTTCATAGGCCTGAACCAAACCCATCTGCCCAACGGCGGCGGCGGCCTGCTGCAGTTGAACCTGCTTAGGCCGAGATTTTAATTCGAGTCGCGCGACACCTTCCGCCACCGCACCCGAAGATACGAGCACAACCTGTATGCCCAGCTTCTGCATAGCAACCAGCTGACCCGCCCAGTCTTCGATCGCGCTCAGGTCTAGCCCGCTGCCATTATTGGTTACTAGCGAGCTACCAACTTTTACTACCCAACGCTTTGCTTGTTTTATCGATTCTCGCATTGCTGCTGCGCTCATTCTTCCCAATCATCATCTAATAATTCATCGTCTTGTAGTTCATCGTCTTGTAGCTTCGCAGATTTAGTACTCTCTATCGTCCGCCGGATCTCGAAGGCCATCGCCGCCTCCTTCTGCAACAGCTCCGCTTGGTAGTCTTCGTCCTCTAGTAGCCTCGCCCTATGGGATTCGATGGAGTCCATAAGGCCCTCACACATATCCTTGCAGCCAAGTTTATTTAGTGCTGACACCTCATGAATATCACCCTCCCACGAGAGCCGCTCACGCAGGCCTTGCCTCAATTGTGCTAAGAGATCTGCATCTAACAGGTCTACCTTATTAATGACCAGCCAGCGCTCTTTCTGGGCGAGCGTCGGACTAAACTTTTCCAGTTCCTTGATGATCTTTTCCGCATTGTCCACTGGATTACTGCCATCCGCCGGTAAGGCATCGACTAGATGCACTAGTAGACGAGTCCGAGAAAGATGCTTCAGGAATCGAAACCCAAGTCCTGCACCTTCGGAGGCGCCCTCGATAAGCCCAGGAATATCAGCCATCACAAAGCTGCGCTCCATGCCGAGGCTAATCACGCCGAGATTAGGCACTAGAGTTGTAAACGGATAGTCAGCGACCTTTGGGGTGGCTGCCGACACGGAGCGAATGAGGGTTGATTTACCCGCGTTCGGAAATCCAAGCAGACCCACATCAGCCATGAGACGAAGCTGAAGCTGCAGCTTTCTCATCTCTCCTGGCTTTCCCTTCGTCGTCTTGCGCGGCGCGCGATTGGTGCTAGATTTAAAGCGGATGTTGCCCATACCGTGAAAACCGCCCTTGGCCACCATAACTGGCTGGTCTGGCACATTGAGGTCCGCAATGAGCTCCTCGGTATTCACGTCTATGACTGTGGTACCGAGCGGCACCCTAACCAACAAATCATCACCACCTCGGCCGGTACAATGTCTACCCTGTCCAGGCGCGCCCGACTGCGCCCTATAACGAGGCTGAAAACGGAAATCCACCAAGGTGTTCAGAGAGGCATCGGCCTGCATGAAAACATGACCGCCATCGCCGCCATCTCCACCATCGGGGCCTCCACGCTCGACATATTTCTCGCGCCGGAAACTCAAGGCACCACTTCCGCCATTGCCTGCTTCGACTACAATTTCTGCTTCGTCTACAAATTTCACGTTGTGCTCATTTTTTAGTTTGAGAGATCAATTCGCTCCGGCGAAACGGCGCATAGTGCTATTTCCGCGGACACCGCTTCATCATAAACAAAAAAGCCCCGTCGAACGACGAGGCTTTTTAGTAACGAACTGCTTTACTAGGCTACTTCGATGCTCACGAATTTTCGGTTGTGAGGGCCTTTAACAGCGAACTTCACAACACCATCAGCCTTGGCGAACAGCGTGTGGTCTTTGCCACAACCTACGTTCTCACCCGGATGGAAACGCGTGCCGCGCTGGCGCACGATAATATTTCCTGCGATGGCAACTTCGCCACCATACTTCTTAACGCCTAGTCGTTTCGATTCCGAATCACGACCATTATTAGTACTACCACCTGCTTTCTTATGTGCCATTACCTAACTCCCGGCCTTAAGCTTTAATTCCAGTAATCTTAACTTCTGTAAACCACTGGCGATGACCCTGTTGCTTACGCGAATGCTTACGACGATTAAACTTGATAATCGTAACCTTGTTGGCTCGACCCTGCTTAACGACTTCCGCAGTGACCTGACTACCCTCAACATAGGGCGTACCGATCTTCACAGACTCGCCTTCGCCAACCATCAGAATATTGTCGAAACTTACTTCTTCCCCAGTGGCGGCTTCCAATTTCTCAAGCCGAAGAACTTCACCTTCTTCAACTCTGTGTTGCTTGCCACCACTCTTTATCACCGCGTACATAATTCTCTCCGATACCGCCTTTTAAATGGGAAAGTTACCCATTCCTATAGGGGCGGGCATTTTACGGGAACGGTTCCCTCGAAGCAAGCAGATTTACCATTGATAGCCAGGGAAGAAATATCGGGAAGAGCCCGTATACAGTCGCTCTGCGTATTTGGGCCGGCGCTGTCGGTTCAAAGCCTTTATCTGCAAGTCTAGTCGGCTTGACAGCACCCTATTCGCTCCCTAGCATGCCTGCTCACGGAGATTCCCCTCAATCGAGACCTATTTCCAGCCAATCTTAGGGAAATTAGCAGCAAAGTGCCTATGTATCAGCAAATTCGATCAGTTGTCGAAGCCGACTTTAAAGCCGTAGATAAATTCATTGTGGACCAGCTCTACTCGAACGTGCCGCTGGTCGAAAATATTGGCCACTATATCGTTGAGGCTGGCGGCAAGCGCCTGCGCCCCCTCCTCGTTCTCCTCGCCGCAAAAACCTGCAAAATCGACAGTCAGCAGCATATATCGCTGGCCTCGGTGATCGAATTCATCCATACCGCCACTCTGCTGCATGATGATGTCGTCGATATGTCTTCATTGCGCCGTGGGCGCCCAACGGTTAATGCACACTGGAATAACCCCTCAAGCGTCCTCGTGGGCGATTTCATCTACTCCAGGGCATTCCAGATACTGGTGACGCTCGGCAACATGAAGATCATGGAAATCATCGCCGACACCACCAATAGGATCGCTGAGGGCGAGGTTCTGCAGCTAATCAGCAAGAACAACCCGAACCCGACCGAACAGAACTACATGCAGGTAATTCAGAATAAAACAGCGATCTTGTTTCAGGCGGCTGGACAGTGTGGAGCAATCCTATCGAATGCCTCCGCTGAGGAAGAGCTGGCGCTGAAGCATTTTGGCATGCACCTCGGCACCGCCTTTCAGCTAATCGACGATGTGCTGGACTATGCCGGCGACAGCGAATCCCTCGGCAAAAATATAGGTGACGACCTCGCCGAAGGAAAGCCAACGCTTCCCCTCATCTACGCTCTAGAACACGGTAGCGAAGAACAAGCTCAGTTAATTAGGCAAGTGCTAGCCGATGAACACCTTTCATTTCGGCTTTGAACGAGCACCCTACACCACAATAAGCACAAGTTGTCACTATACTGTGTTCAGGTTGACCTTTGTCAATAACTTC
>NVUL01000032.1 GCA_002401885.1 SAR86 cluster bacterium
CTGATATTACTTGACCACTACAGTCCAACATCCATTGTTTGCGGTGCTCGAAGTTTTTTCTTGAAAGTCGATCATAGCCACAAAGAAAGGCACGGCGTACGCAGCGGGAGACACAGTGGTAGTAAGGCGTGGTCTGGGTATCCACCAGACGGTAGCGTGGCTGAGGCATGAGTTCTTCCTTAAACGGTAAGCGACAACTTTAGTTATAGGCGATGATCGAAAAAACCAAATTAGGAACAAAAAATGTGGGCGCCCTACTTACTTTTCTACAATCCACATCTTCGTAATATATTCAATATTTCTATAAATAGTATTTTTTTAATCAATTTCTCTATGTAAATGGATTCTACTAACATTGGATCAGTTAGATCAATCGTTCACACATTCATTTTTTAACTGAGGAATTAATCATGCAAACCTATCTGGAAATCACACTTCAAATTGCAAACGAAAATAGAGAAGCTGCTGCTGGAGTTTACACCAAATATAAGGCGCCGTTTTTAGATACAGCCCCTGGCGCAGAAACAAAATCTCTTTTAGTTAGAGATGAAGATGTTCAGGTTCTCCATGGTTTCTCCAGTAAAGAAGCTGCGGAATCATATCTAACAAGTGATTTGTTTAGCAACGATGTTGTTAGTGAGCTTGGACCCTTGTTGGATGCGGACCCCGAAATTCGGATATACGAGGCTCACTAAAACTCATATCAATCTCTGGAGGGGTTATGAAATATCCATATAATTTGGACTATTCAAAGCGATTAGTTATTGATACCACGAAAAAATCTTGGATACCTTCATACCTTCCAGGGATTGACCGAATTACACTTGAACGAGAAGAGCCCGAATCAGGCGTCACAACGAGTATTGTGAGATACAAAGCCGGCGCCACATTTTCAGAACACATTCACCCTAGAGGAGAAGAAGTATTCGTAATTGAAGGTGAATTGGCTGATGAATTTGGAGTATATCCAGCTGGCACCTATATTAGAAATCCTCCTGGGAGTCGTCATTCTCCATTTAGCAGTATCGGTTGTCAGTTATTTGTTAAACTCAATCAATTTCAGCCGACGGATTCAAAAAGAGTTGTTATTAACACTTACCAAAAAGAATGGTTGCCGGGCCATGGGGATTTAAAGGTCATGCCATTATCGAAATTTGGTATTGAAAGTACGGCGCTAGTAGATTGGCCTGAAGGGGCGGATTTTGTTCCACACACGCATTTTGGAGGAGAAGAAATTCTTATTCTTGATGGAACCTTTATCGATGAAAAGGGAAAATATCCGGCAGGCACCTGGATCAGAAATCCACATCTCTCTAGTCATAACCCCTTTGTAAAGGAGGGTTGCAGAATACTTGTAAAAGTCGGACATATGACTAGTCCATAATAGATTGGAGGTATTGATACTATGTTAGAAGAGTTATTGCCATTAAAAGGCAGATGTACATGTGGCAAAGTGAAATATCAACTGACGAACACACCGTTATTTGTTCATTGTTGTCATTGTACTTGGTGTCAACGGGAAACGGGGGCTTCATTTGCTCTCAATGCATTTATCGAATCTCATTGTGTGAAGTTGCTTCAAGGTRAAACCGAAACAGTAGACACACCGACAGACAGTGGGAAAGGYCAAATGATTGTTCGTTGYARYTCATGCAAGATTGCATTATGGGGCCACTATGCTGGCGCGGGTGATTCAATGAGTTTTGTTCGAGTTGGGACGTTAGATTACCCAAACTTATTGAAACCTGACATCCATATTTACACTTCAACCAAACAAGACTGGCTTCAATTATCCGATGATGTTCCTAGCTTGGAAGAGTATTATCAAAAGGAAGATTATTGGTCAGCAGAAAGTCTAGAGCGATTTTACAAAGTAATGGGCAAGTAGCATAAACGATTACATTTGAACTGATGAGAGGTGAATAAATTCTGTATGCGCAAGCAAGTCTTTCCTAAAAAAGCAGGCCATCATTCTATTCTGCCAGGCCTTCAGCAATTTGATCGGTATTATTTTTGAAGTGCTGAATCATATTTTTAAGTGGCTTATTATCTTTTGATAACCACTTGGCTTCGAAAGAAATCTTTACAGGCTTGTTAGACTTAAAGATCTGTTGCTTCGGGATATGTGGCAAGATTTTACTTTTCGGCAGTATTGCCGAACCCAATCCGTTTGATGCCCAATCTGCCAATACTTGGTAGCTGAGCGCCTTTCCTTCATATTCATGAACTTCTTTTCTGGTGGTTCGCAAGAGCGATCTTGTGATTTCAGAAAGCCCGCAGGAATCGGGTACCATTACAAATGTTTTGTCTCTAATGTCGTTAATAGGCACTTTAGACGGTGGGCTGTCTGCATTGTCGATGAGGAAGAGGTTCTCGTCATACAACCGGATGGAATTTTTACTAGAAGATTTTTTGACAACAGGTACCAAAATGAGGTCCAGCTCGTGTTTTTTCAATTTTTCATCAAGGATAGCTAAATTCTCTTCTATAAGAAGAATTTCATGCTTACTATTTTGTGCCTTAAAGGATTCTGTAAGGAGGGTGACAAATTTGGTACTGACCAACGGAGACATCCCAATCTTTAAGACCACGGTTTTAGGATTGGAGAATTCTTTCGCATTCAAGTAGATCATCTCCTCTAACTTTAAAAGAGAAAGAATGGTAGGCAGTAGTGATTCGCCAAATTGAGTTAAACTAACGGAGCGAGTAGTTCTATCGAATATTTTTCCCCCTAACTCCTCCTCCAATTTTGAAACACCATTGGACAGCGTAGGCTGTGTCACATGACAAAATTGGGCCGCTTTGCTGAACGACCTAAATTCTGCTGTGGCTTTCACAAATTTTAGATGAGAAGTGTTCACTGCGCTCCTGTTTATTCATAGAATCTATTAATAGAACAACATTAATCATTTTATCTATTAAAGATAATTCTACTGTGATTGTCCACCGAAACGTCTTACTAGGCGGCCTCTGTACCAGATTGAAAATACCATTAACATGCTAGAAAAGTTCTACAGCAAGAGGAGTGCTCGGTAGAATGCTGTTGAACGTGCTGCAGCCGGAAGCGTTCAGAAACTTTTGTGTACCAATCTCGAAGAGTCATACCGTATGTTGAATTATTTTAGGCGAGAATCGGCGACGCTTGTATAGGGGTTTTGATGATTTCATGGCACAACTATTGCTTGAGGCGAGCTAACCTGTCGGTACTGGCTAATGGCTTGTAGTTTCGGTTAGGTTCTTTTATTGTGATTATGATGATTTCAAGGTCGATGCAGGCATTTTTAGTGCATCGCTTATTATTGATGTTAGAAATTAAAAAGATGTCTCACTAAAGCAAAAAGCAAAAGGATACTCTTATGCAAAAAATACTAGCCGCAATAAGGATAGGTGTTCTCGCGTTGCTGCCATTTGGATTGCAGCCTTCAATAGCCTTTGGTCAGTCTGCTGATGAGGCCCTCGCCGTTATAGTTCCTGGCGGCGGCACTTATAGCCGATCGATAAACTCTGATTCCGAACTAGCTCAGCAGTTTTTCGACCAAGGTTTAAGAATGGCTTGGGGTTTTTACTTTCCTGAGTCTATTGCCTCTTATCAAGAGGCTTCTCGTTTAGATCCGGATAACCCAATGCCTTACTGGGGCTTAGCTCATGCTGCTGGTCCAAATCCGAACAGTAGGTATATGAACCTTCCAGATGACCCCCAAGGGGCTGGGCTTGCTGCTATCCGGACAGCACTTGAGCTTGCCAGTAATGGAACGCAAAAAGAGCGCGACCTTATTAATGCGACTTTTGTTCTCTACAATAAGGATGCGATCCTCGACAACCGAGAGAGAGACTTTGCATTTTTAGATGCAATGCGCGACTTGCATGCCCAATATCCCGAAGACGCGGATATTGCCACCGTTTTTGGTGAGGCCTACATGAACACCACTCGCTGGGATTACTGGGAGGCTGACGGCTCGGCTAAGCCGGGCGCACTGGAAAGTAAGGCCGCGTTTGAAGCTGCAATGGCCCTTGAACACGATCACCCGGGTGCCAATCATCTCTACATCCACTTGATGGAAGGCTCTAGTCAGCCCGAATTGGCAATGCCAGCCGCGCAGAAGCTAGAGAGCACTTTGCCTATTTCGGGCCATATGGTACACATGCCAGGCCATATTTACCTGCGAGTAGGTGAGTATGAGAAAGCGGTACTATCTAACAAGCGTTCACAAATTGTTGATGATCAATTTGCAGAGATTTGGGGTAGTACTAATTTTCCAGTGATTGGAACCTACCCGCTGTCTCATAAAATTCATAAACCACATGCCGTGGATTTTGTTCGCTTTGCCAATATCCTACAAGGCAATTACGAAGGGTCTAGCGAGGCCGCCTTAAAGAACTCAGGTTCTAGCATGGGCTCGCTCGGAGGAAACAACAAGAACACTGCCCATGTGTGGATAACGGATAAGATTTTTGGTAAGTGGGATAAAATCCATTCTGACGACGCCTCTATTAAGGCACTAGCAAATACTCCCTATCTTAAGGGTATGTGGTCATATGTTATGGGAAGTGCCCATGTCGCCATGGGGCACATTGGGCCCGCAGAAGCCGAGCTTGCTATTATTCGCGAGCAAATGTCAGCAGATGGCGTTAATGACTCCGGTGTAGAACCCACCCCCGCTGATCATGTGCTGGCTTTAGCTATGCACGCGCTCCTCGGAGAGATTGAAGAGGCAAAAGGGAATTTTAGCGCTGCCATTTTGCACTACGGACATGCGGTAGAGTTTCAAGACAACCTTAGCTATATAGAGCCACCCGATTGGTCTCAATCTATTCGCCTTTATCTGGGTGCAGCATTATTGAGTGCCGGTCAGGCTGAAGAGGCAGAGGCAGTATATCGGAAAGACTTAGAATGGAATCAGCGTAACGGTTGGTCGACATTTGGGCTTTATCAGTCTCTCGAAGCTCAAGATCGAGAGCAAGAAGCGCTTCTCATTAAGCGCCAATTCGATGAGCTTTGGCGAAACGCCGACGTTGAATTAGAGCGGTCGAGGATCTAACGCTTAAATCGGCACTGACAAGTTAATCACCATTCTGCGGAATAAAGGGACAGATTTATCTAATTGTTTCTCACCCTGAGAAATTAAATCTGTCCCTTTAATTTAATCCAGCAACATTTACACTGGCTCACAGCAGAACTCGAGATTATGTATTCATCCCCTTACCAAGAGTTCAAATTGTTAGTAGTAGACATTCTGGGGCTCTCAAAGGACGCCATACATGTATATCTCGGACTAACCGTATTCTTTCTAACAGTAGCGGTACTGAAGAAAGGTAAAATTGATCTTTGGGCGGTAGCTCCGGTGCTTGTTTTAGCTGTAGGCATGGAAACGATAGATTTGTATGATAACTATCGTTCCATGAATTCAATGTACTGGTCCAACAGCGTGCACGACATCATCAACACAACATTCTGGCCGCTTGTCATCGTAGCTTTGGCAAAATTGAAATATTTAGACACGAGCACATAACAACCAAGCCCGATTCATGCCTCGAATAAAGGGGACAGATTTATTTAGTTGTTTCTCATCCTGAAAAAATAAATCTGTCCCCTTTAATTTTTGACTGCAATGGCATCGCGATATCAAGCGAACAAATTATTTCGGCTACAAACTATTGAATTACCAAATGCTATTGGTATGTCAGAAAATTAAATAGGGTGAGCTTAGCCGAACAATTTCCGGCAAACAGTATTACCGGAAGTATAGCGTCCTGAATAATGAGAGCAGCGTGAGCTGCTTCCTGAAACAGCGATTGAGTTAGTTGTTATGCTTCGCTAAACATACCACTGCCAACCTAAACTAGAACAATATCTGATCGCATACTATAAAAAATGAACAGCACTTCTTCTTGCTCGCGCTGGCCTATGTTGTTCTTCTCAAGAGCTTCTAACGCATCATCTAGAACAGCCATAAACTCATGTGCAGAAATATTCATGCCCTTATGGGTGGCCAGCATATCCTGACCTTCATAAACATTTGGTCCGCCGGTTCCAGCTATAAAAAAAGTCGCAGCACCGTTTTTGACTTTAACAGGGTCTGAATTTGAATACCTCGGCGCAATAGCTGGGTTTGCCAAATGAATGTCGACAAGGTCGTTTGCAATATTTGTTATTCCTTCTGTTCCGCCTAATCTTTCATACAAAGTCGTGCTCATTTTAAACTCCCTAGTTTGATTTTCCACAGTTACGGCATCGTTTACCGCTGTTGACCAGAATAAGACAGCTATATACTGCTGACTAGTACAAATACTGTACTAGCTGGCCATCATTAACATTGCTAGCATCATCGAATCAAACTGATAGAGGAATGCATGGTGAAAAATTCGGGATACAAACAGTTTTGCCCAGTTGCTATGGCATCGGAGATATTGTGTACACGCTGGACTCTGGTGTTATTGCGGGAGCTGATTGCAGGTTCTACCCGTTTTAACGATCTCAGGAGAGGGGTTCCTAAAATGTCCCCTAGCCTACTATCCAAAAGGCTAGCTGAACTGGAAGAAGCAGGAGTATTGATAAGGAAGCAAGCTAGCAGGAAGCCTGCCATTTATGAATACCTACTTACCGATGCCGGAAGAGATTTGCATAATGTAGTCGAATCGGTTGGTATTTGGGGACAAAAATGGGTGAGCACAAAATCCTCTCTTGAAAACCTAGACCCATCGTTACTAATGTGGGACATGCGACGCAACCTTAACCCCACCCCATTACCAGAGTCGGGAGCAATCATTCAATTTTTTTATTCAAATCTGCCAAAATCGAAACAGAGCTGGTGGCTTATAGTTGAAGTAAATGGAGCGGTTGACTTGTGCTGGTCTGATCCCGGAAAACAAGTCGACCTATTGGTGGAGACTGATCTAAAAACCATAACTGCTATCTGGATGGGCATGACAACTGTGAAAGAAGAATTAGGAAACATCACGCTCAAGGGTGACAAGAAAATTGCGGTAAAGATGCAGAAATGGTTAGGGCTGAGCCCCTTCGCTGCTCATGCAAATAGATCTAAGATAGAAAGCTAAATCCATTAAATTATTATCTTATTAGGGTATTGAAAATACTAACTTCCCAATTCGATAAAACTCTAGTCAAACCACGTCTAGCTCGCCACTGCCTTTTCCAAGACACAAAGGCAGGTTTATATCCATACGTCGTTTTCAGCGGTACGCTCACCGCCCTCTTGCCCCGTATTTAAAACGCCACGAGGCTCAATTAGGAGAATTTTGACCTCGCTTTCGGCATATGGCTTGTGTTCCACGCCTTTCGGCACTACATACATTTCACCCTTTGTTAAGTTCACGCGCCCATCTCGAAAATCAATCCTAAGATTTCCTTCCAAAACAATAAATGTTTCGTCTGTATTGTTGTGCTCGTGCCAAACAAAATCGCCCTTAATCTTTACTACTTTAAATTGATAGTCGTTCATCTCAGCGACTACTTTTGGCTCCCAGTGTTCAACGAATAGGCCAAACTTGTCTTCAAAATTCACAGCTTCATAGGTCATAAGACTTCCTCTCATTGCAAACATTTTATAGTGGAAGCGATCTCCATTAGGAGTGCTAATTCAATTCTACAATGCCAAGTTCACAGTATCTAATTGATATTTTGGCGAACCCACCAAGGGCGAATAGTGCGTTAGGACTGTATGCGTGTTGCGATTTACTACCCTTTCAGATCAGTACCAATTCACATGCTCAATAAGTTTTACAGCAAAATCAGCACTTAACTAAATGCTGATAAACATACCCAAGGCCGGAAGCGTTTAGACACAAATTGTGCATCAATCTCGAACAAGAGTCATACTGTATATTGAATGATCTCGGTTAGGAATCCGCAATATTCATATATTTCTGCTATTCTCTTGGAGAGAATTGACGCAGAATAGCGAATAACTTTTCAGTATCAAAACCAGAATAGAATGGCAAAATTCTTCGATTTTGGATCAGAGAAAAATCACACTGGGCGATGAACCCAGATGAAGGAGAAATAAGAATGATCATCAAACCACTCGAGGTTCTACTGGGCTCAGTAATACTTGGCATGTTTGCAGCTGGCTCGTTCGCACAAGATGCCTCTACAGCGACCTTTGTTCCCAAGTCAGAGATTATGACTGCCCTCGATGCCATCACTAACCTCCCTGACCAACAAGTTCGCGTAGTTGATATCGGAGGTGACATTAATGTGGCCGTTGGGATTTTACGCCGCGAACCCACGCATACCGACGAGGGTGAGGATGTGTCGGGGCTTGTTCATCATAAGGTGACAGAAGTCTATTACGTGGTCTCTGGCTCCGGTGTTCTCGTCACCGGAAGCGAAACCTCGGGTGGCCGTGAGGTTCCTGCTGAAACTGAGATTGTTAGGGAACTGGTTGGCCCAACGGCGTTTCGCACCATCCTAAATGGCCAGACAATGACAATTGCAGCGGGTGATGTAATTGTAATACCTGCCGGCATTGCCCATGGTTTTCGCCATATTGAAGAGCAGGTTACCTATCTGAGTATTCGTGTCGATCCCGACCAGGTGTTACCTACCGGGTATGTTCACCCAAATATAGATTAGTGCCCCCCCTTCTCCGGAGCACATCGAGGCTTAGAGCGACGAATTAAGTCAGTTATACATAACCCCGCTACGAACACGTCGTAGCACGGCATCAAGACAACGGAGGGTGTTCTCTTTACCTTTACCTTTGCCTGTTCGATGAAAATCGTTGCTTGTCGCTATTTTCACGTTATCCTCTCCCTATCGCGAGCTTTTACTGAGGAGCAACCTACATGGCTATAGATGATTCCATTCGAGTATCACCTGACGTAGTAACAGCCCTGGACTCAGGTCCCACTATTAAAAATTATGCAGTGGTTACTTCAGTCTTGATTCTGTTCTCAATTGGTTTATTTTGGATCACTCGGCAATACGGAGAGCTAGAAGCCGATGCCGAAGCAGTGTTGGCGCCAATTTTCGCGCTGGTTGGCCTTATTGGTCTAGTATGGCTAACTATGGTGGTGCTTCGTAATTACGCGATTCTGAAAAAGATTACTTCTGGTATCTATTACGAGCGCTATGTTGACGACCTGCCGCCAGATTGGGTCGAGCGGCCCGCCCGTACTTTCAACAACTTGATGCAAGTCCCGAGTTTGTTTTTCCTGGCCTGCATTATCATGTTGCTCACAGGTTACACAGATCGCGCTCAGATGATGTTGGTCTGGATCTTCGTCGCAAGCCGATACCTGCACGCAGCCATCTATATGATTTGGAATTACGTGCCCGCAAGGTTCGGTTGTTTTATGGCCGGATCGATAACACTCATCGTGATATACACTCGCCTAGTCTTGGACGTACTCTATTAGAAGTGGCGTTAAATAGGTATTAATGTAATGAACCATCTCCACCCGAGCTAGGCATTTACGGAGTAAGGGGACAGATTTATGTAATTATTTCTCATCCTGAAAGAATAAATCTGCTGCCTTTTCTTTGCATCCTGAAAAATTAAATCTGTCCCCTTTTCTCACAAAATAGTGGAGGCCATCTACTCGCCGATTGGCAAGCAGATGACCTCTATCGAAGTGTAAATTGTTATTTGTTCTTTTCTTTCTTGGGTTTCTTAGGCTTGAAAGTCTTTGTAACAACCGCTGTCCAGTTCGCAAGATTGATGGGTTGGTCGGAGTCACGGTAAGAGTTACCTAACTCAGGAATACCTGCATGTGCTCTCCCCGTACCTGGATCACCACCTCCGAAAACTATGTCGTCACTGCTAACTAAGAACCCGCCTTCAGCACCGAATGGACAATCACCAAGAGAAGTTTCGGAACCAAACGTACCGGTAAATCCCTGAGTGCATACCCACAAGCTCAAATTATCTCCCGACAGGCTTATTACGGGCGCCTCATCGAAATTCACTGCTCTAATGCCAACGCCATGCTTATCTACGTTGTAATCAATGCCATCAAGGAATGCTTCGCGAAGCTCGAGCACCAGTACAGTATCTTCGTCATCTAACACAATCCCGGATACCTCGCCTTCTAACACATGACCTGCTGTGCCACTCGGAATGCCGTCGAATAGGTAAGAGAATGAAATACGAGACACTGCCGCTAGCTCTGCAATCCAGTTCGCATTGTTGAAGGGTTGATCGCTGTCGCGGTAGGAGTTACCTAACGCAGGTATACCGGCATGTACTCTCCCTGTACCCGCGTCACCAGTCCCGAAAACTATGGAGTCACTGCTAACTAAGAAGCCGCCTTCTGCGCCGAATGGGCAATCACCGAGAATAGCTTCGGAGCCAAATATGGTAGTAAATCCCTGCGTACACACCCAGAAATCTATCTTGTCTCCAGACAGGCTCATTGTGGGCGCGTCCAGTGAATCTACGGCTCGTATCCCTATATCAGACGTAATGTCATACCCCAATCCAGCGAGTGAAACGAAGACAACATCGTTTATCACTATGGTATCTCCATCATCTAGCAACGTACCGTCCACTACTCCAGCTAATGTATGGCCTATAGTGCCTCGCACGGAAGCATCGAAGGTATACGAAAAAGTATATAACTCCGCGTTTGCTGCTACCGATCCTAAAACTAGGCTGCCAAATAGACACAGCTTGCTTATATATTTCATACAAATTCTCCTCATTTTGTTGTTACTAAAGATAATAATTTGCACCTTAACTCCAACTACCTACTACACTCAAATTTATACCATATATCATCACTTATTCATAAATTGAAATTCCATTGATTGGTGTCAACGGAGACAATCAAAGAAAGGAGGCGGCTTGCTCCGAGCCCTGTGATCCACCTGTCGATCCCGCGATTCAAAGGGATCAGAAATAAAGGGGACAGATTTATTTAATCTGTTTCTCAGCCTGAAATAATAAATCTGCCCCCTCTAATTTCAAATAGTGTGCCAGCACTCTTAGTTCCAATCACATCGACTACGGAATAGACTGTAAGTCACGCAAGCACATGGATTTCAGGGTTCAATGACCGATTGTTTATTATTCGACTGTGACGGAACACTCGTAGATAGCGAGCGGCTTTGTAATATCGGCTTGGTTCATAAATTCAAGGAGTTGGGAGTTCTCCTTGAGGCAGATGAACTGGTATTGCGATTTCGAGGATGGAAACTGGCATTAATTCTAGAAAATTTGGCCACTGAACATTCCGTAGACCTGCCCAAAGACTTTGTACCCAGTTACCGAAGTTTAGTTGCAGAACTCTTTGAATCAGAGCTTAAGCCTATTGAGGGCATTGAATATGCCTTGAAGAACATTCCTCAACCAAAAGCTGTCGTCTCAAGTGGCCCAATGCAGAAAATCCAACAAGCATTGAGGGTCACAGGGCTTTCCAAGCACTTCGGAGAAAATTTATACAGTTCATACGACATTGGAATTTGGAAGCCCGATCCAGGTGTCTACAGATATGCTTCCCGTGATATGGGTTTCAACGATGACCAGTGTGCGGTTGTTGATGATGGCCCTATTGGTGTTGAAGCAGGCTGCAGCGCCGGCATGAAAACCTACTTCTATAACCGTTTCAATGAATCTTGCAGCTTCCCTGCAGCTATAAGTTTCAATTCCATGCATGAACTACCGAGCATAATAGAAAATTGAAATGTTTATTGAGCTGCTCAATGGCCTGAAGCGCTCATGCAAAAATTGTGTATTAGTTGGACATTTGGTGGTGTTTATACATTCTTATTGTATTCATACTGAGAATCGTCGCCGAATAGTGGTTAACTTGTCAGCACCGCTTGGAAGCTTAGCAGGCACGCCGAAAAGCAGTACGGTACTACGAAGAGAGGGGGAGAAATAAATGGCCCCGGTTATTCGCCGGGGCCGAAGTAAGAGCTCTTGATGGTAGCACTCTCCATCACGGGAGTGCGAGGTGATAACGCACCTCTAACGAGTATCCCCTTCAGAAGGAGATGGTTCCATACTACCAGACTAAATCCCCGCCGCAAGCACATAATTGTAACAAAAATGGCCATTCATTTTCGCCTACCTCTGGCGCTCCTCACTCAAAATAAAGGGGACAGATTTATCTAATTGTTCCTCATCCTGAAAAAATAAATCTGCCCCCTATTCTACCTTTTCTAACTAATGCTAAATCCCATGTTGATAAATCCACTATGGGTTTTCCGATATGCTGGTCGTACGCGTATACGCTCCACATAATCAACAACCTTGGGTGTCGCCTCGAACAAGTTAAAGATCATTGAAAAATCCAACATTCCGCCAAACACTACATCAGCCGCGGTAAATTGAGAACCTAATGCCCAATCCTTTTCTGGCGTCATCACCTCAATTGTTGCCAGTACACGAGACATATCGCCCCAACCAGCTTGGCCAGGCTGAGGATGCTCATACCCAGAAGCATTAAGCGTAAATGCTGGCTCTATTGTATTCCCCGTGAAAAACAAGTATCGATAGTAAGCCGCTCGCTCATAAGAACCCAATTCTGGTGCGAAATTTTTAGCAGGGAATTTGTCAGCTAAATAGGCGCAAATTGCTGCTGTTTCAGTGACAACTATTTCGCCATCTACAAGTGTAGGCAACTTCCCCATTGGGTTGATATTGCGAAACTCCAATGTGTCATTCCCGCCGCTCTCTATATCTATGAGTATTTGTTCGTGTGGAACATCAAGTTCCGTGAGTATCCAGTCTGTAGTAACTCCCCTGCTCATTGGATTGAAGTAATGTTTCACGTTTGAAATCCTCTATTGTTCTGTTTCGGTGGTTATCGAGAAAAAGGCGTCTCAGTGAAAAATTACTGAAGCCTGTTTAGATCTATTTGAAGATTAAATCAAACAACTGTCAGAAACTGTCAGTAGGGTTCTTGATTACATGCAATAGATGGGACAGATTTATTTTAAGAGCGGAATCGGGAGCAGTTCAATCTATTGCCATAGCACAGTCTTCTGGCCCCTTTGAGGGCTTGAGATTCCCTCAGTAAAACAGACCGATTTAGCGAAAAGCACAACGCCTCTCATATTCCGCTGTACGAATATAGCTCAGTGATCACAAATACGGTCAGAGTAAAAATGCAGCAGTTTTACTCCGACCTCTATTTGATTAGATGCTGATTCGTAATCGCGTTATTCCGCCGGCTTGAAAGCCAGTAGCACATTACCCGCCACCTGACCGAAAGAACCGTAACCGGAGCCCACAAACACCATGCCAGACCCCGCGGCGATGGAATGGCTATCGATCGAACCACCATAACCCTCTACTCCGTTGACGGTTTCAAAATCCTTCACCGTATCGAACTGAAAGAGTTGTTCGCCTGAATCCGAATTGAATATAAACAAGCGCCCGTCTAGCCCCCCAGTGATAACGGCTCCGTCCACAGACAACGGCGTGGCAGAGAATCCATAGAGTGATTCACAGCGCCTAAGCCTATCGCTGCGTTCGTCATTACATTCCGGCTGCACCTCAAAGGACCAACTTGGCTCGCCGGTGCCGACGAAGTAGGTGTAAATGCCGGGCTGAATGTTCTCGCCCCGATTGCCCGGATCGTTGATGGTCATGAAGGCGCGCTCGGAATCGGTGGCGATGCCCCAATGGTTGCCGCCCAACGCTGACCCTTCACCAACGCGCTGATTCCAGACCACTGCACCCGTGACAGGATCCAGAGCCCAGAGATCGCCGGATTTCTGGCCGGCAATCAGCAGCTCTCTACCGCCACTTTCTACTAAGATGGCCGGGCCACCGAAATCGTAATCGACGGAATTGGTATCCGCTAGAACGATGCAATTAGGACCGTCGGCGTCGCAGGCGAAATTCCACATGTCGTTCTCTAGTGCCTGAAAGACCCAGATCTCCTCTCCGGTTTCCAGATTCAGTGCGATGACTGAATCGCTAGTGTTGGTAGTGGGGTGCGAGGTATTTTCGCCAGTGGTGACGTAGACCTGGCCTCGCTCTGCATCGACTGTCGGCGTAGTCCAGATTGGGGCACCGGAGGGGCCGCGCTGTTTGACACCGGTGGAGCTGACCATGCCAGTGTATTCGGCTGCTGGCATAGTGTGGTATTCCCACAGCTTCTCTCCAGTGCGCACATTCAAGGCAGTAACGGCGCCATGATTTTCGCAGCATTCAAAGTTCGGGTTGCCTCCGGCTACAACACCAGAACCGGAAAGCGGCACGATTATCGTTTCTTCATGAATAATAGGTGTGCCGGTAATCATTGCCTGGTTATTGGAAGCTTGGCCGCTTGCTACCCAGATCACCTCGCCATTTTCCGCGTTGATGGCATGCATCATGCCCCGCATATCACCAAACACCAGCGTACCCAAGCCATCGATTACCGCGTAGGACATGGAAGAACGCAGGCGGGTGTCAGCATCATAAACCCACTTGGCGCAACCGCTGTTGGTGTCCAGCGCAAAGACTCGACCTGAATCGGTGGCGGCATAGAAAATTGTTGAGCCGATGATCACCGGCGCGGCGCGCAAACTAGACGTCTCCGGGAAGGC
>NVUL01000033.1 GCA_002401885.1 SAR86 cluster bacterium
GTTTTACGGAGGCGGAGCCGCAGCCGCCAACGTGCCAAACATCAAGGCGGCAGTGCTAGTGCAGCATGGGGCGCTCGATACACGACTGGTTGAAGCTTGGCCGGCCTACGACGCGGCCCTGACAGCCGCCAATGTCACCCATGAGGGACATCTCTATCCAGGCGCCGTACACGGTTTTTTCAATGACGCTACGCCGGAGCGTTACGACGAGGCGGCGGCAACCCAGGCCTGGGCGCGGACAGTAGATTGGTTCAACAGGTATGTGCGAGATTAAAGGTAAGCAGCGTAGAATTGCTGTGATGCAGTTTTTTATCGTGTTGAGTAAGTTCAAGTGATCGAACTCAGCAGAATAGGCTCCAGTATCTGGCTGTCATTGGCTAGCGATAACCCGTAAAGAGAGAAGTATGATTAGACAGAATCGAATAAGTAGAGTCACAGCAGTGCTGGCAATTCTATTGCTAAGTTTAGCGCAGATGAATTCCGCCACGGCACAGCCGCCGCCCAAAGACCCCAATAACTATGTGCCAGGGCTGGGTGATCTGATGGGGTCTCTACAGGTGCAGCATGGCAAACTTTGGTTCGCGGATTCCCAGCAGAACTGGCCGCTGGCAGCCTATGCAGTTGATGCAATAAGGGAAGGAATTGCAGATATGATAGTCCTGCGTCCGCGCTACAAGGGAGAATCCATAGTTGAAATGCTTAGCCTCCTCACCGCCAAGCCATTGCAGGACCTTGAGGAAGCAGTAGAAGAAAAGGACGACGCGTCATTTATGCAGGCCTATGATTCGCTTACCGAAGGTTGCAATGTCTGCCACAGGAATCATGATTATGGGTTTATTGCGATTCAGCGGCCGACGCTTCCAGCCTGGACCAACCTGCGCTATCGGCCTTAGCTGGCTGCTTTCTTTTTGATTTGATTGTAGGGTTGTTCTCGGGTGTTTATCTCTCGTCACTCAGGCACTTGCTACGTCCGGGTTTGGAATTTCGTCGACAGAAGAGATGGTGTTCGAAAAAAACCAAGAAAAAAGTAGGAGAGCAACAGTATGAAAGCAAAGCCACTTCGGTTTTTCTCACATTTTGTCTTAATAATTTTGGCGTTGAGCGCGGTAACAGCTGCGCAGATAACACTGGCGCAGCAGGAAGATCTTAGCCGCGTCAAAATAACCAGGCTATTAGACCGACCTATCATCGGGCCAGATATTCATCCTAGTGTAGGAGAGAATATTCAGGGGCCTTCGTTAATACGCGTACCCGATTGGGTTGAGAACCCTCTTGGCCGCTATTACCTCTACTTCGCAGATCACAAGGGTCTTTATATTCGACTCGCCTATGCAGACAATTTAACCGGCCCTTGGCAAATACACGAGCCTGGAAGTCTACACATAGAGGACTCCTATTTTTCCGTAGGCAGGCCGGAAATTTCACAGCGGCGATTGGATGAGCTAGTCGCGGCGCGGGTAGCGTCGGGAGTTGCCTTTTCCCACAATTTCGAATTAGAACTAACCGAACCGCATATCGCCTCGCCCGACGTTCATGTCGATGAGGCTAGCAGAACTATCATCATGTATTACCACGGCCTTCAAGCCGCGGGTCGGCAACATTCACGAGTAGCCACTTCCAGTGATGGCATAAATTTCGTTGCAAAAGAAGAGAATTTGGGGCGCACCTATATGCGCGCCTTCAAGCACGAGGACATGACTTATGTGCTCGCTATGCCGGGTCAGTTCTACCGCTCGGCAGACGGGTTTAGCAACTTCGAAGCAGGGCCTCGTCTATTCGTTTCCACTATGCGACATTCTGCTGTGATAATTCGTGACGATAAGCTGCATGTGTTCTGGACCCGTGTGGGTGATGTGCCAGAGAGCATTCTGCTAAGCAGCATCGATATTCGCGCTGATTGGACGCAGTGGAAAGAGTCTGAGGAAGTAACGGTATTGCGACCRGAAYACGATTGGGAGGGYGCCGACGCGCCGCTAGAGCCATCCATGCGAAGCACAGCCTATGGACAYGTTAACCAACTTCGAGATCCCGCCCTGTTTGTCGAGGACGGTGTWGTCTACTTACTGTATGTCGTTGCYGGAGAGAGCGGCATTGCGCTYGCCCGAGTAGATTTCTGAGCATTCGCTTTTTCGAATTGATTACGTTGTTCCAGTTACACTATTTTTGTTCCGCTTCTTGTCTGCGCGCGCCAGCAAGAGTGCCCGGCAGGGAGTAATTGCCCTCGTGACATGCATACTCATAGAGCTGACCGTCTGAGGCGTGGAAGCTGAGTTCCGCTGTCCAGGGTTGACTGTATAGGTCAGCATCTTCCACGGTAAAGCGGTAAACAATTTCAGTGTCGGAATAACGCATAAAACGCTCAGTTACTTTGCCATTTTTTGTGATAGCTGTAGAGCTTTGCTGCATTTGCTGAGGATTGACATTGATAGTTTCGACAACCAGAGCGCCATCTTCATACCAGCCTACAGAATCTCCCATGTACTGCTGCAAGACTTCCGGGCGGCGATTGGCGCGGGCCTCGGTGGCCGAATTAAACGTAGGGATGATGCGCGCATCATGTATTTGTTCCACCTCTATCATCACGTAATCATCGGTTTGAACGAACTGATAAGTGTTGTTATAGAGTCCGCTTCGCATCGCCGGACCGGCTTTCCCTTCAGAAATAATACAACGCTCGGATAGAGGCAGGGCCTCGGGGCCGTCAGCGTTACCGATGCCTGTTACGTAGCGATTGCCAAAATTGGTACGCTGAAAATCTGTGGTCGGATTTTCCAGGCGCGGGACTTGCCCGTTCTCCGGATTAACTATGTAAGAAGTGCGGTACTCACCCTTAACCAGAGCCAGGTTAGAGCCGGGATCGACCCAGAAATTATTGTATGCCCGGGTGCCGAAGTCATCTCCTGACACGGCAGGCGTGTTATTGACACCATCACCATCATCAAAGCCACCCTCAATACCACCAATCGGCACCCTGGCTGCCAGAACTCGGGCTTCCTCCGCGGACACGACAAGGGATTCCACCCCACTTCGACGCGTGAGATTGGTTAGCGATGCATTGCTCCAGACGCCCCCCAGATCGGGTCGCGCGGTGTTTTGAGCCTGCGCGCCAGAGCAGACAAGAACGGTGCACAGCAGCAAGCTTCCAATGCGGGCGGGGTGTTCTAGCAGAGTTGTCATTTGCTTTGTCCTCGGGTTTTGTCCATCGGGGAGTTCCGGGGACATGACTTCGAATGAGTTAGCTTACTGCCTTTTATTTACTTGTTTTTCGACACTACGCCAGGACAAATAAATTTGTCCCTATCTATTCTGTCTATTCCACTATCTATTAAAGTAACTCGAAGATAAACACCCCAGCTGCTGGTGTTGGAATGTCACTACTGTGTATCGCACCTCTCGATATAAAATGCACATTGGGCTGAGTGTCCGTATCAAACCAGACCACTACAGCATCATGGCCATGGTAATGCGCTGCGTCATCAGTGCCTGAGAATCCCTCATCGTATTCCCACACTCTAACGCGTTCGTTTGAGCGGCGATCCAATGGATCATCGTCAGGGAATTGAGGCGTTGATGAATCAAGTTCTATTGCACCAACAACCGGACGTTTGATCTGAATAAAAACAGCACGCAGTGGCTCATCACTAATGCCGGATTCAGTGTGAGTTACACCGGCAAGTTGAAACGAAATGTTCCAGGCCTCTGTGTGGACCTCGCGCGCCTCACCCTCAGTCGATGTGATTATCCTGTCACCCGGGCTGTAGTACACGCCAGTATGGTCATAACGATGGCGGTGGATCGGGTAGTCCTGTTTCAACCAGCTAATATCCCAGACAATGACGTGCTCGTTCTCCAGCATTTTGATGGCCCCATCACGAGGATAGGCAGGCGGGGCATCCACTTGCGCCTGAGCCATTGGTATAGCGAAAATGAACAGAAACAGTGCAATTTTTCTCATAACAATAGAGTGCAAACCGGGTAAAAAATGCGTTAAAAAAGAGCGTAGAGTAAAAGTACAGTAATTTGGACAGAAAGGGACAGAGTTATTTTACTGAATGCTGGATTCGTGAAATAAAGACAGGGATAGATTTAATAGTGCCCCCGTCTACTTTGGCGTTCAATCCGTATCAGCATTGCCAAAACTCGGCGATCAAACTACTCTGGTCCTTTGATTTGGCTGGCCAATGAATAAGTTGAAACGCACTTCTCACACTCTGCACACGTTAACGCTTTCCCTACTACTGGTCGGCTATGCAGTGGCGTTTCCGGTTGCGGCGCAGGATCGCCTGGCTGCCCTGACGGGTGATGGCAGCGTAATGCTGCGCTCGCCGAATGGTGCGCTACTTACGAGCCTCAATCCGGATCGCACACTGGTGCCTGCTTCGCTCGTCAAGATCCCGCTTGCACAGGTGGCATTGACTACGCTCGGTGAAGACTTCCGTTTCGAGACCCACTTTTATCGCAATGACAGCGGCGACCTGTTGATCCGGGGGCTGGGGGATCCGTTCCTGGTGTCAGAGGAAATTGCTCGTATTGCCGGGAGCCTAGCCCAGCGCGGACTGCAACAGATTCGGCGCCTAGTCATGGATGACTCTGCCTTCGAGCCGAATCCTGATCTACCTATCGAGAGAGGCTCTGATCAGCCCTTTGCGGCCCGCAATAGCGCTCTGGCGGTGAATTTCAACACGGTGAATCTAGCATGGACAGAGGACGGTAGGCTGATCACGGGTGAACCGCAGACTCCCTTAACAGCTCTTGCCCGGGAGCTCGGCGCGCAACTTTCCCCTGGCGAGCTGCAACGCATCAATCTGGGTGATGACCCTCGCGCTGGTCTGCGTCAGGCTCAGCAACTGTTTCGGCACTTCCTTGGGGAGTCAGGTATCACAGTATCAGATGCAGGCTTCAATCATAATGTCGTGACGGATGAGTGGACACTTTTTTATCGGCATCGCAGTTCCCGCTCGCTGCGTGACAACTTGGATGGCCTGCTGCGCTACTCCAATAATTTCATCGCCAATCAACTCTTTCTTACGCTCGGGGCGCAAGAGAGTGGCTACCCAGCCACGACCGAGGCAGCTCGTGCTGCCCTGCAACAACAGCTCGCTGAACTGTACGGGGATGGTTTCGGGCGTGACCCACAGTCCCTGCTTATGCTGGAGGGCTCAGGCCTGTCTCGTACCCAACGCAGCAGTGCCGCCGGCATGATGCAAATTCTCGAAGTCTTCAAACCCTATGCCGATCTGCTGCCCGAGGTGGGCGGCGTGCTGCGCAAGAGCGGCACCTTGACCGGCGTCTACAACTTCGCCGGCTACATCCGCGGGCCCGATGGCCTGTATCCGTTCGTGATACTAACTAACCAGCCGGTCAATAACCGCGCAGAGATTCTGCGGCTTCTGCAGCGGCAGCTTTAGGGAAAAAGGGGTTAGCGCAAAAATACCCCAGTTTTGGAAGAGTATTGGTGGAGGCAGGGGCATTCGTGTCTCGCGACGGTGATGAGGGGCGTAGTGGACTCTCAAATAGACGTAAATGTGCTCTGTTCAACGCCTCATTTGGGAGTTGAACTGGCGTCGTGAGGAGCACAATTGAGAGTTGGCTATGTGCGGTAACTTCGACTAATCAGCGCAACACTTTATCTCTATTAGTATAAAGATAGGTGTATACCTATGAGTCGATATTCTAGCAGCTGCTCCGTGTCAGCTTCCGACTTAAAGCAGATTGGCTCTAACTTCTTTGATTCCAAATCTTTACCTCTGACACTTTACAACCAATTTCCACAAACCTTGTCTATATAGATACACATGAACAAACCGGTACTAGTACCTTTGCAAATTCAGAGTTCGGACATTAATGAAGACGAGCTGCTGCGGGAGATTGTTCGCGGCGATCGAACAAGTTTTCGGGTGTTCTTTGATATCTACAAGCGAGACGTGTTTACCACGGCGCATAGACTACTGAATGATATTTCTGACGCCGAGGATGCATCTCAAGAAGTATTTCTGAATGCTTTCAGAAACATTGGTCAATTTGAGAGAAAGTCCTCATTACGAACCTGGCTAAGGAAGATCACTGTGAATCTCTGTATTAACAGATTGAAATCACGAGAATTTAGAGGAAAGAAGAATTCAGTTGAAATTGACGAAGAAAGACTGAGTTATACCCCACTATCAGAAGACGCTAGTTTAATCAGAACAATCGACAAAGTAGTCGACTCATTACCATCAAATACTAAAACGGTATTTGTATTGAAGGCTCAGCAGGGCTTGAGACACGAGGAAATTGCTTACCTAATGGATATCACAATCGGTACCTCGAAGTCTCAATATGCACATGCCAGACTTCTGTTAAGAGAAAGGCTTTCGTTCCTTAAGGAGGATTTGTTGGATGAAGTGTGAGAATTTTCTGAAAAGCATGAATGAAGGGACTATTAGCCCTCAGATGCAAGAGCATTTGCTTGACTGCAATACGTGTCGGAGTGCACATCAAACGAATGAACTAGTCGGCAAGTGGCTCGTTAGAAAAGCCAATGAAGAAGTCACCGTGCCGGACTTGCTTTGGTCCAAAATCGAAAAGGAGCTGCCTCCCTCTCAAATACATCAGCGCAAATATCTAGTCATTGGATATTGGCACGACATGCTTGAAAAGTGGTCTATGATGCCTGTGCTAACTCTAGTGCTGATAGTGTCACTTTTGGGTCCTGGTGCCTTCCTGTTCAGTGTCAACCAAGCCTACGACTTGAATTCACAAACAGAGGCGACTTTGCGGAATCTAGAGATCGCAGAGCAGAAATATATCGATGAAATTGAAAAGCTTAGCTCAATTGTGGGTGTTGGTGCAGAAGTCGCCCCAGACTCTCTGTTTTCTCTGTATAACAAAAAATTGATTGTTCTGGATGAAATCATAGAAGAGTGTAATGAGGCCTTACGAAACAACCAGCTCAATATGAATGTGCGAACCAATTTGTTGGCCGCATACAAAGAAAAAGTGGACACCTTAGAGGCTATTACCAAGCTGGTATTTTCATCATGAGGACTGTCATGAACAGAGTAATATATTTATCCAAGCTGGTCTTCTCGGTTTGCTTTCTTGTCCTGTGTATTAGCGCGCCTAGCATCGCGCACGCGGCCACAGAAAAATTCGAATTAGCACTTCCGGCCCGTTCGGGCATGGTCATCAATCTGGTTCATAGTTTTGGTAATTTGGAGGTTCGCCAGGGCATAGGAACTCAAGTAAAAATCACGGGCTCCAAACTGGCGGAGTCAGATAATCCCGAGATCGCGCAAGAATTTCTAGACAATATTGAGTTAGATATTAACAACGGCCCTAATCAGTTAGATATCACGACGGTATATCCCAATATTGGTTTCAGTTTGTTTAAGCGCAATAAAGTGACGAATAGGGGCATGTCCTATGTCATCGAAGTGCCGGCAGATGCCAGACTAAATATCGGACTTCGTTTTGGGAATATCGAACTGAATAGATTTAGCGGAGGGTTAAAAATTCAGGCAAGGCAGTCAATCATTCAGGCGCGAGAGCTTGTAGGCGACGTAAATATTTCGAATGTTTACGGCAGCATTGCTATTGAATTGATTTCCGGAAATGTGGTTATTGTCAGCGATCAAGGTGCCGTTAGCGCTGTGGGCATAACAGGTGATCTCGATCTAGCTAATAAGTTTGGATCAACTGAGATAAGAGATGTTGAGGGTGATGTCCGCAGCAGCGGAGAAATTACACCCATGCATATAGAAGCGGTTAGGGGTGAGGTAGAAGTCAATAGTTCCGATAGCACTATTGATTTGATCGACATCGAAGAAAGCGTTGTAGTAAGAGCTCGGCGCTCGCACGTAACCGTCGAAGACGTTAAAGGAGATGTTCAAATTACGAATAGGGAAGGGGTGATCGACATTGAGCGGGTTGGTGGGAATATTGACGTTGAAAGTATTCTAGGCCCTCTCACGATACGAAACGCCAATCAGGATATCGTTGTTCGAGGTCGTTCAAGTAACTTACTTCTCGAAGAAGTCATGCTAGTGCCATCTGCCGCCCCTCGACGTATTGATCTTACAACTTCCCTCGGGTTTCTGAAAATGAATCTACCTGCTAATTTGTCAGCTACTCTCCAGGCAACGACGAGGAGAGAACAAATACACGCCAATTTCCCCGTTATTCTCAATGATTCCGATGATGAGTCTCTAAGTATTTCTGCGGATTTTGGCGATGGAAAAGATTTCATAACACTTACCGGGACGGAAAATGTTGAGATCACATTGATTAAGAACTAGTTACTCAATTTTTACTATCAGTATCGAAGGAGAGAAATTTGAATATATTTTCAGCAGCGGCACTACTGGGGATGTTGTATTTGAACCTCTCCACTCAAGTGTTGTTTGCCGCCGAATTGAGCGTAGGGGACGCAGAAGTTAAGAGTTTGGTGGGTGACTGGGAGGGAACTATTCGTTTCGAAAGCCGCGATCTTAGGGTCCTGTGGAGATTCGAAGAAACAGAGGATGGATCAGTGATTGGTTTTATGGATCAGTATAGCCGCGCCATTGCCACCACACCTATGCAGGAATTGATTTTAACTGGAAGTAAGTTGCAGTTTCTAATTGATGGAGGTTATAGATTTTCAGGACAGGTGATTCGAGACGCTGCAACGGGATCATGGCTCGATGACGGTGAGTTAGTATCAATTTCGATGGAGCGGAAAAAGCTAAAACCTCTGACAGAAAAGTCGAAACGTGTGCTCGTTGGAGCGTGGACTGGTAAGGCCAGAGGTTACAACCTAACTTTTCATTTCGATGAGGATGAAAGTGGATTCAATGCCACAGTTGATGCTAAGAGGTTTGTAGTGTTGGGATCGGAGGGGTTAGCAATAATCGACCTTGAGCTAGACAACGGGCACATTAGGATGAAAGTTCCGCGTATCGAGGCTGAATTCGAAGGTGAATTGGCAGGCGATGAATTTCGCGGACAGCTTACATTCAAAGGGAAAAGCAGTCCCTTGACTATAAATAGACTAGACAACTGACTACCTGTAAGGGAAAAATACAAGGCTGAAGGGACGCAGAGATGTTATCAATTAGGAAGCTGACACACACCTATCCTAACGGTGTACGCGCGCTGAATAATATTGATCTTGAAATTCCCAAGGGCATGTTTGGTCTGTTAGGTCCTAATGGCGCCGGCAAATCCTCACTCATGAGAACGATAGCAACATTGCAACAGCCTACTTCCGGCAGCTTGCATTTCGGCAATACAAATATATTAGATGAGCCAATGAAATTGCGGCAGGTACTCGGGTATTTGCCGCAGGAGTTCGGTGTCTATCCGCAGGGATCTGCCATTAAAATTTTGAATCATCTTGCAATCCTGAAAGGGATAACTCACGCGAAAGAGCGTAAGGGAGTAGTCGATGGCTTGTTGAAAAAGACCAATCTGTACGATGAGCGAAAAAGACGGCTCGCTAATTTCTCAGGAGGTATGCTCCAGCGTTTCGGGATCGCTCAAGCTCTAATTGGTGATCCGAAACTGCTGATTGTAGATGAACCTACTGCCGGCCTAGACCCAGAAGAGCGCAATCGCTTTCACAATTTGCTGTCAGAAATTAGTGCAGACGTGGTGGTAATTCTATCTACTCATATTGTGGAAGATGTATCGGTACTTTGTCCAAACATGGCAGTCATGACAGAGGGCAGCGTTAAGATCCAGGGAACGCCAGCTGAACTGATTGGAGAGCTACAAGGAAGAGTTTGGCAGAAGGTCATTCAGAAATCTGAGCTGGAGGAACACAAGACCAAGTACACAGTAATTTCTAACCAGCTCATTGTCGGAAATACCGTTGTCCATGTTAATTCTGCTTCTAATCCGGGTGAGGGATTCGAGCCGATTCAACCCAATCTTGAAGATGTCTATTTCTCTGTGATTGCTGAGAATCGCCATAGTGCTAACTGAAATTATTCGCTATGAATTTCGATATCTACTGCGATCGCCTCTGACGATATCCACTTTTCTGGTATTTCTGATATGGGGTTTCTTATCATTTCCCTTCATTAACAATAATGAGGGGGTTATCTACTCCGTAGTGATCGGTAGTAGCGTCAATCTGAACTCACCTTTTCTGATTACAATCTGTTTAGTAGGTATGAGTGTGTTGGCGGCTTTCTTTATACCGGCCTTCATTTCAAATGCAGTATTGAAGGACTGCGATTACAACTTCGAGCCGATTCTTTTTTCGACACCAATCTCAAAAGAAAGGTATCTGGTTGGCCGCTTTAGTGGGGCCTTCGCTGTGTTGATGTTAACTATGCTAGGCGGCCCCATTGGCATGCTTTTAGCTGCTTCTATACTCTCGATGGATTTCAATCAGACTGAAATTGGTTTTCTTCTGCAAGATTTAGGACTTCTAATTGATTCTGAATTGCTGGCACAAACTAACGTTTGGGATTATCTAATTGTCTACTTTGTTTATCTCGTGCCGCTCATGCTGTTTCTATCGGTAATTATTTATTCTGTAACACTAATATTTCGACACGCCATTTATGCCTATTTGTCCGTAGTTGGATTACTGATGCTATTTCTTGCTGGTAGCAGCACAGATTCTGACGGTCGAATACTTCAAGCCCTTGTAGACCCGTTTATGTTAGATGCATTCATAGAACAGTCTCGTTTTTGGACGAGCAGCGATCGCAATACCAATTTGATTGGATATCAAGGCATCGTTCTGCAGAATAGGCTGGTGTGGTTGATAGTTGCTTGTTCATTCTCATTTTTGGCGTTCAGGATGTATTCTTTCAGTGCGGGAAAATCTATATCGCTGCGAAATTGGATTCGAGAAATGGTCCAATTTGACAAATATCGAATTCGGGGAGCTATCAATACTACAAGTGATATCGACGACACGAATATGAAAGATTTGAGAGTCGGCATACGGTGGAACAAGGTTATTGAATTACGGCAATTTTTGTGGCGTACAAAATTTGAATGTCTGTCCGTGTTGAAGAGCCCGGCATTCATTATCGTTCTACTCTTCAGCGCTTCCTCATTACTAGCGGCATTACTTGATCGTGGATCCAATATCTTTGGGTCGCGCATATATCCATTGACAAGGGTCATGATTGAAATGATTGGCTCTAATCTAGACGTCATCATCCTTGTCGTTGTCATTATTTTCAGCGCAGATATTATCTGGCGAGAACGAAAAGAGCGATTCAGCGAAATTATAGATACGCTGCCTACACCAAATTGGGTGTTTGTCATCAGCAAACTGCTTGCATTGGTATTGATACTTTCCGCGATATTGTTTCTCTGTATTGGTATTTCAATAGTAGTGCAGGTTTCAAGTAATTATGAAAATATTGAGTTTGGACTATATGTCGAGCGCGGCTATTTCTATTTAGTAACAGCACCAATCTTCATCGCAGTGCTTGCCTATTTTGTTCACGTGTTGGTTAAGAATCGATTTTTCGGCATCATGATTATGGTTCTCTATCTCGTGTCATATATTTTGTTTCAGGTGCTGGGTGTGGCGCATCCACTTTATTATTTTGGCCTCAATGACTTTCCCTCACCTCTTTCGGACATGAATGCTGCAGGGCGGTTTACAACCGCTGGTTATTGGTTGCGAATTTATTGGAGTATGCTCGCGGTCATACTCTTACTCTTCACTTATATCCTCTGGAATCGAGGAACACCGCAGCCACTAAGATACCGCCTACGGGGATTAAGGCAATTAAGGTCGACTGTGTATTGGGTTCCCTTACTAATTGCCCTGTCAGGAAGTGTCGGCACAGGATATTACATATTTTATAACACCAATATACTAAATGATTTCGTCACTTCAGACAAAATCGATGCCTATCGGTTGACCTATGAAAATCGCTATCGGCAGTACGAAAAAATTCCCATGCCGAGAGTTGTTGATGTCAAGGCTGAGATTGACATCTATCCCAATCGAAGAAGGGTTGAAGCTCGCGCTACTCAAATACTTCGAAATAAGACAGATCAAAGTATCTCAACTGTTCATCTGTCTTTTCCCGCTGATATTGATATCAAAATAATGGAACTCGATGGATCGCAGTTGGTGTCGTTCGATGAAGAAATGAAGTATGCGATTTTCGATCTTGATATCGCGATGAAGCCAGGTGAGGAACGATCACTCTACATTGAAACGCTAATAGTTGATGAAGGCTTCGAGTTCAGTCGACCAAATCTAAGCTTTGGACGAACTGCCGTGAACTTGGTTCGAAACGGGACCTATCTCAATAGACGTCATATTTTGCCGTACATTGGTTTTAGCCCGAATGTAATGATCAATGACAATAGTATCCGTAGAAAGTATAACTTGGAACCGATACAGAGTAGGGAAAACATAGAAGGGATTAGATCGAAGAACGGCATCAATCTGCGTCACGACAGCGATTTCTTCAATTTCGAGGCCACTATATCAACATCGGAAAGTCAGACGGCCATCTCGGCTGGGTCTCTGGAGAAGGAATGGATTGAAGGTGGTCGACGCTACTTTACGTACAAGTCTACAGCTCCGGTTAAAGGCTATCCTCTACTCTCCGCAGAATATGAAGTTGCTCGAGATGAAATAGACGGTATTGAAATCGAAGTCTACTACCATAAGTCGCACTCTTATAATTTGGGCCGAATAATTGAAAGTGCTAAGGATAGTCTAAACTATTACAGTCAGGTGTTTGGCCCCTACCAGTATGAGCAATTGAAGATTGTCGAGACTGCCGCTTATCATGGAAATGCAACGGCATCGTCGGGCATCATCGCTCACTCAGTCCACCTCGGTTTTATTACCGAAGTTGCAGGCAGGAGTGATATAGACGTTCCCTACTACGTTACTGCTCACGAAATTGCGCATCAGTGGTGGTCAGGACAAATATTTACTGCCAACACACAAGGTGATGCAATGATGTCGGAGACACTCGCTCAATATGCAGCCTTGATGGTTATGGAAAAGGAATTCGGCGAAGAAAGAGTGCGCAAGTTTCTAAGATGGGAGCTTGATCGGTATTTGGCAGGTCGAGCCAATGATTCCGATGGTGAATCACCTCTCTACAAAGTCGAAGGAGATGCCTATATTCATACCAATAAGGGTGCTGTAGTTATGTACGCGCTTAAGGATTATATTGGGGAAGGTGTTATCAATCGATCTCTACGACGACTATTAAACCTTCGCCAGTACAGTACCGATCCTTATACAGTCGCCACTGATTTCCTAGATATTCTCAAGGAAGAAGTCGAATCGGAATATCAAGGACTAATTCAAGACCTATTTGAAAAAATAACTTTTTTCGACCTTAAAATTCGCTATGCAGGAACTGAAGTTCTTCGCGATGGGCGCTACAAAACTTCTCTCGAAGTCGAAGCCAGCAAGTTCTATGCAGATGCCAATGGTATGCAAAATGAAGTTGAATTGGAATTGCCTGTTGATATTGGCCTTTTCCTTTCGAGCCCTACCAGTGAAAGTTTTGGTGTAGATGACATTGTCAGCATGGAGAAAATCCAAATTGCCTCTGGAGAATCAGTCATCGAAATCATCACGAACGAACGGCCCTTCAGGGCAGGTATTGATCCCTATGGGAAACTAATTGAGCTGGATTCAAGTGACAATGTTGTTGAGGTTCAGACGATTGACCCAAGTAGATAGTTAGTATGAACCAGTAGCCGCCTAGTTCGAAAAATGAGCACCCAATATTGATGGATTCACCCTCTGCAACAGATGCCCGATCGGGCTACGAGCACTAAGCGACGGAAGATCTCTATTTGCAATTACAACCTGGTTGCGACACTCATACGTTTGGCAGTGGGAACTAAAGGGGTGAATCAATGGAGGCAGTGTAATTTGATCGGTTACTCTTACTCCAATTGTCTCTCAGTTGATTCAAAGGCCTGAATAAACGACGCGAGAATTTGGCCTAGTTGAGGGCAGAGATAGCCCCCTTCTTGTACGATGACAGTCGGCATTCCTAGTTTCCCGCAAATCCTGGAAGCAATGTTATTGAATCCCTGTGTGCACTTTGCCTTGGTGCAGATTCACGCCGAGAATTGCACCCTCTCAAACTCGTCACGTCGGCGGTCAACAACTGCGCGGAGATTCTGCGGCTTCTGCAGCGGCAGCTATAGAACTACAACCCTTCCTGCATGAATGCGATTGCTGACCATCTGCCCACATGGAAAAATTCTAAA
>NVUL01000034.1 GCA_002401885.1 SAR86 cluster bacterium
ATATTGAATGATTTCGGGTGGAAATCGGTGATGTTTGTACATATTCGTTGGTTTCATGGAGCGAATTGTCGCAGAACGGCGTTTAACTTGTCAGTACCCGATTTATTATTACTCCATCCTGATAAGTTCGAGTCCTAACTGAGCATATTCGCGCACCTCGTCTGAAGCATCATTGCTCAGCTTTGTCAGAATGGTTTCAACCTCTTGATTAATTGACGCGCTGCCAAGACTAAAAGCAACGCAAGCCCTCACCGAACTCGAAGAATCACTGGCAGCCAGAATCAATAGCTTTTCTACTTCTTCTGGCATTTCTTCACTACACAGATGACCGAAAGCTGCAGCGGCAGCTGCGCGTACAACCGCCGCTGCGTCTTCAATCAAGGAAATCAAAATCGGCAATGCTTTTATTCTGAAAGGCTTCTCAGGCGTTCCCAGCTGCCCGAGAATAAACGCACACATTTCTCGTAGGTGTACGTCTTTAGAAATTGACAATTTCACTACTTCTGAGAATACCTCAGCACCACCTCTTAATTGAAGTTCGCGAGCAGCCGCCATCCGTGCTATTCGATTTGAATCTGCAAGCAGGGTAACTAGCCCTGAAATCTCCCAATTTTTTAGGGCCTCCCCCGCAAGCATTGCAAGAGTAGATGTTGAATCATCGGTTGAACCAGTCATATCTCCTACCCCTTAGTCACATTCGCCTTCTACGACTACAACCCCAAGCTTTCATGGTAGCTCTCACTGCTTTTGAAGGATACTTGCCTTGGTTCTTTCTCAACCAATCGCAACGGCTATCAGGTTGTTTGCCACACCTTCGTTCCTCACTTGCATAGTCATTGTAGTCACCTGCAATTTGCGTATCTACAACGTTCCCTGGCGCTGTCAGTAGCGGGCCCAGAGCATCCAAGCCCAACTCAACAACTTCTCCCACTGCCTTTGATGCGACGTATACAGCGCCTCCCACTGCGGCCACACAGGCAGCGCTCGCACCACAAGCCGCGATAGCAGGAATTACTGGAACTAATCCAAAAGGATCGCTAAATCTATTTGGATTTTGAAAACTATATCCATAAGTATCTAATCCGCCGCCTATACCAATCGGATCACTCTCAACATACCTACCCAAACTAGGATCGTAATCCCTAAAATAATTATAACTTAACCCAGTCTCTTCATCCTCATACTGCCCCGGAAGCCGAATATTGTTCTCAATAACCGCAACCGTTTCAGTCACCTCGCCAAACGGATCATAACTAGCCGCCCAAGTAACTACCTGCGAACTATCCGTAATCTTCTGCGGCGTCCCCAAGTGATCACTGTGCACAAAGTAAGTCGCCTCCTCAGGAGTGCCAGTGTCATCAACCAAAGCCACCTGTATCCCGTTCACGTATATATACTCACGCAAGGTACTACCTGTATTTGCATCAATCTCCGCAATAACCCTACCCGCTTGATCATAGATAAAATGAATTACCGTAGATGTGCTCCCACCCACAGATTTCACAACACGCTGCCCTTGGGCATTGTGCAAACTTTGAACTTGCCCATCTAACAGATGCCCAGTGGCATCGCAGGTCGCGGGTCGAATTACGACTCCAACACCGAGGGCCAACTCTAGCGAATCTAAGGCAGTACATAAGATACCTGTATTACCCGTTAGATCAAGACTAGTCAGATTCGTAAGACTTTCCAAGGCACTAATGTCCGAAAAACTATTGTTGCTTAAATCAAGGCTGGTTAATTCCGATAGAGCTTCTATGCCCGAAAGATCATTTATTGCACTGTTGCTGCAATCTAATGCGATTGTCTCACTGACAACTGCCCAGGCATTGGTGGCTGCTGTGTCCAAGACACAACTCTCCAAATTGCTATCAACAAAGTTCAGGTCATTGAGTAATATCAAACTATCGCCAATAGTCACCGAAGAAAACACGTACACTTCGCCCGCCCCAGTGTTGGCGACAAAAGCACCTACAACGAATTCACCCGTACCAGAAACTGCGAGTCCTTGACTAAAATTGGCATCAASCSMKGRMASGGGRTTGTCCAATGTTTTRATTAGATCACCTGAGACTCCGTCAAACACAAACACCCGRCCAGAATYCTCTGCGCCCAWGTCATTYYYTGGAGCCCCTATAGCAATATGACCCTGTGGCGTGCCACTSAGYGTWSYKCCAAACAAGCCTTCGGTWTCRGCMACMGGGTTSGGGACAYYCCAAAGWARMGCGCCACTYGYSCCATCATGTAMRAAAACYTTACCRACRTCGGTTKCGWAYTCGTCCCAATTYAGWGAATTYACWAYSARATTGTCAGTRCYKGTWACRCCGACARMCCATCCATAGTAATCCTCTAAMGTGGGAGTGGGATTATCGATGTACAGCAGCTGGGYGCCAGYAAGTTCYGAATAAAGATAAACAGAACCTGCGGCGAAGTAGACATTGGCTCCAACCACTACGTTCTGAAAGGGTGCACCAAYTAGTAGACTTCCATTAGAAGTTGTCTGAACACTGGCACCAAACCCGGCAGCGGGATCAGTGCTGGGATTGAATATACTTTGCTGCAAGGCCCCGAGATAATCGAATACATAAACAGCGCCCCCGTTAGTCTCTTTAGATGCTCCTACGACTATACTGCCATTGACAGTAGTCGCCACCGACCAGCCAAAATCATCGCCACTGGTAGGATTTGGATTGTTGAGTTTGAACAATTGGGTACCAGTAGACCCATCGAAGACATAAACAGCACCCGCAGGTACGCCCCCAACATCCTCACCGAAGTCGCCCACCACAATGTCCCCATTCGAAGCCGCGGCAACGGACCAGCCAAAGAAGTTGGTGCCGCTCGGATTGGGGTTGGGTATATCCAACAAGGTCGCACCCGTCGTGCCATCAATCAAATAGACATGCCCGTCGTAACCTCCTAATGCCGGAACCCAATTCAAAGCACTGACGATAATGTCGCCAGATGGCGTGACTGCCGTATCTAAACCAAACAAATTAACATTGGGAAATCCTGGATTTGGAATGGTAAGTATCAACTCACCATCTCCTACCATCATCGCACTCGAAGTACCTGAAATCTCAGTATCTTCTGGTAATGTTAGCAGGGATATTCTCTGAGAGTTGGCAACGGCATCCGGTGGAACAACAACGGTGAATGCTCGGCAGTCTTTAACGTCACAACCCTTGAAAGCACTGCCAATGAAGAACTCCTTATCCCCTTTGCTGATGCGGTACTGGTGCCTACCGTTCGCCAGATTTAGCGTTGTTACGCCAGAGTCATTGGTAAGTCCAGCGTTGCCGCTTAGCTTCTTACCTCTGAAAGGTTCAATTAGCCAATCACTGACTGGTACACCTGATGCATTTATGACATTTACTTCCACGGTATTGAGCGGCTGCGCTGCGAGTTGTGAATTGCAAACTACGGTTAACAGGGTTGTGGCTAGGAGCCGTGCTAAAGCTCTCATGGCTGCACTCCCGCAGGAATTGCATCAATCAAACGGTTTTGATCGTTGTATTCGAGTGTAAACCCTGTTTCTGCACCTCGATCATCACTGATAATGTTCCCGTTGGTATCGTATTGGAGAGTCCTCAGTACACCGTCTTCATCAACAGACAAGAGACGGTTGCTGCTCGTATCGTAGGTGTAGGTTTCTACTGTTGTAATGCCGCCTTCAACTGTCGTTAAGCTGAGTCTATTACCTACAGGATCGTAACTGTAAGATTGATCGCCATAGTCGCCATCAGCACCCTGCAGACGATTGAGCAGATCGTAGATGAAGGTTTGCGATTCATTGACATCTACGCTGTCTGCAATGGCGGTGATATTGTCCACGGCGTTCTGTGTGTAGGTCAGACCAAGAATGTCAGGATTTGATGCCCCGATATCATCTATCGTAATACCCGTAACTCGGTAGTCCTGGTCGTTGTCGATACTCAGTGCCAGGTTATTGCCATAATCCAATTCAGTCATTGGACCAAACGGCAAATAGCCGACATTACTCGCAATGTTTTGTAGCTGCGCTCCAGAATTTTGTAAGGTTGTGATGGCTTCAGTTCGGCCCAGCGAATCAAGTTGATGACTCACGATTCTTCCACTGGGGTACGTCGTTTGAACTAGGTTATCTGCCAGATCGTAGGCATATTGCGTTGCATAATTGTTACTTTGGATCGTAACGGCAGATTCGACCTGATTTCCACGATAGTCATAGACGTAACTAGTCGCACCGGTTTGATCGGTAAGTTGAGTGAGACGCCCCACTCCAAATCCAGCCGCCAGCTGATCATAGATATAAGCAATATTTTCTCCCGAGCTTGTTGGATAGCTAACCGATGTTAAGCGGTTCAGTGCGTCGTAAGTATTATTTGTAGCGACGCCTCGTGCATCTGTTTGGCTAAGTTGGTTGCCCGCATCGTCGTATGTATAGACAGTTATCCCCGTATCCGGGCTACTTTGTTGGATGAGATTATTCAACCCATCGTAGACGTAGTTTGTGGTCAGTCCACGCTGGTCTGTGACTGAAATGAGATTGTCGCGCGCATCATAGGCGAAACCGCTGTCGTTGCTAATAGCGTCCGTAACTGTGGCAAGTCTGTCTAGTGCATCGAATGCCTGTAGTGTGCTCTGATTTATACCAAGTGGGTCTAAGCTCGCTGCCGTGTTATTGCCATTGTCGTCGTAGACCATCTCTGTTAGCTGGTTAGCACCGCCTATAGCTTGAATCATTCGGCTAAGATCGTCATAGACTCTAGCTTGGGTTCGGGTTATCGAACCTCCAGAGTCCCTGCTGTTCTCAAGAATTAAATTATCTGCCACGTCAAGAGTGAACTCCTGCTTCTCACCAAGGTTATTACTGATCGCTACTAGCCGATGGGCAGCGTCGTACTCGTAGCTCAAAAAAGCGCCGTTCGCTAAAGTTACTTTGGTCAGCTGACCGACATTGTCATATTCATTGACTGTAGTTGCATCATTGCCTGAGGGAGATGGATCGACAACGGTAGTGGACAATAACCAGCCACGAGGGTGGTAGCTCATATTTGTTACAACATTGTTGCTATCAATTGTCGAAAGCGGCAATCCTCGTGAATTGTAATTAGTCACTTGAGTAGTATGACCGAGTGGATTGCTTACCGAGGCAATATACCCTTCTGCTGTATAGGTAAAGGTCGTCATGTCATTTACATCAGTGCGAGGGCCGTTAATCGTGGCAACTTGAAATTCACCATTCACGCCTTCGGGAAGGTAGGTGAATGTAGTTGTTCGAGTTCTGCCTGTAGTTGTGTAGGGAACTGATTGCGCGGTCGTGTCTGTTTCCATTCTAGTCAACATATGGCCGAGAGAGTCATAGGCAAAGCTAGTCGTTCTGCCAGGCTCGACAACTTCAGTAGGTTTTCTGAATATTGGGTGCCATGTCGTGGAGAGGGTTCGCTCAGCAGCTGTACCAACCCCTTCTGTGCGGCTAAGCTCCAATCCACGGCTATCATGTACAAAATTCGTTAGATTGCCATTCCAGTCTGACTGAGAGGCTGGATATCCATTTACATCGTAAGTAAATGTCCGCGTGGCTGCAGGAGATGTGGCCGAAGCTGCCCTCTCTATCTGTGTTATGAGGCGCTCGTCCAAAATTTCGATAAAGGTGGTCTTAAGCTCCTTTCCCAATGGTCCTATATCCGTAACTTCTAGCACCCCCGTTTCAATCTTAGTGTAGTTGAGGTCGACTCTACCAACGCCTCCAGCATGCTCACTTGAGACGGCGAAGCCGCCACCAGCGTAATTCCAAGTAGCAAAACGATCACCGTTCTCATCTGTGATGCCAGTAAGTGGATCCAATAAATTGGATTCGTAATGATATTGCCTAAATGGGTTGTCTTCCCCGAAAGGATTGCTTCCAGGAACGTTCGCAGTAGTATCCGGAAAAGATACAAATTCCAGAAAATCGCGGTAACTGTGTTGGAACTTGTACTCGTGGCCGTCAGTATCAATAGCTGCCACTAACTTTTTTTCAACAACCACCGAGAATGGATTGTCGTCATATATCAGAGATATGGAATTACCAAAGTCGTCAGTAACGGTAATCGTATCGTCCACATAGCTAAGCATTTGCGACAAGCCGTCACGATTGGAAATTTTGAGGAGCCTACCGCCATCACTGTATTCCTCCACCAAATCAGTCGGCGTGGTGACAATATAGGCTGTCAATGTCGGCATACCGTTCGCATCTAAGCCGAATGTTTCTTCGAGCTGAAAGATTACGTTCGCGTCAGCGACCCACTCACCCGCAGTTGCAGTTTCCTTAAAACGTACTTCAACACCATCCTCCCTAAAAAGCATAATGTATTTTTCAGTCTCAAACGGATTAAAGGACAAATATTGAGTATAGTTCCAACTCCATTCTCCATCGAAAACATTGAGGGTGGTCGTAAATCGCGTAGAGTTATAATGCGCGGTTATTGATAAAGGGAAACTACCGGCCGATGTGAAGAAGTCTTCCCGCTGGTATTTGTAGCCCGTCAATCCATTGATAGGGTTTCCCTTTGACTTGGGGCACTTATCACATCCCGGCGGTCCTTTGTCCTTGTCTGTGCAAACGCCCCCTTCATACTCGCCTGAGCAACCCGCTCCACGCAGCGCAATATTGGGAGCGAAATAAACCTCCGGCTCCCAAGGAAGCCCACTGCCACTAAATACACACGTATAGTTGCTCGGTGGATCATGTGGAGAATTAGTTATTATTGTGTACCCGCCGAGAACGGGATCTTCATCTGGATAAAAACTTTCGAGTCCTGCCTGTCCATGGGCTTTCGTCTTTCCGCACACTTCTGAAGGCGACGGACCCTCCTCCACCACGCTATTGCCAACGATATAGACCCAGTAGTATTCAGATTGCGCCACAGAAGTTACAGACGTCAGAAGCAGTAAAAAGCCAATTATCATTCTCATGGGAAATCTCTCCAATTATGCTTGAACCATGGTAATCAACAATAACAATGGAAATTAGCGGCCCCACCAAATCCATGTACTATGATGTTCGTGATATCACGATTATGAAGGGAAGTAAATCACATGATGTTCGTGGGCTTGTTTCAATCAATAGAGTTCTGCACACGTTAAGATCAGCAAAGCTACTTTTTACAAGCTGAGCAAAAGGCTCGATGAAATAGAGAATTATGTGGGGGTAGAAATAGATCTCGAGCTCTTCATCCGTGCAAGCGATTGTTACAGTCAATCTATTTTCCGTAGGAAAACAATGCACTACAGAACAAATTCGTTCTGATAGCGAATTTTTTGCTTGCACACCGCTTACACACTTTCTTTTGGTGCTTGCACACCTTTTCTTGGGCTTATTACCGGCTTTCGTTGGTACACAAATTGTGTCGTAGCAAACTCTTCTGGTGCCTTGTATTCGGCGCTTAGAATTCGCACTAATAAGTAATGGCCTGGACTATCCCTGAAACACCACTTTTGACAGAACCTCCTAGACTCAATAATCTACCCATATGCGTGGGTAAAGCTTCTATCAACAAACGGGCTATAGCATGAAGACACAAGTTGCTTCGATTCTTCTCGTTACTTTGCTGGCGTTCAGCTATTACGCTGAGGGTCAGATCCCAGTAATAATTGGCGAAGGCCGAGAGCTTGTTGCAGAGGCCTATGCTGCTAATCGAGTCTCTAAGGAAAGCCAGGGCTCATTGATTGCAATGTTGGATTACTTGACGAGCCAAGTTCTATTGGGCAACGATTACATCATTTCTTTAGATAGCGTAGAAGACAGGGACGCCATCAATACTCTGCGCAATGTTAATAGGCCTGAAATTGAACGTGAAGCAATTAAACAGACTATGGATGAGTTTTGTACGTTGCTAAAAGCTGAAGGGGCAAACCTAGTAGAAGCTGCGGAAATTTTTGTGAAGGTTCCTGAAGTGGAAGAAAATGCAATAGTCGCAACCTATGAATCTATACTATCAGGGCTAGGTAATGATTCTTATAAAGCGATCACAGAATACAGGGAGAAAGAATTTCCAGTAAGACTCAGCGAACGAATCGATTGGGTGGGGTTAGCGATAGACATACCTCTGCATACTGAAAGTCGTTTGAGGACAGTATGTTTCAGGTACTTGAATCCCGAGGAAGCTCGAATCGCTGACGAAAAAATGTTTAACGATTTACGAGATAGCGGCCTTATTCCTCCCGATCAATCGAATTCCACAATAGAACTAACTGTCCCCGGCATCCGTATCATACGCTAAGCACTCAATGACTGGAGCGACCGAATTGAAGAAGTTCCTGAAATTTTCTATGGTGCTATATCTTTCGCTAGGGTTCATATTCTCGATTTACGCATATTCGCATGAGTTAAAATATTTCAGATGTGATGCTCCAAATGAACCACATGGCTATATAGGAATGAGCACACGCACTTATAAAAATCCAGACCCTGAACGATGTACTCGCAAAGGGGCTAGCCTAAGCTCAATGGCAATAATTCCAGCTTTCACATTTATTGGAGTGCCGCTTCTCATAGCCAGAGCAATATATGACTTCGACTGAATGTATTCTTGGTAAGCACTGAAAGCGAAATGCTCAACGGCCGAAAGCGTTCGTACGCAAATTGTGTAGCAATCTCGAAGAAGAGCCAGACGGCATATTGGATGATTTCAGCTGGGAAACGGTGGCGCTTATACATCACTGTGGTAGGTTTCATGCTCGAATTCTGACAGATCGGAAGTTAACTTGTCAGTACCTCCTACCGAGAGTATGGTACAAGACAGGGCTGAGATTTAGGGAATAAAACCCTAAGATGTCCTGATTAGAAACTAGGGAAGAACTCAAGAAACAGCAAGTTTTATAGCAACAGTATCTGGATTCGTTCAGACCCATACCGAACATTCCACAGGATAATAGGAGGGGTAAATAGAATGATTAACCATCGAAATTGCACCTTTAGTGCCGTACTCATCAGTATGATCTTGGTACTGACAAGCTGTTCCAGCGAACAGGATTCTAACGAAGAAAGTAAAGCCATTGTCTTGTTGCGGGGCCTGCCGACCCTGGATACCAACCACAGTATTGCCATCGTAGAGCTAGACCCCGAGTCGGAAAACTTTGGGGAGATTCTGCAGGAATTCGAATTCTCAGACTACGCGATGCCACTGCACCATCTCTACTATAGCCCCACCGGTCGACTCTACGCCACAGGCCTCGATCCACAATGCAGCCTAGCAGAAGTCGATCTTGCCAGAGACGCATCGGGTGCTCCGGTGATTAATGGTGTCGAGTGTATCGATACCGGAGGCCAACAGGTCGGTGAAGACATCATCTGGCACAACGTCAACGGCAGCGATTATATGATTGTTTCCTTCATGGCTGGCACCGGTATCGATCAGACCGATGGCGGCTCGATCGGTATATTCGATCCGCAAAGCAATGCAGTGCTTCGAATTATTGAAGCGAGGAAAAGCGCCCTTGGTGAGGGGGATCCGTACATCATGTACCCTCACGGCATGTCAGCCTATGGCGACAGAATGGTAGTAACATCGACGATTCACGCCGATCTCGCCACCGGTGTCGGCAATGCGGTCACTATAATTGATTTAAATACGTTTACACCTATAGAAACAATCACCATCGAAGATGCGCAACCAGTAGGTCTTCCCTCCTCTCCTGTTGAGGTGCTCTTTCTCAGACCGAGTATCGTTGCCGGGGTTGAGCCAACCGTATTTGTTAATACCATGTTCGGGTTCGAAACCTGGAAAATACCCTATGACGAGTCCAATAAATCATTTGGCGAGCCAGAAGTTATTTACTCCGGGGTCGACGAAGGCACCGGGGTACCACTGGAATTCTACGGAAATTCTACTGAATTGTTCATCAGCCACGCCATTCCAGGCGTGGTTAAAAGGTACCAATTATCGAGCCTTCCGGAATTGGTTTCCTCAGGCCCCGATTTGGAAACGGACCTAGGGGCCCACCACATGATTTTCTATGACACAGAATCAGGCAGGCAGGTCGTTGCAGTACAGAACAACCTGCTGAATCTTGGGAATGCGGCCGACAATGATCCGACCGATATAGACTTCATCGCCAAGGTAAATGATCACTCCATCACCGTTCATGACCTTGAGACCGGCGAGAGGTTGGCGACTATTAATTTCAAGGACAAGTATGACAAGGGCATCGCCAATGTCGAATCACTCTTCGGCTCGGGATTTGTACATCATCACTAGACTTTAGTGATTGTACTGAAAACTGTTAGCGAATGCGTAACATGAAGAAATCGCTCTTAATAGGCGCGCTCGTCATCGCTGCTCTGGCGTTGGGCAGATTTGCCTACTACACCACAGCATTCACTCGAGCTACCCCTATCACAAATTTTTCTGCGCCCTTCGTGTTCGGCCAGTTTCGTGTTCCAGATGACAATCCATTAACCGATGAAGCCGTCGAACTCGGCAGGCGATTGTTCTACGATGTCCGCCTGTCGGGCAATAACCAGTTTTCCTGTGCAAGCTGCCACAAGCAGCACCTTGCCTTCACCGATGGCAGACAAAAGGCGATTGGGGTCTCTGGAAAGGAGTTAGCACTCAACAGTATGAGTCTGGTAAACCTGATGTGGGGTCCCAGGCATTTCTTCTGGAACGGCCGCGTCACTTCGCTGGAAGAACAGGCGCTGCTACCCATTCAAGATGCCGACGAAATGGACCAAGAGCTGACGAAACTGGTTGCTGAATTAGAGGCCGACTCCCACTATGTCGAGCTCTTCCGACTCGCCTATGGCAGCATCACACCCGAACACATCGCTTACGCGCTGGCCTCCTTTCAGCGCACATTAATTTCTTCAGAATCAAAATATGACAAATACTTGCGCGGGGAAGCCATCCTAACCGAGCAGGAAAACCTGGGCAGAAAACTATTTATGGCCCACCCTGACGTGAAGGCCAGTCTTCGAGGTGGCAATTGCATCGATTGTCACAGCCAATTTCTGACTAGCGGTTTCAACACCCTGTATGACGGCTTTTCCAACAATGGCCTCGACAGTGAAGCTGACCTATCGCCCGGGCTTGAAGAGGTTACTCAAATGCCTGCACATCGAGGTTTCTTCAAGGTCCCTACTCTGCGGAATATTGCTCTCACCGCGCCCTATATGCACGACGGTAGATTCGCCACGCTAGAAGCGGTGCTCGATCACTACAATGAGGGTATAAAAACAAGCAGCACATTAAGCCCGCTCATAGCGGAAGCCAATAATTTGATTAAAGCAGGAAACTCTCAGGCGAGCCTTAGCCTCGCGGCACATGAACAGCAGGCGATTATAGCGTTCCTGCATACACTAACTGATGAACAGTTTGTTACTGCAGAAAAGTTCTCCAGTCCATTTAAGTAATGTTATGACATTCACCAGTCGAAAAATATATTTTCTAATGACAGCAATCACACTGGCAGCGTTTCTGCTGGCGGTTTCCTATACATTACTAAACACGCGCCCGATGGAAACAGTTAGCCTGCATTTTGAAGCAGTGGTCGACGACGACCCACTCTTATTCGATCAACTCCTCTATCCCAACCCCGGTGGCGAAGGCGACTTCAAGATAATAAGTTTTCTGTTTTATCTAAGCAACATCAAGTTAGTCGGAGCAGCGGAAAACTATGTCGAGGCGGATAGCTATCATCTGGTGCGCTTCGATAATAGGGACAACTCTTTCACCATTGAACTGGAAAACGTTCCTCGGCAAAACTACGAAACCATTGAATTCTCTATTGGCGTGGATGCCACGGCAAACAACTCGATCAACCCAATAGGCGATTTGGACTCGAATGGCCGCATGGCCTGGAGTTGGGATGTGGGTTACAAGTTTGTTCTGTTTGAAGGCGGGCTAGACCTGACCAAATCACTGCTCCCGCTCGTCTATCACATCGGCTTCGATGAGAACTACAAATCGATGGCATTCACCCTTGATCAGCCATCTTCCGGGAGTCGACTGCAATCGGTAAACTTTGAGGTAGATATCATGCGGCTCTTCACTGGCAATGCCCGCATCGATATGGCCGGATTACCAGATGTAAAATTCGATAAAAACGATGCGAAGTCGATTGCGAATAACTATGCCGCAATGATTACCCTAAGGAGAAATCAGGGGCGGTGACGGTATCGACAAGTTAACTACCTAGATCTAGAAATAAATTCGATTAGGCATTTCTATATTGACTCTACCTATTCCCAAGACGCTGTGTAACGCAACGTATTCCCACGCGTAGGAAAGACAGGGAAAGACAGGGAAAGAGGAAAGAGGACACACACAGCACATTTTTATCAACGCTTCGGGAGAGAAACACTTACCGGCAACACTTCGTAAATACTCTTAACCAAATCAACGTAAATTGAAGATAAAACACAACCTCTTGTCGCTCTGTGTTTTCAATTCATGAAGCGGCATAAGGTTCGAGTGATTCGATAGAGCGAAGAATGATTTTTACTTTTTCACAGCAACGAAAGTTCAATAATAATACTTTTTAAGAGACTCTTTGCTGTGTGTGTCCTCTTTCCTCACTTTCCTCCATCGATTACTTAACTTAACGTCTCTCTTGCTTCTGTACAGGGAGGTCTATTGACTATCGATGAGGTTTAGTTCGCCAATTGTTCTAGCGTTGTAAGGGGGAGCTGTAAACTTTGCCCTGGTGCCTTCCAGGCGTTCTGTAATCACGCCCGTGGATACTTCAATTGCGTGATCTAACCAGTCGAGCAAGGTTTCTCTTTCACCCTTTTCGTTCATAAAAACAATATTGACATTAATAGTATTTCTATAGGGCCTGGTGATATCTCGAAAAATAGACTGAATCAAGGACCAATTTTCCCAATAAAGCGCGGTTTGCAGGACATTGGGATTTGCAGGAGTCATTCGATCCAGCACTCTAGCGCACTTTATTGCCCAAAACTCCGGATTTTGTACTATGCGCGCATTGTCAAGCCTTTGGACTCTGGGCGCCAACACCAAGCCTTCGTCTAATAAATAATCCTCAAGATCAGCCATGTTCCCCTTCTCGCCATCACTGCACACATCGCCATTTGCCGGTGCTTTATAGTCAGGGTGCTCGTGCGTGACAAAAACCTCAGGGCAAGCGTTTCTGTATTTATCCAGCTTGCAGGCGTCTTCTATCGTACGGATCACTGTCCGGGACTCAGCCATGCTGGACCCAGAAATCAAAACCAGTACAGAGGCTATAGTTGCGACTATGAATGCCCTAGTTAACATTGCCATTTCTTTCTTCATGTTCATGCTCTCTACTCCAAGCGTTGCGAGGATGGTAGCGGGAATGTCTCTAACAGTTTTTCAGGATTGGCCTTTGAATATGTACCGTGTTGGCTTAGCGTAAACTATCATGTTGGAAAAGCACCATCAATATTAATACGGTGAAGATCAGTAAAGATCAGTAGCAGTAGGAAAGAGGACACACACAGTACATTTTCCCTATTGCCTTCAAAGATTATCTTCAGCTCGTGGATACTACTGGCAGAATGATTAGGGACAATAAACGGGGATTCATACCTGGCCACTCACCTCCAATATTAGAAAGAATACAGTTTGGCCCGAAGCAGTGGATAGAAAGTTCAACCCAATTCGAACAGCATTTTTATCAACGCTTCGGAAGAGAAACCCTTACCGGCAACACTTCTTAAAATACTCTTAACCAAATCAACGTAAATTGAAGATAAAACACAACTTCTTGTCACTCTGTGTTTTATCTTCATGACGCGGCATAAAACTCGAGTGATTCGATGGAATGAAGAGTAATTTTTACTTTTTCACAGTAACGAAAATTCAA
>NVUL01000003.1 GCA_002401885.1 SAR86 cluster bacterium
CAAGCTGTTCGCGAGCCATTAGCGCATCGAATACTTCAGCTGCCTCCAAAGAGTCAATGTTTTCTGAAACGATCTCGCTAATCTTGCTTAGTATTCTCTTCTTACTTACGCCCTCGATTCGGCAGTGGCAGCGTTCAAGGCTGAGTATGTCTTCCAATTGCATTGCTGTACGTTCTCTGATTCTTGGTGGTTGGTTTAGGTAAATATTCTGGCTAGGCTGCTCAACTTGCCAGTCGTTTGCGTTCGTTAGAAGGCGGAATAGAGAGCGATTCTCGATATTTGGCAATAGTGCGCCTAGCCACATTGATGCCTTTATCTTCTAACAGCTTGGTTATCTTGCTATCACTCAGCGGCTTTTTTGTATTCTCCGCTGCGACCAGCTTACGTATTATCGCGCGAATTGCCGTGGACGAGCATTCTCCGCCACCCTTGGTGGAAACGTGGCTCGAGAAGAAGTATTTTAACTCGAAGATGCCTCTGGGTGTGTGCATGTATTTCTGAGTAGTGACGCGCGAAATTGTTGATTCGTGCATGCTAACTGCCTCGGCGATATCGTGGAGCACTAACGGCTTCATCGCTTCTTCGCCATACTCGAGGAAACCCTTTTGGTGTTCGACTATGCGTGTAGAGACCTTCATCAATGTTTCGTTACGGCTCTGCAGGCTCTTGATGAACCACTTGGCCTCCTGCAAATTGTTGCGCAAATAATTATTATCGTCACTGCTGTCGGCGCGTTTTACGAGAGAAGCATAACCGCTGTTGATGCGAATTTTTGGTGCCGTCTCGGGGTTTAGTTCTACTTTCCATTTTCCCGAAGTGCTGTCTTTGCTCACAATCACGTCTGGCACGATATAGCTGGTTGAAGGCGGGCAGATGCTCGACCCTGGTCTGGGGTTCAGGCTTTCTATAAGGGTAATTGCTTCGCTTAACTCGCTCTCCTTAAGCTTCGTTCGCCGCATTAGCTGCGCGTAGTCACGATTGCCGAGGAGATCTATATGCTCGCTGATCACAAGCTTGGCATTGCTAACGGCTTTCTCATTCTCTGTAGAATTGATCTGCGCAAGCTGTAGCATGAGGCATTCGGAGAGGTTTCTGTAACCGACGCCAATAGGATCGAATTGTTGGATGCGGTGGAGAACGGCGACGATTTCATCGATTTCAATTTCTAAGTCGCTATCGAAGCCGCTGTGTATGGACTCTAGATCGACAGTGAGCAAGCCGTTGCTATCGATAGCATCGATAATCGCGAGCGCAATCGAAGCATCCTGCTCAGACATATGGGTTAGATTGAGCTGCCAGAGAAGGTGATCTTGCAATGTGCCTTCGGCACTGGTGCGAGACTCGAAGTCAGTAGAGTCTCCATCGAAGGAGCTCGATTGTGATGAAGTGCCTGGGTAAATGTCATCCCAATGCGTATCTACGCCAAGATCGCTGGGGATATCGTTTTGCCAATCGTTGCCGTCGCTATTTAATTCGGCGTTGTCTCGGGTAGTGGTGCTAGATTCAGCGGCTGTGGCTGCTTTCGGATCTGTGGTAGTAGAGCTATCTGCCGGGGTCGGGGTTTCATCATCTTCGCTATTTTCAATTAGCTCCAACATCGGGTTTGATTCAAGCGCTTGGTGAATTTCTTGCTGCAGGTCGAGTGTTGAGAGTTGCAGAAGTCGAATAGCTTGCTGCAGCTGAGGAGTCATGGTCAGTTGTTGACCTAGCTTGAGCTGGAGCGAAAGTTTCATGAAGAATGCATCTTAAGACCGAGTGGGAAAATTAATAAGTTTTTAAGACTCTTGGAGTCGACTAGCTATGCAACAGAGCGATCGATTATAGCAAGATTCATGCCTGTCTTGCATAGCCTTTTCGGCAAGTATTTGTGAATTCGGTTTGCGATGAATTGCTGAATTTAACTGTGAATTTCTGAGATGAAATTGATGCTGAGATTGCGAGCGCGCTAGCACAAACGGCTATATTTGAAATTGATCGCCCAGATAAACCTCTCTAACTTTCTCGTTAGAAAGAATGGCCGCGGCATTTCCTTCGGCGATGATTTGTCCTTCGCTTACGATGTAAGCCTTTTCGCAAATGTCTAAGGTCTCTCGAACATTGTGATCAGTGAGAAGTATGCCGATGTTGCGTGCCTTGAGATGTTGAATAATCTGTTTGATATCGCTCACGGAAATTGGGTCCACTCCGGCAAATGGCTCGTCCAACAAGATAAATTTTGGGTCGGTAGCTAACGTTCGGGCAATCTCTGTTCTTCTGCGCTCACCACCAGAAAGGCTCATCCCCTTGTTGTGCCGAATATGTTGTATGTTGAATTCTTCGAGAAGCGATTCCAGCTTGCCTCGTTTCTCGGCGCTACTAAGGTCTTTGCGCGTTTCTAAAATGGCGAAAATATTGTCTTCAACGCTCAGCGTACGAAAGATGGAGGAGTCTTGTGGCAGATAGGCGAGGCCATGGCTGGCGCGTTGATGCATGGGGGCATCTGTGATGTCATCACTTCCAAGCAATACCTTGCCATTGTCGGCTGGTACTAGCCCTACGATCATATAGAAGCAGGTGGTCTTGCCAGCTCCATTGGGGCCTAATAGTCCTACGATTTCACCCTGTTGTATTGAAAGTGAGACGTCGCGCACGACTTCTCTCTTCTTATAGCTTTTAGCAAGGTTCTGCGCTTCTAACATAGTCTTATCAATTTGAGGAGTTAAACACGCCGCTGCAAGGACCTTCCGTCTCACGGATGAGATCTTGCTCGGCGATGTAAATGATCGCGCTGCATTGGAAATTAGAGGTCGGTGATTCAATAACTGCCTCTCCAACGAGTTCGACCACAGTAGCGCCATCACTTTCGTCTGTGTAAAACGAGATGCTATTGCTCGAGCCCCTTACCGGCTCATCACTGGCATCAAGTTGCTGCTCATAGTACACAGGCGTGCCAACTACAGTAACTTTGCTTACCTCATTGCTGCTGATGATGCTTTCGATTGTGGCCGTGTCCCCGCGAATTTCCATAGTGCCTCGCGTAATTATAACGTTGTCAGACATCTCTATTAAGCGGATCCCGCCTACGTTGCTCATGCGCGAACCGCCATCTGCGCTCCACACTAGCTCCTGATTCTTATCGGCCTCTAGCGAAAAAGAATTCGTGATAGATAGGCCGCCGAGAGTGATGATCAATGCAATCATCGATGGGGAGGAGCCTCTAGTTTGTCGCTTGTGCATGTCGGCCTCTAATATCGCGCAAAAAGGTGATTTCGTCGCTTTTAAGGTTGGCTATCATTCCTGTAGACGATTGTTGTAGCGCAGAAGTTACAACAGATACCGGCTGATCAGTCTCTAAGATTTCTGACTCTGGGTTCAGCGTTAGGAATTCGGTGGACATCAAGGTTCTATTGCCAAAATCATCAAGGCTGTAGACTTGAACATCACCGACAAGTTCTATCCTGTCAAGCGCTCCATCGGGAGTGGTTTCGTCGGCAGAAATCCTGCCGGAGTTTGCGACTATGTTCCAGCGCGACTCGCCATCTTGAAACAGTCGGATAAACGGCTTCTCAAACTCAGTGCTGTCATCATTGTAGTGAACTTGGCGCTCTGCCTGTAGCGTGTAATTTATATTACCATCGGCATCGTAAAGTATTGTATTGATGCCTTCAGAGTAAGCATTGAAGTCTAGGCTTGAGCTGGTGATGGGGGTGCCGGTTTCATTGCTCAAAGATTCGAACGAATTTATGCCGACAAACAGGGCTATCGCGATTATTCCTGGAACAATGATGAGGCCTATCCTCTGCATAATCTGCTAGCGCTTGGAATTGGTTGTAAGGTGTTGAAGCCTAGCACGAATTTGTTGCTTTGGTGGTCCAAATTGTCGTGCAAGTCATTAGGCTCTAGCGCTAAGAAAAGGCTAGTTATTGGCTTGTGAGCTTAAGATGAAATCGGTGATTTCCCTGACAGCGCCTTCGCCGCCAGCGCGTGTGGTGATCGCGTTTACGACTCCTTTCACGTCGGGGTGCGCTCCAGGAACTGAAAAGCTTAATCCAACGGCTTGCAGCACCGGTAGGTCAGGAAGGTCATCCCCTGCATAGGCAATTGCGTCCGCTGCAATTCCTTTATTGGCAATTATTTCACTGAGGACATCGATTTTATCTTCGCGGCCTTGATAAAGAATATCAATGCCTAGGTCTGCTGCGCGCTTAGAGACGATATTTGATTCTCGCCCAGTAATAATTCCGACAGGAATGCCTGCGTGCATCAGCATTTTAATGCCGTGGCCATCCAGGCTGTGGAAGGCCTTGCTTTCCTCGCCGGAATTGGAGAAATAGAGTCTGCCATCGGTGAGGATGCCGTCAACATCGAGCAGCAGTAGTTTGATCTTGCTGGCCGATTCGATTGCCTGGTCTTCATTATTACTAAAAATCATGGAATCCTTTCAGGCTAGACTACGTTCGACTGGAGTAGGTCATGCATTTTCAACATGCCCTCGACAGGTTGAGACTCGCTCTTAACGATGAGCACATACACATTCGACTCCTGCATAATCCTAGCGGCTTCCGCTGCAAGGGCATTCGCGTCTATGTATTTAAAACTTGGCGACATGACTTCGTCGATGGTGATTTCTTGTATATTCTTGCCGGAATCTATCGTGCGCCGTAAATCTCCGTCGGAGAAAACACCCAGAAGATTTCCACTTTCACCTATTATGGTTGTTAGGCCAAATCCTTTACTGCTCATTTCAAGTAGTGCTTCGGGGAGAGACGTGCCGCTCATAACTTTCGGAATAGCGCTGCCTACGTGCATTACATCTCGTACTTTTACTAGGAGGCGTCTGCCAAGATTTCCACCTGGGTGAGAGATGGCAAAATCATCACGGGTAAAGCCTCTAGCTTCCAGTAAGGCCATGGCCAATGCGTCGCCAAGCACCAGTGCGGCGGTTGTGCTCGATGTTGGAGCTAGTCCGAGAGGGCAGGCTTCCTCATCCACCCTGGCATCGAGATTTGCTGATGCGGCCTTGGCTAATTCGGACTGCCTGTCGCCTGTTAGGCTAACTAAGGGAATACCTTTTCGTTTCAGTACCGGCAGCAGGGACAGTATTTCTTCTGTGGTACCCGAATTGGATATCGCAAGCACAACATCATGCGCAGTTATCATTCCGATATCGCCGTGACTCGCCTCCGCTGGATGTACGTACATGGCTGTTGTGCCAGTACTGGCAAGCGTGGCGGCAATCTTCTTGCCAATATGACCGGACTTGCCCATGCCGATCACCACTACGCGCCCTTCGCAGGCCAAGATAACCTCGCAGGCCTTTACGAAGTCAGCATCGATACGATTGAGCAGTTCGGAGACGGCTCGGCTCTCTATCTCAATGGTTCTAAGAGCACTGGAAATGAGGGGAGAATCGGAGTTCATAGTGATCAGATCATACCTTACGAGAGTGCGTCAGACTACTTCGGAGAGAGCCTGGTTAAATCTGGTAAAGCATGACGCTAAACCAACCAAGATAGAGCGATACGAAAACGGCGCCATTGAATCGGCTGATCATCTTGCCCTTCTTAACACCCGTATAGCAGAAGTAGGCCAGCACGAGAGTAAGTATTAGTACACCAGCAAAGTCTCGATAGAGGAGGGCGGGTTCGATCGCGCCTGCCGCAAACAAACCAGGAAAAGGAAGAACCATAAGTAAATTTAGAATGTTCGATCCAACAATATTGCCAATCGCAAGGTCATGATGTCCTTTCAGAACGCAAGTCACCGATGCGGCCAATTCGGGAAGACTAGTGCCGAGCGCGACGACGGTAAGGCCGATGATCGCCGTAGAAACGCCAAGAGACTCGGCGATAGATGTGGCCGCTGCCACCAGTGCCTCTGCGCTCAATACCAAGAGTGCGAGCCCTAGTATCATATAAGCGGCTGCTTGCAGACTGCTTACGTCGCCGAGGTTTTCGTCGTTGAGTTCAGGCAGCGGTGCTGTCTTAACTCTCTTGCGAAATAACCTATAGCCAAAGTAGAAGGTAATGACTATGAATACCACGGCATCGAACACGCCAAGGAAGAGATCTAAAAATAAAACACCGGTAACGAAGGTGACGAGAAGCAGCGCCGGTATCTCTTTGTGGGTTAGCGACTCGGGGGGCTTAAGGGGGCTAATAAGCGCGGCAATACCGAGAGCCACTCCTATATTGAAGAGGTTGGAGCCTAGCGCATTGCCGATTGCCAATTCGGGCTTGTCATTGAGTGCTGAAACGGCGGAAGAAAAAATCTCAGGCGCCGATGTGCCAAACGCAACGATGGTAAGGCCGATCATCAACGGGGAAACCCCAAAGTGTCGCGCGAGGACTGAGGCGCCAAACACAAACTTGTCCGCTCCCCAGATTAAACCAATAAATCCGAGAACGATGATGACCGTGTCGAGGAACATATACGAAGTATTCTTAATGCCATGAAGAAGCGGCCAATTAGAAGATTCTTTGGAGAGCTTTGCAAGTAATAATTTATCGAACTGTCCATTTCATGTAAACTGCCCCACTGCTCTTTAGAGGTTCAGTCCGCATTCAGCTCATTTTCTGTATTTTGGCGCTTGTAGGTTCCCCCTTAGCGAGTTCTAGGACTTGGCTTCGAGTAACGATTAAGGATAAGCAAATGAAATCATTGAATAAATATGTAGTTGCCCTTGCCCTGGCTGGAATGTTGCCAGCGCTCAGCTATGGTCAGCAGTATACGGCCGTGGAGACTGCTGAGATTGGGGTAAAGAGCCTGCTGAGCACGGTGCAGGAGTCCCGCGGGCTATTTCTTACAGATCGCGATGGTTACTTCGGGGCAATTGAAGAAGTGCTCAATTCAATAGTGGACTTTAATGCTGTTGCGGAGGTGGTTATGAACCGCTATGCCGCATCCGCAAACGACGCACAGAAGGATCGCTTTGCAGAAATTTTGAGGGCAACGTTGACGCGTTTTTACGGCGCCGCCTTGGTTTCCTATGAAGGGCAGGAATTAGCCTTCCTCCCATCAAATAATCCAGATGCAGACCCGCGTGCCGATACCATAGTACGTATGGAACTGCGTGGCGGTGATTCCAATCTGGAATTGCAGTATCAAATGTTTCTTAACGAAAACGACGAGTGGAAACTTAAGAATCTAAGCCTAGTTGGCATCAATTTGGGTAGGCAGTATTTTACTCAATTTTCTGCGTTGATGGGCCAGAATGACAATGACATCGATGCCGTATTAGACAACTGGAAATAAGTCGGAGTATTAGATTGGACGCTAGTCAGATTACCTCTCTGCTTGATGCAGAGCTTACCGAGTGCCAAGTGACCGTCGATGGCGGTGATGGCAAATATCTTGTAACCGTCATTGGTGATGTGTTCGAAGGATTGAACGCCGTAAAACGGCAACAAACCATCTACAAGATTTTGAACGAGCACATAACGAGCGGAGCCATTCATGCGGTCACTATGAGCTTGATGACCGCGAACGAAAGTCAGGCCTCCTGAATACACATTCTTCCCGCCGAGAGAATCAATGGATAAATTACTAATCAAGGGAGGCGTAAGCCTTCAGGGCGAGATTCGAATTGCAGGCGCGAAGAATTCCGCTCTACCTATTCTGGCGTCTACTCTCCTTACTCACGAAACGGTGCAGATTTGTAATTTGCCGCATTTGTTCGATATCACTACGATGATTGAGTTGCTCGGATGTATGGGTGTGGAGCCTGTAATCGACGAGAAATTGAATGTCGAGGTAAATAGCAGCACGATCAAACACTTCAGTGCGCCCTATGAGTTGGTTAAGACCATGCGGGCGTCGATCTTGGTATTGGGTCCATTATTAGCGCGTTATGGCGAAGCAGAAGTTGCACTGCCTGGTGGTTGTGCGATCGGTAGCAGGCCTGTGAATCTACATATTTCAGCCTTGCAGGCCATGGGCGCGGACATCAATGTCGAGGACGGTTATATCAAAGCCTCCGTCGATGGGAGATTGAAGGGCGCCCATATCTTTATGGATCTCGTAACCGTAACTGGAACAGAGAATGTCATGATGGCAGCTACTCTGGCCGATGGTGAGACCATTATCGAGAACGCAGCGAGAGAGCCTGAGGTTGTAGACCTGGCCAACTGTCTCGTGAAGATGGGTGCGATTATATCGGGGCAGGGCAGTGATACGATCAATATTACGGGCGTTAAGGAACTAAAGGGTTGTAGTTACTCAGTGATGCCGGATCGAATCGAGACGGGGACATATTTAATTGCTGCAGCAGCAACGCGCGGGCATATTAAGGTTAAAGATACGCGACCTGATATTCTGGAATCGGTACTTCTCAAATTGGAGCAGGCCGGTGCCGACATCGAGGTCGGTGATAACTGGATCGATTTGAACATGCATGGCAAGCGTCCTAAGTCTGTATCCCTGCGCACAGCTCCTTACCCAGCATTCCCCACGGATATGCAGGCACAATTTACGGCACTTAATGCGATAGCCGATGGCACGGGCTCGATCACGGAAACCGTTTTTGAGAATCGCTTCATGCACGTGCACGAAATGAACCGTATGGGTGCCGAAATAGCGGTAGAGGGAAACACCGTTATAGTAAAAGGTGTGAATACTTTGAAAGGCGCGCCGGTGATGGCGACAGATCTGAGAGCCTCGGCGAGCCTAATCATTGCTGGGCTAGTTTCCGAAAACGAAACAGTTGTAGATCGCATCTATCATATAGATCGCGGCTACGAGTGTATCGAAGAGAAACTTCAACTTCTCGGCGCTAAGATTCGGCGGGTGCCGGCTTAATGGGTGTTAGCAATCCGCTGATTTGTGAGAAAATCTTCTAATGAGCTGTATTCAAAACAAGCGCTATTCAATATGAAATCTGATCGACTAGTCATTGCCCTTACCAAGGGCCGTATCTTGGATGAAGTGCTGCCCTTGTTTGAGCAGGCAGGCATCGTGCCGGCCGAAGACATCAGCAAGAGTAGAAAATTGATCTTCGACACCAATCGAGAGAACGTAAAGCTCATGGTGATCAGAGGCAGTGATGTTCCAACCTATGTTGAATTTGGCAGCGCAGACATGGGAGTCGTAGGTAAGGACCTATTGCTTGAGTACGGCGATGAGGGGTTCTATGAACCATTGGATCTAAAGATAGCAGCCTGCCAGATGATGACGGCGGGGCCGGTCAATGCTCAGCCAGTACAAGGCAGGTTGAAGGTGGCGACCAAGTTTACCAATATTGCCAAGAAGTATTTTGCAGAGCAGGGTAAACAAATAGAGCTTATCAAATTAAATGGTGCGCTCGAATTGGCCCCAATGATGGGTCTGGCCGATGCAATTGTCGACATCGTGGATACAGGGAAAACCCTAAAGGCTAATGGCCTGGAGCCGCATGAGTTAATTGCGCAGATTAGTTCGCGAATTATCGTAAATAAGGCATCGATGAAAATCAAGAATGGCCTGATCCGAGAAATTTTGGGTCAGCTGCGCGAGGCGGTGGACAAGAAGTAAAAATTTATTTTGAGGATAGGTCTCCTCTGAACTGTCAGCTTCACTATCACCTTCACTAACACTATCTATCATGCCCAATAGCAACATTACTCTTAATCGTCTGAATACATCCGAGCCTGACTTTGAGGGTCGCCTTGCTAAGTTATTGCAGCGCGAAATGATCGTATCCGACGAAGTCACTACTATCGTTAGCGATATTCTGCAGCAGGTAAGAGTGCGAGGCGATGCTGCTGTGTTGGAATATACGAGTCAATTCGACGCTTTCAAAGCAGAAACGATGGGCGACCTGTTGGTGCCTCCTGAGCTAATGCAGGAAGCTCTGGATAGCATCTCCAAGGAGCAGCGCGATGCGCTCAGCCACGCTGTCGAGAGAATTAGAACCTATCACGAGAAACAAAAACAGGAATCATGGACCTATCAAGAGGCCGACGGATCAGTCTACGGTCAGAAGATAAGTCCACTGAAGCGAGTCGGCGTGTATGTTCCCGGCGGAAAGGCTAATTATCCCTCGTCTATGCTTATGTTAGCGATCCCGGCTCAGGTTGCAGGAGTCAAAGAAATAGTCGCCACAGTTCCTACGGCTTATGGTGAAGAAGGAAGGCTCGTGTTTGCAGCCGCGGCACTGGCTGGCGTCACGGAGCTGTATACCATCGGTGGGGCACAGGCTATAGCGGCTCTCGCCTATGGCACAGAGACGATCAAGAAGGTGGATAAGATAGCCGGCCCGGGAAATATTTTCGTTACCGTGGCGAAGAAGTTAGTCTTCGGCGAGGTGGGTATCGATATGATAGCTGGTCCATCCGAGCTTACGATCATCTGCGACGGCAAGACGAATCCTGATTGGATTGCGATGGATCTGTTCTCTCAAGCCGAACATGACGAACAAGCGCAATCAATATTGATTGCCAGTGATGCAGGCTTCCTAGAAGAGGTAAAGAAAAGTGTCGATAGATTACTGCCTACAATGCGCAGGCGCGCGATCATCTCTGAATCGATGAGTAGCCGCGGTATATTCATTCAGGTTAAGGATTTGCAGGAAGCGGCAGAGGTTAGCAATCTAATCGCGCCGGAGCATTTGGAGATTTCTGTAGCAGATCCCGATGCTTTATTAGATTCAATCGACAATGCTGGAGCAATTTTCATGGGTCGTTACAGTGCGGAGGCATTGGGCGATTACTGTGCTGGCCCGAGCCACGTCTTGCCGACTTCTGGTTCTGCGAAATTCTTTTCGGCATTGGGTGTGTATGACTTTCAGAAGCGCAGCTCAATCATTAATTGCTCCGAGGCCGGCGCGCATGTCTTGGCAGGTACTGCATCAGTCATTGCTCGAGATGAACATCTTGAGGCCCATGCTCTTTCTGCCGAGTATCGCCTGAAGCGCTCCGATAGTTAAAAGCGGAAGTGACGTTAAGGCTCGATGATGATGGCCTGGCCAAATCCCAATGTAGTTGGTAGAACGAATTTCTGCCCGTCGCGATAGATTTGAATGTCTATCGAATCGCCGGGTTTTTTGTTGCGAACCTCCATCATGATGTTCTGACCATCTATTACCGACGTTTCCTCGACTCTGGTTATGACGTCGCCAGGTAGTATGCCTGCTCGCTCCGCTGCACCACCCTCATCGACGCTCTCCACTAACATGCCGCGAATATCGTCTATCCCGAAGAATAGCTGACTCGACTGAGCGTTCAGTGCTTCGCCGGTAATCACACCCAGATAACCTGCGTTAGTCTCGACAGCCTGACTCGCCATCTCCTGAAATGCCGCGATGGCGTGGCTTGATGGGGTGGCGAAACCGATACCTTCGAAGTTGCCAGACTCCGAAAATATTGAGGAATTTATGCCTACGAGTTCGCCTCGGGAGTTAATGAGAGCGCCACCGGAGTTGCCTGGGTTAATAGCTGCATCGGTTTGAATAATGCCAGGAGTATTCTCTGAGTTTTCAGTTAGGGCGCTAATAATTCCCTGCGAGACAGACTGGCCAATGTTGCGTGGGTAACCGATAGCGAACACGATATCGCCTACTTCCAGAGACGTTTCGTCGCCAATCTGGATGGGGGTCAGGTTGTCCATATTAATATGCAGGACGGCCAAGTCGCTTGCCTCATCCCAAGCTACGACCATAGCCGAAATCTTTCTGCCATCGTTGAGCGTGACCTCGGCATCGAACGCATCGAAAAGGGTGTCTACCACGTGAAGGTTGGTCAAAATGAATCCATTCTCACTGACAACAACGCCAGACCCGAGACTTGCCCTCTCCCCGAGATACAAGTTCACGCGGTCTTCTGAGGTTCGCTCAATAGATTCGACATTGACGTTAGTTGCGTTGATTGCAACGACTGCAGGCGCGGCTAGGGCGATTGCTTCGGAAAAAGATAGAGGGGCAGTGCTTGCTGATTCGTTTATTTCGACGGGTAGGGATTGATTGCTAATTTGTTCGATCTGCCGGTACTGCAGAATTACCAGGCCTAACAAAATGCCACAGGCTACCGGCCAGCTTAAATATTTGAGTAGATTGCCTGTGCTGCTCATCGCGATGCCGCCTTGAATGTTGCTGCCTTGCTCGGCTCAAAGCCGAATTTGATCGACATAACACTATGTTATTATTGCTGGGCGAAACCAATATACAGCGTTGCCAAGGTGGATTCCAATGCCAGTTAGCCTGAAAGAGCTTGAACTTGAATTAAAACAGGTGCTGCGGCCTGAGCAGTTCAAAGACTATTGCCCGAATGGACTGCAAGTTGAAGGACGAAAAGAAATATCAAAACTGGTAACTGGAGTAACTGCCTGTCAGGAATTAATAGACGCTGCCGTCGAAGCCGGTGCCGACGCCTTGTTGGTGCATCATGGCTATTTTTGGCGTGGCGAAGACCAATCAATATCGGGTATTAAGAAGTCGCGAATAGAGACCTTGCTAAAACATGACCTGAGTCTACTTGCCTACCATTTACCCCTGGATGTGCATCGAGAATTTGGCAACAACGTGCAACTGGCGAAGGTATTAGGAATAGAAATTGATGGAGAACTAGGTAAGCAGAATAACCACCCTATCGGGCTCACTGGGACTATCGATCAAGGCACAGATTTCGAATCGCTGAAGGCCTTGCTCGCAGACAAGCTTGGCCGGCAGCCTCTAGCAATAGAAGGGAATTCTAAACCGATCAGATCCATAGCTTGGTGCACCGGAGCGGCACAAAACTATATCGAGCTGGCCGTAGCCGCGGGCGTAGACGCGTATATAACTGGAGAGGTTTCCGAGCCTACGGTGCATATTGCCAGAGAGTCGGGAATTCATTTCTTCTCGGCGGGGCATCACGCAACCGAACGCTATGGGGTTCAGGCTATAGGGCGCCATCTAGCTTCGAAGTTTGGTTTGGATCATCAGTTTATCGATATTGATAACCCAGTGTGACTTTGAAGGGGTGCGCGACTTAGATGAAGAGATTTTAAATAATCTCTTCATCACGCATAATTTTCAATACCTTCTCTAAGCACTCGTCCACGGACAGCGCTGAAGTGTCTAGCTCGAGCTGTGCAGCTTCCGGTGCGCTATAGGGGAAAGATAGCCCAGGAATGTCTGTAGATTCTGTGCCTTGGGCGGCAGCATACAGTCCGCTAGGATCTCTCTGAATGCAAACTTCCATGGGCGGGTTTAAGTAAACAATGTAGCAATTGTCTTTGCCAATAACGCTGATCGCATGCTCTCTAGAATCGGTATTCGGTGCCACGAAGGAGGCGCAGCAAATAATGCCCGAATCGTTCAAAAATCTTGCTATGTGAGCGCTACGCCTTAAGTTTTCTGCGCGGCCTTCCGCATCGTGTGGCAAGTCCTTGCTGATGCCGAGCCGCATCGTCTTCCCATCCAGTACTGTACTAACACGCCCGCGATCAAAAAGTTTTCTTTCCAATCCGTGGGCGAGAGTGGACTTACCTGAGCCGGAGACACCAACAAACATGATCGTGGCAGGTTTCTGCCCATAGCGTGCCGCGAGTTCTTCCTTGGTGACAATGATGTTGCTGGATTCACTGTGTTTGCGACGTGGTTGTTGTTCGCAATCGATCATGCCGGCCCCGACAGTCACATTGCTGAGCCGATCAATAATAATAAAGCTGCCAGTTGCGCGATTGTCTTTATAGCTATCGAAGCAAACCGTCTCATCGAGACTAATTTCAGCTAGGCCGATCTCGTTTAGCTCGAGGCCTGGTGCAGGAACTTTTTCAAGCGTATTTACATCGATGCGATTGTGCATCGTGTTCAGCCTGCCGCTTACTGTCTTGCTGCCCAACTTGAAATCGAAGACATTGCCAGGCAGCAGGGGAGTCTCCGCCATCCAAACGATGGTCGCATCGAAATTGCTGTCGCTGGCTGGAATATTCTCGGGGTGCGCAAGGATGTCACCACGGCTGACATCTATTTCATCCTCCAGCGTTAGAGTTACGGCCATTTCCGCGTGAGCAAGTTCCAATTCTTCATCATAGGTCACAATCGATTTGATGCGGCTCGTCTTGTTCGATGGCAGTACAATTACTTCGTCGCCTTTGCGGATTACGCCGGAGGCGACGGTGCCACAAAAACCTCTGAAGTTTAAATTAGGTCGGTTGACGTATTGCACAGGGAAACGGAAATCGGAATAGTTCTTCTCGCCGGCAATCTCGACATTCTCCAGAAGCTGCATCAAGGTATCGCCGTCATACCACGGCATCTGCTCGCTTGGATTTACTACGTTGTCGCCGGTCAGCGCCGACATTGGAATGAAATGAAAGTTTGTGGAATCAAGATTCTCGCTGAACTTTACATAGTCGGCTTTTATCTTATCGAAAACACTCATGCTGAAGTCCACCAGGTCCATCTTGTTGATGGCTACGATGATGTGTTTGATGCCGAGGAGCGAGGCGATGAAACTGTGTCGGCGGGTTTGAACCTGAACTCCGTGACGGGCGTCGATCAAGATTATGGCGAGATCGCAAGTTGATGCGCCGGTCGCCATATTTCTGGTGTACTGCTCGTGACCGGGAGTGTCGGCGATGATGAATTTTCTCTTCGCCGTAGAGAAATACCGGTAGGCTACATCGATGGTTATGCCTTGCTCGCGTTCCGCCTGCAAACCATCTACGAGCAGTGCGAGGTCTATCTTTCCTCCAGTGGTGCCGGACTTGACGCTATCTGCTTCAATCGCTGCGAGCTGGTCTTCATAGATCATCTTCGAATCGTGAAGCAGGCGACCAATCAGCGTGCTCTTGCCGTCATCCACGCTGCCACAGGTTAGCAGGCGCAATAGCTCCTTACGCTCGTGCTGGGCCAGATACGCGCTAATATCGGTGCTAATTAATTCGGATTTGTGTGACATGTTTGTCTAAGTCTCGTTCGGCTGTGTTTGCTGATTCGTGCCTTGGTTTTAACTACAAGGTCTTAACTCGGTTAGATGCTGCTGGCTAGAAATAGCCTCGCCGTTTCTTATCTTCCATGGAGCCGCTTTTGTCTGAGTCGATAAGGCGCCCCTGTCTTTCGGAGGTCGTGGCCAATAACATTTCCTGAATTATCTCAGGTAGAGTTGTCGCTGTGGAGTCGACGGCGCCCGAGAGTGGGTAGCAGCCGAGCGTGCGAAATCGCACGGTCTTAATTTCTATCTTCTGGCCTTCTTTGATCGGCATTCGATCGTCATCAACCAGAATGTCTACGCCATCGATATTGACAACGGGCCGTGGCTTGGCGAAGTACAGAGGTACGATATCGATATCGTTCAAATAGATGTACTGCCAGATGTCTAACTCGGTCCAGTTGGAAAGTGGAAAGACGCGAATGCTCTCGCCTTTATTAATCTTTCCATTGTAGATGTTCCAGAGCTCCGGTCTTTGATTCTTCGGGTCCCAAACATGATTCTTGTCGCGAAAGGAGAAGACTCTCTCTTTGGCGCGAGATTTTTCCTCGTCGCGCCTCGCGCCCCCAAAGGCGGCATCGAATTTGTGTTTGTTCAATGCCTGCTTTAGAGCTTGCGTCTTCATGATATCGGTGTGTTTCTCACTGCCATGAGTGAACGGGCCTATGCCTGCATCCACACCTTCCTGATTGGTATGCACAATAATGTCTAAACCGAGCTTCTCAATCTGTTGGTCGCGAAAGGCAATCATTTCCTTAAATTTCCATGTCGTGTCGACATGCATTAACGGGAAGGGGAGCTTGCCGGGATAGAACGCCTTTAGTGCCAGATGCAACATAACGGCGGAATCTTTTCCTACGGAGTACAGCATCACCGGCTTATCGAATTCGGCAGCAACCTCGCGCATGATGTGAATGCTCTCGGCTTCGAGTTGTTTGAGGTGGGTAAGATTGTATTCAGACATAATTTGTTAATTCATTGTGTGCGGAGACTAGTGCTTCGTATCGATAGCCTCGATGGTCAAAGTGGATTGGATGGGACTTTCGGGTTAGTGCTTAGGCGTGTTCGGAGCTTCTTCTTCGTTATGTGAGATTGACTTATTTATGCCAAACTCTTCGGAGAGCGCACCTTTTTGGCTGGGGTCCTGCTTTGCTGCATAGTCTTTCGGAGGATTCAGTCCGCCAGTAGTCTCAGAGTCCTCATTGCTATCGAACACGGCGTCGGAACCTGCTGGAAGTAATTTGCTAGCTACTTCGTTGCTACACAGATCCTGGGCACCGCTCGCGAGGTGTTGATAAACTTCGCGATAGCTTTCGGTCATGTGTTGAACGAGATCTGCTGTCATACTGAAATGATCGCTCACGTTGTCCCGGTAGGTTAGGTGGTTGTCCTTGATGTCGCGAATTTGATTCTCTAACTCTTGAACGCGCGATGCGCTGCTATTCAAGCGACTGGAGAAAATCACTCCAATTACAACCCCTACGACTAGACACGCTATTGCAGTTAACCAAATCATTTAACTAATCGCCTCTTGAAAATTTCTCGATGATTGCTTCTGGGTCAGATGTTTTGCCTCTTGCCCAGTTGTGGCTGGAGACGCGCTCGTCGAGTATACCTCAGTTCATGTGGTTTTTTTAGCAAACTTATTACCGGCAAAGAGCAAAGAGAGACGTTGTCGAGCCTGATGATCATGGTCAGGTAGATGCAGGCAGTTGAATAGAGGTTGCCATTCTTAAGCAGAGTCTGGAAACTGAGCGCTTTTTTACAGGCAAAGGATAGGCGGCGGATCTTCGTCAGATTGAAAACCATGGGCCCATTGCAGCGATATCAACTCGACCTAGAGACCAATGCCATAACCGCAGATGATGCACAGCGTGCTTTAGTAGGTCATCTGCAGAATTTATATGAGCGGATCAGTCAGACTGAGCCGAACGGTTCAGGGCCATTAGGTTGGTTGAGGCGACGGTGGTTCGCGAGTGAGCAGGCCACCGGCCCGATTAAAGGGCTCTATATCTGGGGCGGAGTGGGGCGCGGCAAGACCTATCTGATGGATGTGTTTTTTGAGAGCCTGCCGGGTGAGTCGAAAATGCGCACACATTTTCACCGTTTCATGCAGAGGGTCCATCGCGACCTAGCGTCACTGCAGGGACAAAAGAATCCGCTGGAGCACGTAGCCGACCAGATAGCGGCAGAGTCTCGCGTATTATGCTTTGACGAATTTTTCGTGCGTGATATTGGCGACGCTATGATACTAACCGGATTGCTGGAGGCCCTCTTCAAGCGGCAGGTGATTCTAATTGCGACCTCAAATATTGAGCCCGGTCGCTTATATGAGGATGGCTTACAGAGGCAGCGATTCCTGCCAGCAATTGCGCTCATCAAGGAACGCACGCAAACCGTTGAGATTCAAAGTGGGGTCGACTATCGATTGCGAAGTCTCACTCAGGCTACGCTCTACCACTGCCCAATAACCACAGATACTGAAGCCAAGTTGATGGCGTGTTTCTACGAACTCGCGCCAGAGACCTCCCATGTCCACAAAGATGTGGAAATTGAGATTCTGGAGCGCCGAATTGGCGCGCGATATTGCTGTGAAGATGTTGTGTGGTTTACCTTTGAACAGATCTGTGAGGGTGCGCGTAGTGCGTTCGACTATGTGGAACTCGCGAAGATCTATCATGCGGTAATACTATCTGGCGTCCCTCAGATGCAAGAAAACGCGAGTGATAGCGCGCGGCGCTTTATCAGCCTAGTTGATGAACTCTACGACAGAAGGGTAAAGCTCGTTATTGCAGCCGAGGTGCCCATCACAGAGCTGTATATCGGTGAGAAGCTTGAATTCGAGTTCGAGCGCACGAAGTCTAGGCTGATTGAGATGCAGTCGGAAGCGTATCTTGGAGATCAGCACTTGGCCTAGGCATTAGTGTATCGCGACTCATAAAATCGTGATCCTGCCCGCGTCTTGGAGAGCGCCTAGTTTTGGTCGTTAGGCAACTATTCCGCAGCCCACGAAAAATCTACATTCTGGGCCTAAATTCGCTTGAATATTGGACATCGCTCCGGTAGTATTCGCGCTCCTTAAAGCAAAGCCCAATGACAGAATAATGAAGACTTACAGCGCAAAACCTCATGAAGTAGACCAGAAATGGCTACTTGTAGATGCCGAAGGCCAGACTCTAGGCCGCATGGCTACTGAAATAGCGACTCGCCTTCGCGGAAAGCATAAGCCCGAATACACGGCTCACGTGGATACAGGCGATTTTGTCGTTGTTATCAATGCTGACAAAGTCAGAGTAACTGGCAATAAGGCCAAAGGTAAGATCTATTACTCTCACTCTGGCTTCCCGGGCGCATTGAAATCAATGCCTTTTGAGAAGTTGCTAGATAAAGCGCCAGAGCGTGTCGTTCAATTGGCTGTTAAGGGCATGCTCCCTAGAAGTCCTCTGGGTCGAGCGATGTTTAAGAAACTCAAAGTCTACGCTGGTACTGAACACCCACACGGTGCGCAGCAACCACAGACACTTCAACTTTAAAGAGGTTCGCCTAATTCATGTCTAGCACTCAATATTACGGTACTGGCCGACGCAAGACCTCAACAGCGAGAGTCTTCCTAACTAGCGGCAGCGGTGCGATTACAATAAATAGTCGTACTCTAGACGGTTACTTCGGCCGTGAAGTAGCGCGTATGATCGTCAAGCAGCCACTTGAATTAGTGGAAATGGTTGAGAAATTCGATATCAAGATCACGGTACGTGGCGGCGGTAGCTTCGGTCAGGCCGGCGCTATCCGACACGGAATCACCCGCGCACTGATGCAATATGACGAAGAGCTGAAGCCTACACTGCGTAAGGCAGGCTTCGTAACACGTGATGCGCGTGAAGTTGAACGAAAGAAGGTTGGTCTACGCAAGGCGAGAAAGAAGCCGCAGTTTTCAAAGCGTTAAGATCGCAGGATCCAAAAAACGCCGATTTCGAGTTCGAAATCGGCGTTTTTTTTGGCCGGCGAAAATATTTTTTTCCTGCTAATTTTCAACAGCATAGAATAGGTTTAGACGGTATCCCCACTTGCTAAAAAGTGCAAAATTGACTAATATTCACGCGCTTTGCCGACCCGCCATGGCGGCATAGCTCAAACTCGCGATCAATGACTCGCGTATCCCTCAACTGCAGGGATATTTCACTTTATAAGAATGTTCTCAAGGAGAAATTTGCGGTGACTGACGACAGTAAAAATGCTGGCCGTAGACGGTTTTTAGTGGGATCAACTTCGGTTGTAGGTGCGATCGGAGTTGTAGGGGCAGCGGTCCCTTTTGTCGGATCTTGGAATCCTAGTGCCAAAGCAAGAGCTGCTGGCGCACCAGTTAGAATAGATATCAGTCGCCTGCAGGATGGTGAGATGTTAGGTCCTATCCCGGCCTGGCGTGGTAGGCCCATATTCATCATCAAGCGATCGGAAGAAATACTGAGCGCATTGAATGAAGACCCAGATCGTTTAACGGATCCCAATTCTGAGGAGCTTGAACAGCCAGGCTATGCGCAGAATGAGTTCCGATCACGCACCCCCGATGTAATGGTATTAGTGGGCCTGTGTCCGCATCTTTTCTGTTCACCTACTCCGCATATCGAGTTGAAGCCAGAACCTTTCGATACCGAATGGCGTGGTGGATTCTTCTGTCCTTGTCACGGTTCGCGTTTCGATCTAGCAGGACGTGTGTACAGTGGTTCGCCTTCTTCTCGAAACATGGAAGTGCCACCTTACTCCTTCGAGGGAAACGATATCCTCGTAATTGGTATAGATGAGGACAACGCGTAATGACTGATACAACAAATAACGCAAACGATTCGGCAAAGCCGGGACGAATTATGGGTGCCCTGACAGGTCTCGTTGACTGGACAGATGCAAGATTACCTATCGTGCGTACGTGGAAAACTCATATGAGTGAGTACTACGCGCCTAAGAATTTTAACTTCTGGTATTTCTTCGGAATATTTTCTCTCCTAGTTCTAGTCATGCAGCTGCTGACTGGTGTTTGGTTGACCATGAATTACACGCCTAGCGCCGAAGCCGCATTTGCCTCGGTCGAGTACATCATGCGCGACGTGGAATGGGGATGGCTACTACGCTACCTACATTCGACGGGTGCATCGGCATTCTTCGTGGTGGTCTACATACACATGTTTCGAGGCCTAATGTACGGTTCCTATCAGAAACCGAGAGAATTGATCTGGGTTTTTGGCATGGCTATCTATCTGGTATTGATGATGGAAGGCTTCATGGGTTACGTACTGCCTTGGGGGCAGCTGTCCTACTGGGGGGCGAACGTTATTGTCTCTCTAGCCGGTGCTATTCCCGTTATCGGTGACGACTTACTGGTGTGGGTGCGAGGCGACTATCTCATCTCCGGCGCTACGCTGAACAGATTCTTTGCCTTACACGTTGTCGCACTGCCAATCGTGTTGATTGCTCTGGTTGTGCTACATCTGCTTGCGCTTCATGAAGTGGGTTCGAACAATCCAGACGGTATCGAAATCAAGAAAAACAAGGGGCCGGATGGCATTCCTGTAGATGGCGTTCCTTTCCACCCGTACTACACGATGTACCATGATTTGCCGGGAGTCGTATTATTCCTATTCGTGTTCTGTGCGATTGTATTCTTCGCTCCAGAGATGGGTGGTTACTTCTTAGAGGTCGCCAACTTCCAGGAAGCGAACTCGCTTAAGACGCCTGAACACGTGCCACCAGTTTGGTACTTCACACCGTTCTATTCCATGTTGCGCGCCGTGACTTATCCCTTACTTGGTATCGATGCGAAGTTCTGGGGAATGTTAGTCATGTTTGGTGCTATCGCGATCCTCTTCGTACTGCCTTGGCTGGATAAGAGTCCGGTTAGGTCCATGCGCTATAAGGGTACCTATAGTCGCGTTGCACTGTTGCTCTTCGTGGTCTCGTTTCTTATTCTGGGCGTGCTTGGTACACAGTCGGTGAGTCCGGCAAAGACACTGCTCGCGCAAATCATGACGGTTGTGTACTTCGCATTCTTCTTCGCTATGCCTTGGTATACGCGTAAGGAGAAGACAGCACAGCCACCGGAGAGAGTGACGGGTCGTTTTATTACGATTCCACAGCTAATCGGGTCTATTCTACTGCTTATATTCTTGGTGGTCGTGCCATTGATGATGACCAGTACTGCCGAAGCAGCTGAGGCGAATGTCGATCTCGAGCATGTTGAGACTGACTTCGATGACAAGGGCTCGCTGCAGCGTGGCTTCAAGACTTATATGAACTACTGTGCAAGTTGCCACGAGCTCGGTTACGCGCGTTATGCAAGAACCGCAGAAGATCTAGAAATCCCCGAGGAAGTTGTTGTAGAGAATCTGATATTCGATGGCTCCCTGATCGGTGACCTGATCGTAAATGCCATGGCGAACGAAGACTCTGAAGGCTGGTTTGGAGCTGCGCCTCCCGATCTGACACTGGTCGGCCGCGTGCGAACACCTGATTGGCTCTACAGCTACCTTAAGGGCTTCTACGCTGACGACACGAAAACCTTTGGCACGAACAATAAGATATTCGCCAACGTTGCGATGCCCAATGTCCTGCATGAACTGCAGGGTGATGTGGTCTGCGATTCTCATGGCGACCCGGATCCTTCTCACTGTACGTTGGAGCATGTAGAGGGTACAGGTGCTCTTACCCCGGAAGAATTTGATGCTACGGTCGCTGATCTGGTGAATTTTCTTTACTACGTGGGTGAGCCGATTCGATCCAGACGCCAGGAGATTGGCATTTGGGTTTTAGTATTTCTTGGAATTCTCTATGTCCTAACGACGTTGTTAGGAAGAGAGTTTAGTAAGGACTACCATTAACAAGTATTTGTCTAGAGAGGTCACACATGACGTGGCTTCAATGTAGTCGGCAAGAATATTAAAAACGAATAAATTGGATTAAAGGGATTGATATGGGTGTAGTAGCAAAAAGATCTTCAATGACATTTTATTCCGATGGTAAGAGTCACTATAGCCATCGGGTTAGAATCGTTCTGGCAGAGAAGGGCGTGACAGTCGAAACGATTGACGTGGATCCTGACAGTAAGCCCGAGGATCTGGCTTCCCTAAATCCTTACAACACGCTGCCGACTCTCGTGGATAGAGACTTAGTGCTGTATGAGGCGGATATCATGATGGAATATCTTGATGAGCGATTTCCTCACCCACCACTGTTTCCCGTCTATCCAGTGGCGCGCGCCGAAAGTAGGCTCTGGATCTACCGCATCAAGCAGGACTGGTGTGGCAAGGTCGATGCGCTAATGGCGGGAAAGGGAACACCTGCGGCACTCGAGAAGGCGCGTAAGGAATTGCGTGAAAGCCTGCTTGCTATTGCGCCAATTTTCGGTGAGAAGCCATTCTTCATGAGTGATGAATTCACTATCGTCGATTGCTGTGTTGCGCCAATCCTTTGGCGTCTTCCAATTATGGGCATAGAGCTGCCAAAGAATAGAACGACCAAGCCACTCTTGGAATACAGAGAGCGTCTGTTCGAGAGAGAGTCAGTCCTAGCGAGTTTTTCCGAGCAAGAAAAAGAAATGGTCTGAGCTTTACCGAGAGCGAGGAATGCACAATGACCATGAGTTCGAGTAGGCCGCATATAGTAAGGGCGCTCTACGACTGGATCTTAGAGAACGACTGCACTCCCTATATTCTTGTGAACGCCTTCGCTGATGATGTCGAGGTGCCGCAGGAACACGTCAAGGATGGCCAAATCATCCTCAATATCTCTCCTTCGGCTGTTCAGAGTTTATTTATTCGTAGTGAGGCTATCGATTTCGATGGCCGCTTTGCAGGTATTCCCAAGCGAGTCTATGTACCAATCTCGGCAGTAATGGGTATCTATGCCAAAGAGAATGGCCAGGGAATGATCTTCGATCCAGAGGCGAACCTACCGAAGCCGCCAAGTCCAACGGGGACCGACGATTCGCCGGAAAAGAAAAGCGCGGATTCTAAGCCATCCAGATTAGGCAAGAAGCCGTCGCTCAGGGTCGTTAAGTAAATTGCTTTAGGATTCAGTTCCTAATTGATGTATTCAAATACTTTAACTACTCGAGTCACGCCCGATACATTGCGGACTAAGCGCGCCGCATTGTCGCCATTACTCTGATCGATCAAGCCCATCAGATATATCGCGCCATTTTCGGCTATAACTCTAATCTGTCCAGATGGAACGCCGCTATTCGCCAGCATGAGAGTGCGTACCTTGGTTGCTATCCAAGTATCGTTGCTGCGTGCTATCAGGCTTGTCTTGCCGGCTACTTCCAGTTCATTGTGGATGCGCTTTATCTTGGTGCTGGCTCGACTCGCAATATCGCTCGCCTTGTTCTTCAGTTCATTCGATGCGACTTGACCCACTAATAGCACTACACCGTTGTGGCTGATCACATTGAAATTAGCTTTTCTAAATTCTGGTTCCTGTGATTTCATATTGACGATCACTTTGGTTTCGATCGATTGATCCTCTACACGGGCACCAGCGGTTCTCGCCGTTGGGTCCTCAGAAATGCCCTGCTCGCCAGTAGTTTTAACAAGAATCGCGGTGCAGGAAGTTGTAAGAAGAACTACTACTAGCAATAAAAGTTTTTTTAGAGACGTCAGTGTCATCATTCTTCACCTCCAAATAATTGAGTATCAATAAAATCACACAGGCAGTGAATAACTACCAAGTGTACTTCTTGTATGCGCGCCGTTCGGCTCGAAGGCACACGTATTTCAATGTCTTGATCCCTGAGCAGACCCGCCATCGTGCCACCATCGTTACCGCTAAGCACTACCAACAGCATCTCTCGTTCCTGCGCAGCTCTCATGGCAGCGGCAACATTGGCAGAGTTTCCGCTGGTTGATATGGCGAGCAATACATCGCCCGGCTGTCCGAGTGCGCTTACCTGTTTTGAGAAGATCTCTTCATAGCTGTAGTCATTTGCTATGGCGGTCAGGGTTGAGCTATCTGTTGTTAGCGCCATTGCGGGCAGCCCTGGCCGTTCCTTCTCAAATCGGTTTAGCAGCTCCGCCGAGAAATGCTGGGCATCACCGGCAGAGCCTCCGTTTCCACAACTCAACATCTTGCCGTTGTTCAGGAGGCTATTCACCATAGCTTCGCCGGCTCGATGAATAGGCTCGATCAGTACTTCAAGTGACTGCTGCTTAACGGCAATGCTGTCTTGAAAATGTTGGCCGATCCGATCTGCTAATTCCATCGAAATAATTACCCTGTGATTCTCTTCGCGAAGCAAATTCGTGAAATAAAAAGTATTCTTATGTATCGGCCGTTAGTGCGCCAATATTTACCGTTTCGGGGACTTTTCTTTGGCTTCCCTTGAATATGACTGGCAATAGCACGTGAAAGTTTCAGTAAAATGCATTTTTAATCCAATCAAAGTGAAGTTCCGTTGTACTAACAGCAGCTGCAGACGCATGTGTTAAGCCTATTACATCGAAGCGACAGTTGCAGTTTTGCAGTCGCGGATGAGACTGCAGATAATGCGCTGCTGTAAGACGAATCTTTTTCTGTTTAGCCGCCGTTACGGAGTTTAAGGCGCCGCCAAATTGCTCGCTGCGACGATAGCGAACCTCTACGAATACCAAGGTGTTGGAATCGGCCATGATTAGATCGATCTCACCATGGCGAGATCGATAGTTCCTGCAAAGCAGCTTCAGCCCCTGAGACCGGAGATAATGCTGGGCCTTCGATTCCTGAGCTTTGCCAAAGACATGACTATTGATGAATCGTCCAAAATGCACTGAAGCCGCCAATTAGAGGTGGATGAAGTACTAGCCCAACCCTTTGGGAGGCAGTCGACAGAGGAAAGCCTTAGTCTGAGGCAGCGTCCGGGCTTTCTTGTAAAGTGGCTTTCCCGTCGACGAAGCGAGCAACTTCTAGTCGGCGGTGAATGCGACCGTTGCTATCCATGCTGAGAATACCGGTGGCGCCCCGTAGTGAAGTAATGTCTTCCTCGTCAAATTGCTGTAGACGAGAATACAGGCGAAAACTGTCTATGCCCATTGCTCGGAAGCGCTGCACAGGCCCTTGCGCAGGTCGCAGGCTAGATGCGGCATTGGATTTCAAGGGGTCGTAGTTGGCCAAGATCCAAGGTGCATCGGTAAATACAATGCCGTTTAGATCCTGGTTCGCGCTTTGATTATCTAGGCCATCATAAATAGAAGGCAGAGCGTAGACGGGTATGTCGCCCGCGAAGTAGAAGGCGAGAGTAGGCTTTATCTGTCGACCCTCTCTTGGATTTGCGATTAGAAAAATAAAGTCGATATCGCCTCGCCGCCGCGGCGTGAATTCTACGTTAGACCTTGGCAGTAGTTGCACTAGTCGGTCTCGGCGCAACTCGCTGGAATCGATAGCCATCAGTCGCTTAATAACATCAGCATAGTCATTGTCACCACTGAACGTCGACTGGGAGACTAAGTTGCCACCCCTTGCTACCCAGCTGTTTGCGAAAGCCTGCTGTAGGCGCTGATAGTCGCTAGATTGAGGGGTAATTATCGCGGCATTCCTATGCCCAGCCTGCCAGGCTAAATTGACTGCTTGTTCGATCTCGTCTTCAGGGGCGAGTCCAAATTGAGTGAGGTTCGTAGAAATACTATTGTTTTCATCGGCATAGTTGAGGGCGAGGGTAGGCACCGGTAAATCATCGAGTTGCTGCAGCTGATTGACTAGCTGTTTGTAGAGCGGTCCGATTATGAGATCTGCACCACTGGCAACAGCGGCATCAAAGATTGGATATATGATAGTTTGATTGCTGCTATCAAACACTGAAATTTTGGGCACATCCCGGGAGACGTCGAGTGCGGCATAGTAGGCGCTCAGAAAACCTTCCTGAATCGCCCTTCCGGCAGAGTCTTGTAATGGGAGTATGAGAGCGATGTGTTTTGGTCGCTGCGCCCAGGTCTGTGCTAGCTTTTCTAGTTGCAGGGGCAGTTGCTGGGCTGCGGGATGTTGGCTCCATATTCTTCGCCACTGCGCGATGGCATCTAGCTGAGAGCGTATGCTGTACGCCTCGGAGGTTACGACGCGTGCAAGCTCGACCCAACCCCTCGACTGATAGCTGTCTGCAGTATTCGCGAAGTTGTTGAGCTGTGCTGATGAGAAGCCGTTGATCGCATTCCAAATCTCGTTGTGGATGCTGAGGTTCGCCCTTGGTTTGTTTTGGTTTGCGTTACCAAGCTGCAAATAGGCAGACAGTGCTTCTCCGTACTGCTCGTTTTCTTGATAAGCTCGGCCGAGAAGAAGCAGGTAATCCTGCAGCAGCTCGGGTCGACTCTCCAAACCAGCGGTATCTGTCGATGACAGTATAGCTAGGGCATCTGCGATTCGATTAGCGCTCAGCGCAAGTCTTGCGTCTAGTAAGGATGCTCGCAGCTGCAGGTGTTCGGGATAGTTTCCCAGATCATTTAGAAGGGCCCATTGCCGCGCGGCTCGATCGAGATTGCCCTCTTCAATGAGTGCCTCTAGTGCCAGCACCCGCAGTTCGGCAGATTCAACGCCGGCCGTATTGTTTGCCGCTCGAAGCAGCTCATCTATCGAGGCAGCTTGTGGATCAAAATCTGGCGCGGATTGCTGGGGGGTATTAGTGGTTGAGCCACATGCCTGCAAAAGAATGACTAGCAGTAGCAATCTTGCTTTACGCACAGAGGCTAAAAAGATAGGGGCGAAACGCATGGAGGCTAATTTCATCTTTGTGTAGTGGGCTTTGTCTGCTAAGTTGTGCGCTGGTTTTTAAAGACTAATACAGTTCACTTGGGACAGCAATTTATTCGCTATAGTAGTTGCCCGAATGATAATCGCCAAGAAGATATGTTGATTGAGAAGCTGCGCAATGAATGATTCCGGTACGCTATATATTGTCGCCACTCCCATCGGGAACTTAGATGACATCTCAAGAAGGGCGATAGAGATTCTAAATGGAGTGGATCTCATAGCTGCAGAAGATACTCGTCACAGTCAAAAGCTGCTGCAGAGTATACAAGTCGACACTCCGCTAGTTTCTCACCACGATTTTTCCGCAGACAGCGCCATACATCGGATCCTCGATAAACTGGACTCCGGCAGCTCGGTTGCATTGATATCGGATGCGGGCACACCCTTGATATCTGACCCTGGCTACAAGCTGGTTCGTTTGGCGCGCCAGAAAAATCTCTCTGTTATTCCCATTCCAGGTGCAAGTGCACTGGTGTCGGCGTTAAGTGTTTCTGGGCTCGCGACCGATAGGTTTACCTTTGAGGGTTTTCTGCCTAGCAAGGCGGCGGCGAGGCAGAAAAGGTTGTCGGCTTTAGCGGATGAGCAGCGCACGATGGTGTTCTATGAGTCGACTCACAGAATCATGGAAAGCGTTATGGATATGAGTGCGGCATTCGAAGAGCAGCGCTTGATATTTATCGGCCGAGAACTGACAAAACGTTTCGAGTCGCATTTTCTCGGTACGGCGGCTGCATGCGTTGAGTGGCTTGGTGGCGATGCAAATCAACAGAAGGGTGAATTCGTTGTCATCGTGGCGGGCTGCAATGAGCAGCTCGAGGAGGCACGCAGGCATGAGCAGGCCATGGATATTGTACGGTTGTTGAAGTCAGAAGTTTCGATGAAGAAGGCGGTAAGTCTGGCAAGCAAGATAAGTGGTGCGCGTAAGAATCTGCTGTATGAGGCGGCGCTGAAGGAGCTTACCGAGAGCGATGAGTAGGCTGTCAGCGAATATCAGTTGTAACGGGTGAGTTTCTCCTTTAGTCTTCGCCTCGAGTCAGCCGGGCAATTGCTGTCTTTAGCTCTTCGTTTGTCGACTATCGATTTACGAGGAAATCGACAGAGGAAAGTCCGGGCTCCATAGAGCAGGGTGCCAGGTAACGCCTGGGGGGTGTAAACCCACGGCTAGTGCAGCAGAAAGGATACCGCCTCAAAACTTTCGGGTTGTGAGGTAAGGGTGAAATGGTGCGGTAAGAGCGCACCGCGCGACTGGTAACAGTTCGTGGCAAGGTAAACCCCACTCGGAGCAAGGCCAAATAGGAATCCACAGATGCTGCTCGCATTGGATTCGGGTAGGCCGCTAGAGACCTGTGGCGACACAGGTTGTAGATGAATAATTGTCCTCGACAGAACCCGGCTTATAGGCTGGCTCGCTTTACTTTCCCCCCACTTGTGCAAAAACTTCTAAAGATTCTTAATAATCTACTTTAAGTAAGACTGCTATTGAATTGTATTCACTCAGGATGCGGTTTTCTGTTTCTGTGATTTAGCGACGTTTTCCCCGCTTTTAGCGACAAGTTCCCGCACTTTCCCTATAAATATCAGGCAAATAAGGCTTGCGTGGACGTGATAGTGCCTCTATAGTGTTTCTTTGTGGCGAAAAGTGGAGAGAATTGTCGATTAGTGGGAATGAAGGATCAATCCCGCGACAGTTTCTTCCAATAATAATGGGGACAACACGTGTTTCGCGGCATAAATACTATCAATCTCGATGCAAAAGGTCGCATGGCCATGCCTGCGCGTTACCGTGAGCAGCTCACAGAGCGCTGCTCGGGGCATCTGGTAGTTACTATCGACACGAACCATCGTTGTCTTCTTCTCTACCCACTTTCCGAGTGGGAGCAAATTGAACGTCAAATAGAATCCCTCTCCAGTTTCGATCCAATGTCCCAGCGTGTCAAACACCTGCTTATCGGTCATGCCAATGATTTAGAGCTAGACGGCAGCGGTCGTATTTTGCTGCCGCAAGAGCTGCGCCAGTATGCGCAGCTAGAAAAGCACGTGTGTCTTATTGGTCAGGGCAAGAAGCTAGAAATATGGAGTCAGGATATCTGGAACCAGCAGCGTGATCAGTGGTTAACGGAATCGACAACGGAAGGAGAGTTGCCGGATAAACTACGGTCCTTGGCGCTCTAGGTTGAAAGTATGAGGGCTGAGTCAGTTCACGAAACGGTATTGATGCAAGAAGCTATCGATGCGCTCGCAATCCGTAAAGGCGGGAACTATGTAGATGCAACATTTGGGCGAGGAGGGCATAGCCGGTTAATTCTTGAGAATCTAGGAGCGAAGGGCGGTCTTATCATTTTCGACAAAGACCCCGAGGCGATTGAAGTTGCGATACAAATTAGAGAGAAAGATGAGCGTTTGCAGATCGCTCACGCTCCATTCGGTGATATAGAGGCGCAGTTAATTGCACTAGGGCTGAGTGACGGAGTTGACGGCATCTTGTTCGATCTGGGTGTTTCCTCCCCGCAGCTAGACAACGCAGAAAGGGGATTTAGTTTTCTGCGCGATGGTCCGCTCGATATGCGGATGAACCCGGAGGTGGGGCAGAGCGCCGAGCAATGGATCAACAGCGCACAAGAGACCGAGATAGCTGACGTGCTGTATCAGTACGGTGAAGAACGACATTCCAGACGCATGGCACGCCGAGTCATTCTAGAGCGCGCAGAGAAACGCATTACGAGAACCGGTGAATTAGCGGAGATTATCAAAGAAGCGAATCCGGCATGGGAGCGAGATAAGCATCCGGCTACGAGGGCGTTTCAGGGGATTCGAATTTTCATCAACGACGAATTAGGCGAGTTGGAGAGAGGCTTAGAGCAGGCGTTGAAGATGCTTAAGGTGGGGGGCAGGCTTGTTGTTATCAGCTTCCACTCCTTAGAGGATCGAATGGTTAAGAGATTTATTGCCAAGCAGGCTAAGGGAGATAGCTTTCCAAGAGGCCTGCCAATACCTCAGGATATGTTAAGCCCGAAACTGATCCCGATAGGAAAGAGAATAAAGGCAAGCGCGCTAGAGGTGGATCGAAACTCAAGGTCAAGAAGCGCGGTAATGCGAGTAGCAGAGAAGATCGCCTGAGCAATATCGAATAAAAGGTGAGGCATGAGCGTCAAAAACAATAAAAAGGTGAGCGAACGAGTGTCGAAAGAGCTCTCCGTCTTAGAGTGGGCGGGTGTAAGAAATCGAGCTACCTTCGCCTTATTCGCTGCGCTGACGCTTGTACTTAGCGCCGGGTTATCGGTAGTGGCTACAACCCATAAAAATCGATTCACATTCAACGAGCTTCAAGTGCTGCGAGATCAGGCGAACGGCTTAGAAGTGGAGTGGGGTCAGCTGTTAATAGAGCAGAGTACATTCGGTGTTGAAGGTCGAATAGAGCAGAAGGCATTCGAACAGTTACAGATGGAAGTGCCTGATATTGCCAAAATTGTAATGGTGAATTATGAGCAACGCTAGATTAGCTTCATTCATAGAGCAGTGGCGATTGTACCTGGTGCTATTCGTTATGTTTCTTTGCGTAGTCGCCATTGGTTGGAAGGTGAGCGCATTGCACATCGTTGAACGTGACTTCTTGCAGAGTCAGGGTGATGCTCGAACGATCCGCACGGTACCTCTGGTAGCAAATCGAGGATTAATTTCAGATAGGAATGGTGAGCCGCTGGCTGTGAGTTCGCCGGTGAAGTCGATCTGGGTGAACCCTCAGGAAATCGGCTCTCAACATTCCGCCATAGAGCTCTTAGCAACTGAGTTGGGATTAGAGCCTGATTCTCTGCTTGCTTCTCTAGAGAGAAACAGTCATCGAGAATTTCTCTATATAAAAAGACGCCTGGCACCTGCCGAGGCTGAGAGAATTCTAGCTCTGGACATCGACGGAGTTTACGGGCAGCAGGAATACCAAAGATTCTACCCACAGGGCGAGGTGGCTGCTCACCTAGTCGGATTCAGCAACGTCGATGATATTGGGCAGGAAGGTTTAGAGCTTAGCTACGACGAGTGGCTCAGGGGTGTGCCTGGAAGGCGGCAGGTCATAAAGGATAGACGCGGCCACATCATCGAAGAGTTGAATACTATTCAAACGGCGCAGCCGGGCAAGAATCTCGAGTTGAGCATAGACTTCCGTTTGCAAAACTTGGCCTATAAAGAATTAAAGGAAGAGTTTATTACGCGTCGAGCGAAGTCTGCTTCTATCGTGGTGTTAGACGTAGACACCGGCGAAGTTTTGGCAATGGCGAATCAGCCCTCTTATAACCCACACAATCGAGAAAAGCTTAACGATTTCAGTATTTTACGTAATCGCGCAATTACCGATGTATTCGAGCCAGGGTCTCCGATCAAGGCGTTCACTGTGACGGCCGCATTGGAGTCTGGCCTCTATACGCCAGACACGGTGATAGAGACAAGTCCTGGCTGGATGATGGTCAATGGCAAAGAGGTTCAGGACATTCTGAATTATGGCACCTTGGATCTCACTAGGGTCATTACTAAGTCCAGTAATATCGGTGCGACAAAAATTGCTTTCGATATTGGGGCGGATGCGATTCGAAATGTTTTGGAACGTGTCGGCATGGGGCAGGTGTCCGGAACAGGCTTTCCTGGCGAGCAAGGCGGTGTGTTACCAAACCATCGCCGCTGGAGTCGCATCGAAACGGCAACTTTCTCCTTCGGCTACGGTCTCTCAACTACAGCATTGCAGCTAGCGCAGGCCTATTCTGTCATCGCCGATGATGGCATCAAGAAGCCGGTGTCCCTATTGAAATTAGACGACGCAAGCCTACAGGCTTTGCGAAGAGAGCAGGTTATCGACAAGAAAATCAGTAATCAGGTGCTAGCGATGCTGGAAACGGTTGTCGATCCGGAGCGTGGTGGATCGGCCCGCGATGCAAGAGTGCCCTTCTATAAGGTTGCGGGTAAAACTGGAACCGTGCACGTAGTTGGAAAATACGGCTACGAAGAAAATGTACACAACTCACTTTTCGTTGGCCTCGTGCCTGCGAGCGATCCGAAGCTCGTCATCGTGGTTATCGTCTACGAACCGAAAGGCGATGAGCACTACGGTGGTCAAGTTGCGGCTCCGGTATTTTCCAGAGTCGCCTCTGGTGCTATGAGAATCTTGAATATTGCTCCGGACAATTTGCCGGAAGACACATCTAAGGAGTTGAGCTCACTCTAAAATGAATACGGCAGAACAACTGAATTCAAACGGTGTCTTACTCGATCTTATAAATGGGCTGGTTAGCTTGCCCGACCCAGTTCCTCCGGCCGTAAATGTAGTTGCCACTGGCATCCAAATGGATAGTCGCCTGCTACAAAAGGGTGATCTATTCCTCGCCTGTTTCGGTAACAATCACGATGCGCGAGAGTATATCGATGAGGCGATTGAGATGGGCGTTGCTGCAGTGTTGGCAGAGTCCGGCGGCGAATGGCAGGGCGTTCGGATTATCAAGGAAGTTGCTGTTATAGCTATCGATAATTTATCTGCCAAGCTGRGTGAGATTGCTGCCAGATTCTATTCTCATCCTAGTCGGCAATTGAGTGTCATAGGCATCACAGGCACGAATGGARAGACTAGTTGTAGCCAATTTATTGCACAAGCGCTTGCCGACWCTGGCTTTAGTTGTGGAACGATGGGGACTCTCGGTTATGGGATTTACGGCGAACTAAAAGAAACTCAACTTACCACGCCAGATCCCGTYTTCACGCAAATGGCCTTGGCAGARATGGCYCARRATGGAATCGAYCCTGTTGTCATGGAGGTTTCTTCTGTTGGTCTGCATCAGMRACGAGTRAAGGCAGTTAAGTTCGATACGGCGATATTTACGAATCTCACGCGTGACCATCTCGACTACCATGAAAGCATGCAAGACTACGGCAACAACAAGAAAAAATTATTTACCAGTGAGGGGTTAAGCAGGGCAATTGTAAATCTCGATGATCCCTACGCCTTGTCGATCATAAATGCCATAGCCCCTAGTGTGGATGTGTGCACCTATAGTCTTAAGAATTCTGCGGCGACTGTCTATGCCGAGTCGTTGTCGCTAACTAGGCAGGGTTTCGAGGCTCGACTAGTAACTCCGATTGGTGCTGGAATCGTAAAGGGTAAGTTATTCGGTTACTTCAATGTGAGTAATTTGTTGGCGGTGATCACCACGCTAATCAATTACCTGCCGAAGAGAAAAGCCATAGATATCGAGCAGCTGTGCGAACTCGTATCGGGGCTGAGCGCGGTCGATGGCCGCATGGAAATAATTGGCGACTTCGAAGAGATAACGGCAGTGGTTGACTATGCGCATACCCCCGACGGCCTGCGCAGCGCATTGAAAGGCCTCAGAGATCATTTCAGCGGAAATATTTGGTGCGTGTTCGGATGCGGTGGCAATAGAGATAAGGGGAAGCGGCCCATCATGGGAGAGATTGCCGAAGCCTTCGCAGACCGCTTGATCATCGCAGACGATAACCCGCGTAACGAAGAGGGAGACGACATAGTTCAGCATATCCTCAGCGGCATGAACCGGCCTGAAGAGGTAGTTATCGAGCGGGATAGAGAGAAGGCGATAGCCTATGCGATCGCGAATGCGGAGTCTGGAGACGTGGTTCTGGTCGCGGGAAAGGGGCACGAGACTTATCAGGATGTGGCCGGCAGGAGACTAATTTTCAGTGATGCGAATCAAGTTCGATTGGCGTTGCAGGCTAGAGAAAAGAAGTAGAGGAGTGGGTGCATTGATCGGCAACATGACATTGTCCCTGTTAGCTCAAGAATTAAGTGGCGAATTGCTAGGTGAAGACGTGATGTTCTCAAATGTTTCTACCGATACTCGGTCGCTTAAGAGCGGCGACCTTTATCTGGCTTTGGTCGGGGAGAATTTCGATGGTAATAATTTCATCGCTGAAGCCGCACGCGCAGGCGCCGGTTCAGCGGTGATATCAACGCAGGTTGAATCGCAGTTGCCGGCATTAAAAGTAACCGATACCCATGTGGCGCTCGCCAAGATAGCGAATATGAATCGTCGGCGCAGTGCCGCAAAAGTAATCGCATTGACCGGAAGCCAGGGGAAAACCACGGTCAAGGAAATGATCGGTTCAATACTCAACAATTCGACACGTTGTCTCGCGACCGAGGCAAATCTCAACAACACGATTGGAGTTCCGCTGACACTGTTAAGGGTTGAAGAACAGCATGAATATGTTGTCATCGAGATGGGGGCGAGTGGATCTGGTGAAATTGCATTCAGCGTTTCCGCAACCGAGCCCGATATTGCACTCATCACTAACGCAAGTCCTGTTCACATAGAGGGATTTGGATCTCTGCAGGGCATAGTAGCCGCGAAAGGTGAAATCATCGATGGTTTGAAGAGCGATGGCGTCATGGTGTTGAACGCAGACGATAGCTACGTTGAGGATTGGTCGGCACGAGCTGCGGAGAAACGAACCGTGCGATTTAGTTATGGTAACGCAGCGGGCGATGCGCAATATTTTGCATCAATGGTAAAGGATCAGGACGATGGGACTAGCAGTTTTGATTTACATACTCCTGAGGGCGAACAAGCACTGAGCATACGTTTTCTTGGCAAACACAATGTTCTGAATGCCATTGCGGCCTCGGCTGTTGCCATGGAAGCAGGAGCAAGTCTGACAGATGTTGCAGAGGGTTTGGCGAAATTGAATCCAGTATCGGGTCGCCTTTCCCGACTTTCAGGAATGAACGGATGCCATTTGATCGACGATAGTTACAACGCAAACCCTGGTTCTTTCTCTGTAGCTATCGATGTCTTGTCGAGGTTGCCCGGCCAGAAAATTTTAGTGATGGGCGACATGGGAGAGCTCGGCATCGATACTGATTCAGCTCACCGCAGCATTGGTGAATACGCCGCAGATGCAGAACTTGATGGGCTCTGGGCAACCGGCGAAAAATCTAAGTTGGCCATTGATGTTTATGCGGGCAAGGGTAGGCATTTCGAGAACAAAGAAGAGCTCATAGAGGCGTTAATTGATATCGCGAGCTCAGAGCTGACCGTTCTTATTAAAGGTTCTCGCTGCTCAAAGATGAATGAGGTTGTCACGGCTCTCAAGATTGACGGAGAAACTCAATGCTAGTTTGGTTGTCAGACTACTTAATCCAATTCGACAATAGTTTTTCTGTTCTTCAGTATATTACCGTACGCGGAATTTTTAGCATCTTGACGGCGCTTGGTATCTCTCTGCTAATTGGACCTACAATGATTCGGCGTCTGAACTATCACCAGATCGGGCAAGTCGTGCGTGACGATGGTCCACAGACCCATCTTAGCAAGGCGGGTACACCTACGATGGGTGGCGCGCTGATTCTTGTTAGCATCGCCCTCAGCACATTGTTATGGTCAGATCTGTCTAATCACTATGTCTGGGTAACTCTTGTGGTTACAGTGCTATACGGTGCTATTGGATGGGTAGACGACTACCGCAAAGTCTTTAGGAAAAATACCGCAGGATTGTCAGCTCGCTGGAAACTTTTTTGGCAAACCACCATTGGTCTGGGTGCGGCTATTTCGCTCTACTACACCGCGTTTAGCGCAGTCGAGACGAGCTATATTGTTCCTTTTTTCAAAGATGTGTCTATCGATATCGGTATTTTCTATATCGCAATCAGTTGCTTCATCATCGTGGGTTTTAGCAATGCGGTGAACCTAACCGACGGACTCGATGGCTTGGCAATCTTGCCGACAGTGATGGTGGGTGGTGCGCTTGGCGTGATCGCCTACCTGGCCGGCCACGTAGAATTCTCAGCCTATCTAAATATTCCCTATGTAGTGGGTTCGGGTGAGATGGTTATTTTCGCAGGAGCTCTATTGGGCTCGGGTCTTGGATTTTTATGGTTTAACACGTATCCAGCACAAATTTTTATGGGAGACGTTGGAGCGCTCGCGCTCGGTGCTGCACTCGCTGTTATGGCGATCATCTCGCGTCACGAGATAGTGTTCTTCATTATGGGTGGGATATTCGTGGCAGAGACGGCTTCGGTAATCATTCAAGTGACTTCCTTTAAGTTGACTGGTAAGCGCGTTTTCAAAATGGCTCCATTGCACCACCATTTCGAATTGAAGGGCTGGCCCGAACCAAGAGTCATTGTTAGGTTCTGGATTATAACCGTCATGTTGGTGTTGTTTGGCTTGGCCACATTGAAGCTGCGCTAGGCGCAATTAGATTGACAGACAATTGGGATTAGATTAGATGGCGACTGAGCTAGATGACCGTCTTACCGTGATTGTTGGGTTGGGTGATACCGGACTTTCCTGCGTGAAATATTTCGCTCAAGCGGGTGAAAAAGTCAAAGTTGTAGATAGCCGCGCTGAACCACCAGGGCTAGCTGCATTGAAAGAGCTGTATCCAGACGTGGAGTATGAATTAGGTGGCTTTAATATAGAGACATTTGTAACGGCGAAACAACTTGTCGTTAGCCCAGGTTTAAGTATTCGCAGTGTCGAGATAGAGGCGGCAAAGAAAGCCGGTGTTGCTATTACAGGCGACATAGATATTTTCTCGAAGCAGGTAGCCGCGCCAATCATTGCTGTCACAGGATCGAATGGTAAGAGCACAGTCGTGGCAATGCTGGCGGAGATACTAAGAAAGGCGGGTAAGAATTTTGGGCTTGGCGGCAACCTAGATGGCGATAACTTTAAGCCAGCCCTCGATTTGATCGCAGAAGGCGAGAAGGATCTGTACTTGCTGGAATTATCGAGCTTCCAGCTGGAGACGACGGAGAGTTTAGGAGCAACAGTAGCTACTATCTTGAATTTGAGTGCAGACCACATGGATAGATATGAAGGAATTGATGACTATCATCGAGCGAAACAAAGGATATTCACTGGTTGCAAGCAAGTAGTTATCAACCGTGATGACAAAGGGAGTTATCCACTCGAAGAGAGTGATGCAACAGTGTGGGACTTTGGGTTCGGTCGAGCTGGTGCAAACGGTCTGGGTCTGCTCGAGGAAGGTGGCGACCAATACCTTGCCTATCAATTAGAAAAGATTGTCTCGGTAAACGAATTAAAAATTTTTGGTCAGCACAATATTTCAAACGTATTAGCGGCAGTAGCACTAGCGATGGCAATAGATATAGACATGAATGCAATCAAGGCTGCGATCACCAAGTTTTCCGGATTGCCACACCGTTGTCAGTGGGTGGCAAATATTGATGGGGTCGATTTTTACAATGATTCTAAAGGAACGAATGTTGGTGCGACAGTGGCCGCTGTTGAAGGTCTGGGCGAGCATATTCCGGGGCACATAGTGTTGATTGCTGGCGGTCTCGCTAAGGGAGCAGATTTCGCTGCATTAGTGCCGGCCATGAATAAATGGGGCAAGGCCGTGGTTCTTATCGGACAAGATGCAGTAGAAATGGCGAGCTATTTCGATGCCGAGATTCAGACCTATTTCGCGACTGATATGTCTGGTGCCGCGCGCATTGCATTGCAGCAGTCGACTGCCGGCGATGCTGTGTTGCTCTCACCTGCTTGCGCCAGTTTCGATATGTTTGAAAATTTTCAGCATCGAGGCTTCGCTTTCATAAAGTCAGTGGAGACTTTGCAATGAGCATGGCGAGGGCCATAGCGCCCACAAATAGTCTCATTGGCTCGATTCAGCCGCGGCCAGTGAATAGCATACTGTTATTTACCTTCTTGCTGTTGTTTGTCGGCTTGTTGATGATGACGTCCGCTTCTGTCGAGTTAGCCAGTAGTCAATACTCTGACCCGTTCTTCTTCCTTAAGCGGCAGCTAATTTTTTCTGCTGTAGGAATATTCGTTCTGGTAGCAACTCTTCATATTCCTGTCACCACCTGGCGTGCGCAGAGTTGGTATTTGCTAATGGGTTCGTTTGCGCTCCTACTATTGGTGCTTGTTCCCGGGGTAGGTGAGTCGGTTAAGGGAAGCACGAGAAGAATAGACCTAGTCGTATTCGATCTTCAACCTTCTGAGCTGGCGAAGGTTTTTATCGTGGTCTATCTCGCGGCGTTTTTGGAGAGGCAGCGGGATGAGGTTCGCGAAAAATGGTCCGGATTCTATAAGCCGCTTCTGGTCGTTGGCGCCGCTGTGGCTCTGTTTCATTTCCAACCGGACCATGGAACGATGGTGATTCTAACACTCACTGCGCTTTGCATGATTTTTCTAGCGGGAGCAAAGCTTTACCGCATTCTACTGATGTTGGCCCTATGCATGGGCGGAATCGCATTGCTTGCGCTAATGAAACCTTATGTAATCGATAGAGTCACATCATTCCTTGATCCTTGGGCCATCGAAAATGTAACCAATGGCGGTTATCAACAAGCGATGGCGCAGGTGGCTTTTGGACGAGGCGAATGGTTTGGAGTCGGTCTCGGGAATAGCATACAGAAGCTCTATTTCCTGCCAGAGGCACACAATGACTTCGTACTCGCCATTGTAGGTGAAGAGTTGGGATTGGTTGGCGTAGCTACGGTAATACTTCTGTTCTCGGCGCTTATTTATAAAGCATTTTCTATTGGTCAGAAAGCGCAGCAAGAAAATAAATTGTTTGCCGCGTTTTTTGCCTACGGTCTCGGCTTATTATTTGCTGGTCAGACAATGATCAATGTAGGGGCGAGCATAAGTTTACTTCCTGTAAAAGGCTTGACGTTGCCCTTCATGAGTTATGGAGGTGCGAGTCTGATCATGAGCTTCTTTATGATTGGCCTGCTGGTTCGCATTGAATACGAAATCGACAACAAGATTAATGATGTTGGTGAGGCGTAGGTAGCAACGTGTCAGCTGAAAACACAACTGTATTAATTATGGCTGCCGGAACAGGGGGGCATGTATTCCCTGCGCTTTCAATTGCACAGAAGTTGCAAGAGCAGAATGTCCGAACTGAATGGATGGGTACTCATCAGGGAATGGAAAACAGACTGCTTGAAGGAACCGGAATTCGAATTCATGCGGTCTCTACGAAGGGCCTCAAAGGCAAGGGGATAGTTAGACTGATAGCAGCACCGTTCATGTTGGTGCAGGCACTAATTCAATCAATGCGAATACTTTCAAAGGTGCAGCCAGATTGTGTGCTCGGGATGGGAGGTTTTGTTTCAGGTCCAGGAGGCCTAGCAGCCAAATTGATGGGCAGGAAGCTAGCGATTCACGAGCAGAATTCCGTGCCGGGCTTTACCAATAAACTGTTGGCGAAAATTGCGAATCAGGTATTCGAGGCCTTCCCTAATACGTTCTCAAAAAGCGAAAAGGTGATTCATACAGGTAATCCACTGCGTAAGGAAATTGCAGACCTAGCATTACGAACGCGAAGCCTCGAAGAGGCGTCTGGGCCATTACAAATATTAGTGTTAGGTGGAAGCCAAGGCGCATTGGCGATTAACGAAATTGTGCCGGAGTTGTTGGCAGAATGGTCAAAAGAAAATCGTCCATCAGTGCGCCACCAAACAGGTGATCGAACCCTAGAGACAACTCAGGCGATCTATCGGGACAAGGGACTAGATGTGGCGGAAAGAATACAAGTCGTCCCATTCATCAGTGACATGGCAGAGGCCTATAGCTGGGCCGATTTAGTGATTTGTCGCTCCGGCGCGAGCACGGTTAGTGAGATTGCTGCGGCTGGCTTGCCTTCGATATTGGTTCCGTACCCGCACCACAGTGATCGGCAGCAAACACACAACGCAAATTGGTTAGTTCAGGCTGGCGCTGCTTTTCTACTGGAACAAAAAGGTTTGACTGTTCCTGCGCTGAGAGCGCTGGTGCTGGATCTCAATGAAAACCGCAACAAATTACAGCAGATGAGTGATAGTGCAAAATCCATAGCAATTTGTGACGCGGATGAAATCATTGCGCGCCGTTGTTTGGAGTTAGCCCATGCATAGCGCGGCCAATCGACATGTTATTCCAGAGATGAGGCGCATCAATAGACTGCATTTTGTTGGAATCGGTGGCGCCGGCATGTGTGGTGTGGCCGAAGTATTGCTGAATCAGGGCTATAAAATCAGCGGTTCAGATCTCAAGGAATCGCCGAATACCGTACGCTTGGAGTCGATGGGCGCTGAGATATTTATTGGGCACGACGCGGCGAATGTGAAGAATGCCGATGTGGTTGTCTATTCGAGCGCCATCGATGAGAGTAATCCCGAAATCAAAGCGGCTATCGCCGAATCTAAGCCATTGATAGCGCGTGCAGAGATGTTGGCTGAGTTGATGCGCTACCGTCATTCGATCGCTATCGCTGGCACACACGGGAAGACCACGACTACAAGTATCGTGGCATCAGTATTGGCGCAGGCGGGCTTCGATCCCACATTCGTTATTGGAGGCTTGCTGAATAGTGCGGGAACCAATGCTCGATTGGGAGAGAGTAGATATTTGGTGGCAGAGGCAGACGAGAGCGACGCCTCCTTCATGCATCTACAGCCTATGGTCGCGGTTGTGACTAACATCGAAGCCGATCACATGAGTACTTACGGTGGTGACTTCGAGAACTTGAAAAAATACTTCATCGATTTTTTGCACAATCTCCCATTTTACGGATTGGCCGTGTTGTGCATCGATGATCCGGTTGTGCGTGAATTGCTACCGCGCATATCCAGACCGAAAATTACCTATGGCTTCGCTGAAGACGCAGATTTCAGAATCACTAATTTGAGCCAGGAACAACAAATAACTCAATTCGAAGTGGTACGAAAGGAAGCAAAGGACAAGCTGAGAATCACACTGAATATGCCTGGTCGTCACAATGCGCTGAACGCGACTGCTGCAATCGCCATCGCAACAGACGAGGGTATCAAGGCGAAGGACATCCAGAGTGGTATCCAAAACTTCTCTGGAGTTGGTCGTCGTTTCGAGGTGCAGGGTGAATTTGCCATAGACGGTGGGACGGTCATGCTTATCGATGACTACGGACATCACCCCACTGAAGTTGCCGTTACTCTGAGAGCTCTGCGTGATGGGTGGCCTGAGAATCGATTGGTCATGGTCTACCAGCCACATCGCTACAGTCGCACCAAGGACCTCTATGAGGACTTCGTTGAAGTGCTTGGCGAGGCGGATGTTTTGCTTCTGCTAGAGGTGTACTCCGCGGGGGAGAAGAAGATTGCCAGCGCGGACTCCAGAAGCCTCTGTCGAAGCATTAGATTGCGCGGAAAAGTCGACCCTGTTTACGTAAAAGAGGAGTCTGAGGTGCAGGGAATTCTAAGCGGATTAGTCCGCCCAGGTGACATTATTTTGACTCAGGGAGCCGGAAGTGTTGGTTCTTTGGCCAAACAATTGGCCAAATTGGGTTTTAAAGCATAATTAATTGATTTTTATAGAAGATTTTTGCATTTAGCAGTCAAGAAATAGAGAAATGAGAACGATAAATAGAGAGAAAATCATAGCAAATTGTGGACACGTCGTCGTGCTGAACGGCGGGGACTCCGCGGAGCGCGAAATTTCCCTGTTGAGTGGCGAAGCGGTCTATCAGGGGTTGCTGAGATTAGGCGTGCAAGCAAGTGTTCTAGATGTGAGCGATACCGTTATCGCAGACCTAGAAAGCTTAAAGCCGGATCTAGCGTTGAATATGTTACATGGTCAGGGCGGGGAAGATGGAACGATTCAGGGTCTTCTAGAAGTTTTGAAGATTCCCTATGCCGGGAGCGGTGTGCTGGCCTCGGCTCTCGCCATGGACAAGGTGAAGAGCAAGCTGATTTGGCAACGTCTGGGATTGAATGCCGCCGATTTTGTCATGTTGAATGAAGCAACGGATTGGCAGGCATTGATAGATGATTTTGAAGTCGTTGTTGTGAAGCCAGTGAGTGGCGGGTCGAGCCTAGGCATAGCGATAGTGAAGGACGCAGCAAATCTGCAAAAGCAATTCGAGATGGCCAGTGAATTCGATTCGGAAGTAATGGCAGAGAAATGTGTGATCGGTAAAGAATTTACCGTAGGTGTGATCGAGGATCAATTGCTACCCACGGTTCAGATGAGCACATCGAGAGAATTTTATGACTTCGATGCAAAGTATGTCGATGAAGATCCAGAAATTATCTGCCCAGCGCAATTGAGTGACGAGAAACAGATCGAGCTTAATGAATTAGTCCGCGCTGCCTATACAAGCCTTGGATGTGAGGGTTTGGCAAGAGTTGATGTAATGCAAGATCAGGGTGGCGCATTCTACTTGCTGGAACTGAATACGATACCAGGCATGACGGAGCACAGCTTTGTACCAATTGCAGCAAATAAGGCTGGAATCAATTTCGACGAATTATTATTAACCGTATTAGAGCTGGAGCAAACGGCGAACTAAAAAGATGGCAACTACAAATAGAACAATTAGAACTGGAAGCGGCATACATTCAACTCGCCGCAATTCCAGTTCAGGCAACCAGCCGCTTAAGCCGAAGTCATCAGGCAGGCGGGGACTCTACGTGCTTGCTGGGGTAGTGGTTTGTGTTGCTTTGGTGATGGTTCAAAACAGAGCGGGTATTTCCGGGTTTTTAAATCGCCCAGTCAGTAAAGTTAGAATCGAAAATCAGTGGCAAAGAATAAGTGAAGTAGAGGTCAGCAAGGTGTTAGCTCCATTTATGGGGAATGGCTTCTTCGATTTCGATGTTGTGGAGGCGAAGATCGAGCTTGAGCTTCACCCGTGGATCCTGCAGGCGTCGGTGACGCGAATCTGGCCAGACACGCTATCACTGCATTTGACAGAACAAGTTGCTATAGCGCGATGGGGTAATGAGCAATTGCTGAATCAATATGGTGAGATTTTTCAGCCTGAGAGACTGCTCGAGTTAAATTCCTTGCCTCTGCTTACTGGGCCTGAAGACAGTCAAGAGGCTGTGATGTTGCAGTACCAAAAGCTCAATCAAATTTTATTTCCAGCAGGGTTGCGCCTTTCCGGGTTGAGCCTAAGCAAGCGTGGTAGCTGGGATTATTTACTGAATGAACAAATGCAGGTTGCGGCTGGCAGAGATGATGTATTCGAGAAGACGCAGCGTTTTATCGATTTTTATATGAGTCAACCATTCGAGCAATCATCCCAATTTCTATCTATCGATTTGAGATACGGAAACGGAATAGCGGTACGAGATACCGGGTCAAATTTTACAGGAGTGGCAATTCGGTGATTGAGTTCCGCCAAATAATTTGTAGCCTTTTTGATGTACCTTGTCTGGAGAATTCGAACGATGAATGAATCAGCAAGCGATAACATGATTGTTGGATTGGATATAGGTACTTCCAAGGTCGTGGCTATAGTTGGGGATATTAATCCGGGCGGCGGTCTGGATATCGTCGGTATTGGCAGCCATCGTTCTCGCGGACTCAAGAAAGGTACTGTAGTCAATATCGAATCCACCGTCGAATCCATTCAGCGTGCAATCGAAGAAGCCGAGCTCATGGCAGGATGTCAGATTCATTCAGTCTATGCAGGGATTGCCGGTAGTCATATCCGAAGCATGAACTCCCATGGAATCGTGGCGATTCGAGACGGCGAGGTGATGAAAGCCGATATCGAGCGCGTTATTGATGCGGCGCAGGCCGTTGCTATTCCAGCTGACCAGAAAGTTCTGCACATACTGCCGCAGGAATACATCATCGATTCACAGGAGGGTGTTAAGGAACCGCTGGGTATGTCCGGTGTTCGTCTTGAGGCTAAAGTGCATTTGGTCACCTGTGCGATTAACGCAGTGCAGAATATTGAGAAATGTATCAAGCGCTGCGGTCTAGAGACTGACGAAATTATTCTAGAGCAATTGGCCTCCGCTTATAGCGTTCTTACCGACGATGAGAAAGAGCTCGGTGTCTGTCTAGTAGATATTGGCGGCGGCACCACTGATATCGCGATTTTTACAGAAGGCGCTATACGTCACACAGGTGTCATTCCCATAGCTGGAGATCAAGTAACGAATGATATTGCTATGGCACTGCGAACACCAACAGAAAACGCAGAAGAGATAAAGATTAAATATGCCTGTGCTTTGACTCAATTGGCTAGCGCCGATGAGACTCTGAAGGTTCCTAGCGTCGGAGATCGAGCGCCAAGAGAACTTTCCAGGCAAGCGTTGGCAGAGGTGGTTGAGCCGCGCTATGACGAATTGTTTACGCTAGTGCAAGCCGAGTTACAACGAAGTGGGTTTGAAAATCTGCTAGCGGCGGGCATTGTCTTAACCGGCGGCACTAGCAAAATGGAAGGCGTTGTGGATCTGGCGGAAGAAATATTCCATGCACCAGTACGCATCGGAGCGCCTCACAATGTCAATGGTTTAGCCGATATTGTAAGAAACCCAATTTATTCTACTGGTGTTGGATTGTTGCTGTACGGCTTAAAACAATACCAGGAAAGAGGTGGAATCGATTCAAAGAGTGAGCCGCAGATTCAGATTGTGGACAGAGTAAAGAGCTGGTTCCAGGGAAATTTTTAGTTTTAATCTTAGCATTCAATAACCAACACAGTAAAAGAGTCATAATTGAGGGGGCTATATGTTTGAATTAGTCGAGAACGTTGCGCAGAGCGCTGAAATTAAAGTTATAGGCGTTGGTGGTGGAGGTGGAAACGCCGTGCACCATATGATCAATAACCAGGTAGAGGGTGTGGAGTTTATCTGTGCCAACACAGATGCACAGGCGTTGCATAACCTGAAAGCCAAGACGATATTGCAGATGGGTAGCAATATAACCAAAGGTCTTGGCGCGGGAGCAAACCCCGAGATCGGTCGACAGGCAGCGTTGGAAGATAGGGATGAGATCGCTGAAATATTGTCCGGCGCCGATATGGTATTTATCACAGCTGGTATGGGGGGGGGCACAGGAACAGGTGCTGCGCCTATCGTTGCCGAAGTGGCTAAGGAGATGGGCATCCTAACCGTTGCGATAGTGACCCGGCCTTTTCCATTCGAGGGTAAAAAGCGTTCAAAGATTGCGGAAGAGGGCATTAAACTGCTCACAGAGCACGTGGATTCTTTGATTACTATTCCAAACGAAAAATTATTAGACGTACTGGGTAAAGAAGCTACCTTGCTGGAAGCATTTAAAGCGGCCAACGATGTGCTCTTAGGCGCGGTGAAAGGCATCGCCGATCTAATCATGAACCCCGGTATGATTAACGTGGATTTCGCTGATGTTAAAACGGTGATGTCTGAGATGGGTATGGCCATGATGGGTACGGGCGCAGCAGTGGGTGCCGATCGAGCTCGGGAGGCAGCAGAAGCTGCGATTCGTAGTCCGCTACTAGAAGACGTGAATCTGCAAGGCGCGCGCGGGATTTTGGTTAATATCACGGCTGGAGAGAATCTATCTCTGGGTGAGTTTTCTGAGGTTGGCGACACTATTGAGGAGTTTGCTTCGGATGATGCAACGGTAGTCGTTGGTACGGTGATTGATCCAAGTCTCGAGAATGAAATGCGCGTTACTGTCGTAGCTACTGGTCTGGGTGATAAACACGCAAAACCCACTAAAGTTGTGGACAATACCGACAGGGAAATAACTACCGACTACCGACAGCTCGATAAGCCAGCGGTGATGCGTAGGCAGGGCTCCTCTCGAGCAGCGGCTACAGCTGCCGCTGCTGTGGTGGGTTCAGATACCGACATGGATTATCTCGATATTCCTGCCTTTCTAAGAAAGCAGGCGGACTAGGTTTTCAGGAATGCCGCAGTAGGATTCCTACACGGCACTCCTCGCTTAGTGTTTTTGAACGCTCTTCTTAAGACTAGTTTTTGGGGGCATTACACGGATTTTCCCTTATTGGGTTATTCCTTAAATTTTGCTACTATGCCAGAGCTTTATTAAAGGTCGTCGTTGTGAGCTGAAACCGCTCGTTTTCGGGTCTAGTGTTGGTGAACCGGTAGAGCACGGAGTACCCGTTTCAAGCATAGGCTAATCCTTGATCGAAAAGTGGCATGACACTGCGTAAAAAATGCTTGAGATACCCATGTTTTTCCGACTAAATAGGACGCGAAGCGAAGACCTATGCTGAAACAAAGAACCCTGAAGAACGTTATTCGCGCCACGGGCGTTGGCCTGCACACCGGCGAGAAAGTCTACCTAACTCTTAGACCAGCCCCAGTTAACACAGGCATCATCTTTACCCGAGTAGACTTAGATAGTCCCGTTCAGATTCCTGCCCGCGCATCTAATGTAGGGGATACAACTCTCTCTACCTGCCTCGTAAAAGATGACGTTAGAATTTCTACTATTGAGCATTTGATGTCGGCGCTATCAGGTTTAGGCATCGACAATGCCTTCATTGATGTAAGTGCGCCTGAGGTGCCGATCATGGATGGCAGTGCTGGCCCGTTCGTTTTCCTAATTCAATCTGCTGGAATCGAAGAGCAATCAGAATTAAAGCGCTTCATCAAAATAAAGAAGCCGCTATATTTGGAGCATGGCGACAAAGCTGTCAGTCTTGAGCCGTTTGACGGCTTCAAGGTTAGCTACACACTCCTTTACGATCACCCCGTCTACAAGAAACACACTAAGAGCGCGACCATTGATTTCTCCAGTACTTCCTTTGTTAAGGAAGTAAGCCGTGCGCGCACCTTTGGATTCATGCATGAATTCGAGGAGTTGCGGAATAGGAATTTGGCACTAGGTGCGAGTATGGACAATGCCATAGCGGTAGGTGACTACAAGGTCTTGAACGAGGATGGGCTGCGCTACGAAGACGAGTTCGTAAAGCATAAGATCCTTGATTCTATTGGAGATTTATACCTGCTTGGCAACAGTTTGATTGGCGAGTTCAAGGGATATAAATCTGGACATGCCCTCAATAATGCTTTATTAAGAATGCTCGAAGTTAATGAAGATGCTTGGGAAATAGTCAGTTTCGATAACGATTCAAACGTGCCTATTTCCTATATGAAACCGGTGTTGGCAGCATAGTCCTGTCGTGCTATCCTAACTATCTGATTTTAATAAATATAGTTGGGCGTTGAAGTTTCTTGATTAGCCCCAAGTTTTATTAGGCTTACTGAGACAACGCTTAGACAATGAAAGTTATTCTCGTCGACCAGCGTCATGGTCACACTAAAACTATCGTCCTCAAGGGATGGCTGAAAGGCCTCCTCTCTCTATGCCTACTCGGTGCTCCAGTTGCGTTGGGCTACTTTGGTTATGGGCTCGCGGTTTCTCAGAATAACGGTGTCTTCAGCGAAGAGTCTGCGCAAAATTGGGAGCGTCAGATTCGCATACAGACTGAACAAATATCCGAGATTAAAGAAGAATCAGAACAACAGATCGATGCCCTAACTATGCGACTTGCAATGTTACAGGCACGTCTAGTGCGCTTGGATGCGGTTGGAGAACGCATAACTACCATTGCCAATTTGGATAATGGTGAATTTGATTTCAGCGACCCGATTACCATCGGCGGTCCTTTAACTGGTGTTTCAGAGTCCTACTCAGCAGCGGGATTTATGGATGCTGTTTATCAGCTCGAGCGACAATTGGATGATCGTCAGCAGCAACTCGAAATTCTCGAAGGCCTGATGACTGATCGCAAAATTCAGTCAGATGTCTTCATTGCAGGTAGGCCTGTAGATAAAGCCTGGATCGCGTCGCGATTCGGTCAGCGCCCTGACCCTATTACTGGACGCATAGCTTTCCATGGTGGCATCGACTTCACCACTGGCAAGTCGGGTGCTGAGATTAATACCGTGGCATCAGGCGTAATCACCTGGTCTGGGCCTCGATCGGGCTACGGCTTGATGGTTGAGGTCAATCACGGCAATGGATTCACGACACGCTACGCCCATTCAGAAAAGCTATTGGTGGACGTTGGCGATATCGTAATGAAGGGGCAGAACATCGCGCTAGTGGGTTCTACCGGCCGCTCAACAGGGCCTCATGTTCATTTTGAGGTTTACAAGAACGGTAGAGTCGTCGACCCTGCCGCGTATATACACCGCACAGCAAGATAATCACCCTCTTCTCAAAACCAATCTAATTGGTCTCTATCGGTTTGACTGAGCAATGCTCATCATGTCCGTTGGAGGCCAGCGTATCGAATCAACTATTTATTGATAGAGAAAAATGAGCATACTAAATAAAATATTAGGAAGCAGTAACTCGCGTAAGCTGAAGAAATTGCAGAAGATCGTTGTTCGCATCAGCGCGCTTGAGCCCTCTTTAGAAGCGCTTTCCGATGAAGAGTTGAAAGCCAAGACGGGCGAATTTAAGCAACGCTTCGATGCCGGTGAGTCGACTGACGCGCTACTGCCGGAAGCCTTCGCTGTTGTTCGCGAAGCGTGTAAGCGGACATTGCAGATGCGCCATTTCGATGTGCAGATGATCGGTGGAATCGTATTGCACGAAGGCAGCATCTCAGAGATGAGAACGGGTGAGGGTAAGACGCTTATGGCGACCTTGCCGGCCTACCTAAATGGTCTTACCGAGAATGGTGTTCACCTAGTTACAGTGAATGAATATCTTGCAGAGCGTGATGCGAACTGGATGCGCCCGCTGTATGAGTTTCTAGGGCTCAGTGTTGGCATCATAGGTTCGGGGCAGACGCCGGAATTGAAGAAAGAAGCCTATAACAGCTCTATTACCTACGGCACAAACAACGAATTTGGTTTTGATTACCTGCGCGATAACATGGCGTTCCGTCTCGATGACAAAATGCAGAGAGAATTAAATTTTGCAATCGTCGACGAGGTGGATTCAATTCTCATCGACGAAGCTAGAACTCCACTGATAATTTCTGGCGCTGCCGAGAATAGCTCCAAACTCTATGAAGCTATCAACCAGCTGATTCCGAAGTTGGAGAAGGGAGTAAAGGCCGAAAAATCCAAGATGGAAATGATGGACAAAAACTTTGTGCCCGAGGAGTCAGGTCACTTTACGGTTGATGAGAAGAGTCGTCAGGTCGAGCTTACTGAAACTGGGCACGAATTCGTCGAGGATATCCTGATCCAGAAAAAGTTATTAGCTGAGGGCGAGTCACTCTACTCTGCGACCAACTTATCTTTGCTTCATCACGTGCATGCTGGTCTAAAGGCGCATAACCTATTTAATCGCGATATCGAGTACATAGTTCAGAATAAAAGCATTGTACTGATTGATGAGCACACTGGTCGAACGATGGAAGGACGGCGTCTTTCAGAAGGCCTGCATCAGGCACTAGAGGCTAAGGAAAAATTGGAGATTCAGAGTGAGAGTCAGACTCTGGCTTCAACTACATTCCAAAACTATTTCCGCTTGTACAATAATCTATCCGGTATGACCGGCACCGCCGATACGGAAGCGTTCGAGTTTTCGCAAATTTACGGACTGGATGTGGTGGTGATACCAACCAATCAGCCCATGGTGCGTGATGATGCAAACGACCTTATCTATCTTTCCATGGAAGAGAAGTTAGAAGCAATTGTTCGTGATATCACTGAAATGAGCGCTAAAGGTGCGCCCGTACTGGTCGGCACGGCGTCTATCGATACATCTGAAACACTGTCGGACTTTCTCACGAAAGAAAAAATCCAGCATGAAGTATTAAACGCCAAGTTCCATGAGCGTGAGGCGGAGATTATTGCTCAAGCAGGAAAGCCTGGGGTGGTGACTATCGCAACCAATATGGCTGGCCGTGGCACAGATATCGTATTGGGCGGAAAATGGGAGGCTGAGGTTGCTGAATTAGAAAACCCTACCGAAACACAGATCGAGAAAATAAAAGCAGAATGGCAGCTGCGTCATGATCAAGTTATTGCGGCCGGTGGCCTGCACATCGTTGGCACCGAGCGACACGAATCGCGACGCATTGACAATCAGCTGCGTGGCCGTTCTGGAAGACAGGGCGATCCTGGATATTCCAGGTTCTATCTGTCCATGGAAGATAACCTACTTAGAATTTTTGCAACCGATGGCGTGAAGAACTTCATGCGGCGCTTAGGTATGGAGCATGGAGAAGCCATAGAGCACAGCATGGTAACGAAGCAGATTGAGAAGGCGCAACGAAAGGTCGAAGGCAGGAATTTCGATATTCGTAAACAATTGTTGGAATATGACAATGTGGCGAATGATCAGCGCACGATCATCTATCGTCAGCGTAACGAACTCATGGCCAGCGATGATATTTCAGAGCTGTTGAAAGACATGCGCACAGAAGTGGTAGGACAATTTGTCGATGAGTACATCCCTCCTCAGAGTGTTCCCGAGCAATGGGATGTAGAGGGATTGCAGAAAGCGATAGATACCGAGTTTTCGACCCAGCAAGATATTCAGAAATGGCTCGATGAGGATGATCAACTTTACGAAGAGCAGCTGAAACAAAAAATCGACGAAATACTCTCTGCCGATTACCAGCAGAAATGTGCCGCAGTGGGTGAAAAGATGCGCACCTTCGAGAAGCAAATTACATTACAGATATTAGATGGTTTGTGGAAGGAGCACCTTGCAACTATGGATCACCTGCGACAAGGAATATTTTTGCGTAGTTATGGTGGCAAGAATCCGCGACAGGAATATAAGCGGGAAGCCTTCGCTCTGTTTCAAGACCTGATGACAAATCTGCAGCAGGAAGTTGTTAAAGTTTTAAGTCACGTGAAGATTCGACAAGAAGACGATGCAGGTGCAATTGAGCAGCAACGTGAGCAGGAGCGAGCTAGAGAGCGAGTGAATTTTCAGCATCAAGCCGTATCAGCACTCGCCGAACAGCCAGCGGCCGAGGCCCCGTCTGCAAGGCAGGGTCAAGGAGAGGGAAACAAGACATCTCCGTTTGTTCGAGAGATGGCCAAGGTAGGAAGGAACGACCCCTGTCCTTGCGGCTCGGGCAAGAAATATAAAGTATGCCACGGCAAGATAGGTTAGCGTATGGCTTCGCATTAGGCTGAGAAAGTGAAAGTTGAGTAAGGATGTAGAGATGGCGGTCGGTTCCGAGAGAAAGGTAAACATCACTCCCATTGAAGGGATTCGCTTAGCAGCAGTTGAAAGTCAAATTCGCTACGCTAATCGGCTCGACCTTGTCTTGGTTGAAATTGCACCGGACTCCACAACAGCAGGCGTGTTTACTCAGAACGCATTCTGTGCCGCGCCGGTTCGCATTGCTAGGCAGCGAGTTGAGCAGTGTGCTAGCCGTTATTTCTTGATTAACACAGGAAATGCGAATGCTGGCACCGGACCTGAGGGAGAGCTTGCGGCTATGGCCTGTTGCGATGGCTTGGCCGAGATAGCGCGAACCTCATCTCAACAGATATTGCCGTTTTCCACAGGGGTGATAGGCGAATCACTGCCTTTTGATAAAATACTCGCAGCGTTACCGGCACTGTACGAAACATTGTCTGCGGATGCTTGGGAATCGGCAGCACAGGGAATATTGACAACCGACACCCGGCCGAAGCTGGCTTCAGCAAGTTTTACCGCTAACGGCTCTCAAGCAAGCATAAGCGGATTCGCAAAGGGATCGGGCATGATTCGTCCGAACATGGCAACACTGCTTGCCTATGTTTTTACGGACGCGCAGATCGAGAAACCTCTCCTCGAAAAAATCTTAGATAGAGCTGTAAAAAACTCGTTCAACAGAATCACAGTCGATGGTGATACCTCTACCAATGATTGTTGTATGTTAGTAGCCACGGGTAAGGGGTCTCTTGTTATCACGGATAGCGATAGCGAGGCAGCTACGCAGTTTCAGTCTGAATTGAATGCTGTTTTCGAGCAGCTGGCCACCGATCTGATTCGGGATGCAGAAGGAGCAAGCAAATTCATAACGATCGAGGTAAGTGAAGGTGCGTCTGAGCAGGAGTGTTTAGCAGTGGCGTATACGGTAGCGGAATCTCCCCTGGTCAAAACAGCTTTCTTTGCCTCAGATCCGAACTGGGGAAGAATTCTCGCCGCTATCGGTCGTGCCGGTCTTAGTGACCTCGATATTGAGTCCGTCACTGTGGCGCTTGGAGATACACTCTTAGTGTCCAAAGGATCAGTAGATGCTGCGTATAGCGAGAGTGCAGGGCAGGCCGAGATGGATAAGGACGAAATTCGAGTTCGAATTAATCTTGGTCGCGGGAAGGTTAGCGAAAGAGTCTGGACATCTGACCTTTCCAGCGAGTATGTGCGTATCAATGCGGACTATCGCAGTTAGCACCCTGTTGTGAATAAAAACTCCATTGTTCATGTTGCTGTCGGCGTTCTTCTCAATGAAAATCGCGAAGTATTGATTGCACTACGCTCCGCCCATTCCCATCAAGGCGGTCTCTGGGAATTTCCTGGTGGCAAAGTCGAAGAAGGCGAGTCGGTTGAGCATGCGCTGAACAGAGAATTTGAAGAAGAGTTAGGAATCAGCGTGCAGGCCTGCACCCCGTTGATTCAAATCAGGCATGAATACAGCGACAAGTTGGTAATGTTAGATGTTTGGCGTGTCGAAAGATTTTCAGGGATACCGAAAGGAAAAGAAGGGCAGGCCATCGAATGGCGCCCAATTTCTAAACTACGAGCGGTAGATTTCCCCAAGGCTAACGAGGCCATTATCCGCGCACTAAACTTGCCCGACTAAATCGCCATCACTCCAAATGATCAAGGCTTTGGCGAGCTGCGCGCAATCGTCGGAGGTCAGCTAGGCTCCCAAATACCGTCTAATTTAATTCCGGCAGGAATCGGTGGATGAGGCTATTTACCTTGAGTGCTTGAAATGGGTTGAAGGGCAATGCCGAGCTAGCGGCGCAGAGCTTATGTATTTTCCCGACGTCAAAACGCTAGACAAGGGGGCGCCTACCGGAAATTAGAGCGTTCCAGCTAACCTCCCTGCAGCTCTAGTCCGAGGCTATTTAGCGTATCGTGTCAATCTCCCGGTTTTGCCTTTAGGAGGAATGGGCCCGAGGATCTTTCGACTTGCAAAAGCCATCAAGGTTTCGAAATAGCGGGGATCTCGGCTTTTTCACCATTCTAAGCGTGCCGGCAGCCCGGGGAGCGCATTGGCATTGCTCTTTTAAGGAAAATCTTCACTAAGGCCAGCAAGCTACTGATATAAATAGAGTTAGCTAGGTGTAAAATAGCGACTGAACCGAGCTTTTTTGATAAAGTATTTGAGAATAAGGCAGATACAGCAATGTGGAATGCCAAGAATCGTAGAGTGATATTACGGGTGTTTATGTGACCTAGGTCACTGAGATTTACGCTAACTTGTTGAAAATACGGAAATACTTTAAAGCATTAGCGCACAAAATGAATGAACCAGCTTTGTTGGCGGGCTCTAGAGAAACTTTGGGAATTACTATGTTGCAGAAATTGGTACTGGCGAGTTTAGTTGCATCAAAGCTTCTGGCAAGCAATGTAGCCTTTGCGGATTCAGCCCAATTGGTCGCCGATGGCGTGCTGGTTGAGAAAAACCCAGTTGTTGTGACAGCGGCACCTGAAGATGGAGAGGTAGTGGAAGAGACCACGCCCGCGCTCATAGGCTCCGCGGTGAACGCGTCCTACGTTAGTTCTGACGGTTGGGCGGTGACCGGCAAAGATTTTATAGATGCCGCCGTCGCTGTTTTCGATCTCAATACTACTACTAGCGTAAGCCAGGCAACCCTGACACTGCCGATCGAGGAAATCTTCGCGCAGAATGGCGTAGCACCACTCGAAATCTATATGTATTCAGACAATGGCGTAGTTGAATTTACCGACTATTCTGCTGGATTTACTGCAGCCATCGCAGAGATTGACGCTGTAGGTCTTACTCAGATCAATATTGATGTGACAGGAGCGGTTAATTCGGCCTTGAATACTGGTCAATATGTTGCGTTTAGAGTAAAGAGTTCAGTGCTGCCGTCTACCGTTTCGGCGACATTGCCTGCTTGGACGGGAGTTAAATTTTTTACAAACTACTCGCTAACCTTTACTCCGGGAGCTGCTCCAGCAATTGCTACAGATTTTGCCCGCTTCGATGGATATACGCTGGGCGTCCAAAATGTAGAAGTGGCCGGAATTGGCGAGATCGCTCTGCAAATGCAGATGGTGGATGCGAACGGTCTAATCTTTCAACTGACTCAGGCGGAAATTACGGGTACGGACGTATCTGCGCCAACCAATTCCGGTGCTGGTTTACTGAATTGCAGCGAATTCGCCCCCCCTGTGGTATCGAGCGTCGCGATTGGTGCATCGAGTTACTCCGTCAATTCTGGAATTTTAGATGTGCCGAGTGTCAATTTCAATGAAGAGCAGCTTTCCTTGAGATTAGAATTCATAGAAGGTTCTAACCCGATGCTCTTCGAAACCCTTAGCATCGGTGCCGTTCAGTCGGGGCCTTCGGAGGCAATCATTTCAGCGTTGGGGGGAGGTTTAATCACTGAGTCCAGTCAGGACTTTGTACCTCTCTGCCATGGTTGGGTGTTGATTGGTGATTCTGTGCGTAACCGAGTGGTTGAGCGAAATCTCATATCTGGTGAAACAGGCAAAACCTATAGTTTTGGTCAGATACCCGATCAATTCACGGTTGATGTAGACAATGGAACGATCTTCATGACCGTGCATCCAGAGACGCAGAGACTCTATAAGCTTGATTTAAATACGGGTAGCATTACTTCCAACAATGTCGTTCAGAATATTGCTGGATTTACCTACAGATGGACGCTGCGTGATCTGGCTCTCGGTGAAGACGGCAATGTTTTCGCTCTTATGTTTGATAATATCCTAACGGACCCAGGCGAGGCTGTGCCTTTCTCGTCTACTGGCCTGTGGATGGGGCTAATGTCAGAAAATGCGAGTTTCTTAACAGAGAGTATCCCTCTAGAAGAGCCCGTAAGAATCGAATACGACAATGTTCTTGATCACGTATTTTTGGCTACCGCTTCAAACCTTGCTACTTTCGATTTTGATACAGCGACAAATGTGCTGACTTTCGTTTCTGGCACAGATATCGCGGTAGGTAGTTCCTGCACAGATTTTACTACTTCGCCTGACGGTACGAGGCTCGCTTACACTTGCCCTAATGGCAATCGTAGCGCGAAGAATTTCAGTATCGTCGACATGGCGCCCGATGATTATTTCGATTCCGATGGCGAATGGTTCTTAGGTAGTTCGCCGCTTAGTGCTACCTTCAACAAGGCGGGAACGATTCTAATTGCTACGGATAACGACAAGCTCTACTTCTATGATGTGATTACGCATCTAATCTTAGAAGATTTTGAGCTCGGATTGCTGGAAGGTGAGACGATTAAGAAGATTCGAATCTCACTGGATGGTAATTTTCTTCTCATCTTTCTTGCTAATGAAGTGCATGCTGAGAGCAGCAAGTTCTATTGGATGCCGATGCCTGCTATAACAGGAACGCCGCTCTAATCAGCAGTAGTCCCTTGCTCGTGGGCAAGGGTCCGGCTACTGGTCGTATTCATCCTCAATGGCTGGGTAAACGGATTCTCCGGGAATGCTATTGCGTTCACTCGCCCATCCTCCGAAGTCGATTAGCTTGCAGCGTTTGCTACAAAAAGGTCGAAAATTATTCTCATCCGTCCACTCAACAGACTTTTTACAATTTGGACAGTCGACGCTGGTAGTCTTTGTGCTCATTATTGTTAGGTAACCATTCTCATATATTTACTGTGAAGTGTCTCAATGTTTTCTCTGAGTTGCTCTAGGCTTTCTTCGTTAGTCACTAAATCATCCGCATGCTGAATTCTCTCGAGCCGATCAATCTGAGAGGCGATGATAGACCTAATTACCTCTTCATCGCTACCGTCTCTTCTTACTGAACGATCTATTTGTGTCTCCTCACTAGCATCGATGACGAGCACTCTCTGTACCAGCTTGTATTGCTCGGTTTCTAACAGTAGTGGAGATTCCAAAATTGTATAAGGGGATTTAGCTGCATTCAAGCGATGCTGCAGTAACTCGGCTATTAGCGGGTGCAATAAATTTTCTAGCCAGGATCTGTGTTCGGGATTCGAGAACACAATTTTACGTAGCGCGGCCCTATTAAGATTCCCTTCGTCGGTTAGTATACCGCTGCCGAAGTGAGCAGCAATGTCGCTGAGCGCTGGCTGGCCTAGCTCGACGACTTCTCTCGCAAGCGCATCGGCGTCGATGACTTCAACCCCCAATGCCCGGAATATCTCGGCAGCAGCAGACTTGCCGCTACCGATTCCGCCCGTAAGACCGACTACATACTTTTTTGCGCTGTTCATTCTGACAGGGCCCGAATAATAAATGGCTAGAAATTGTTCTTAGTTGATGAAGTTGTCGAAATAGAATGCGCTCAGTTGAGGCCCCCATATCAACATGATAAATCCAGCGCCAGCAAGAAACGGGCCGAAGGGCATTGGCACGGATTTGTCTCTGCCCAGAAGTAGTATCATTCCGATACCGAACACAGCGCCTACTAGCGAAGAAAGAATAATTATAGGTAGTAGACTCTGCCAACCCATCCAGGCTCCTAGGGCGGACAATAACTTGAAATCCCCGTAACCCATACCCTCTTTCCCAGTAGCGAGTTTAAACGCCCAGTAAAAGATCCAGAGTACGAGATATCCCGCAATCGCCCCTATCACGGCGTCCCTCAGCGTAACACCGAACCCGAGATCGATTGTGTTGACGAGTAAGCCGAGCCAAACAAGCGGCAGCGTGATGTTGTCGGGCAGTAGTTGGTGATCGAAGTCGATCAGTGTCAGAGCTATTAAAGCCCAAGTTAGGAACAGCAGCGCCATCGTTAGCCAAGTGGCACCGAAGTGAAATGCGACTAAGCCCGAAAGAGCGCCACTGACAAACTCGACGCTCGGATAGCGGATCGAAATCTTTGCTTTGCAGTTAGAACACTTACCGCCGAGAAATAAGTAGCTCAGAACAGGGACGTTTTCCCATGGCTTTATTTTGTGGTTGCAGAGTGGGCAATGTGAATCAGGTTTCTGCAGATTGAATACTTTAAACTTAGCAGAGGATTCGTTGCTGTCAGGAGTGGCATTTTCTATTTCGAGGTAGTCACAACATTGCTCGCGCCAATCGCGCTGCAACATTATAGGTAGTCGGTAGACGACTACATTGAGGAAGCTTCCTACTAATAACCCCAATATGATGCAGACAGTTAGTAGGAATGCAGGGCTAGCAGAGAGGAGGTCTATTATTTCCATGCAAAAGTGTAGAGGCTACATCACCGCGCCGAGCTGAAAGATTGGCAGATACATGGCAATCATCAAGCCACCGATCAATATGCCCAATACTGCCATGATCATCGGTTCCATCAAGGCGGTGAGCCCGTCTACTGCATTATCTACCTCGGCTTCGTAGTAGACAGCGCATTTATCTAGCATGCCATCCAAGGCGCCTGATTCTTCTCCAATACCCACCATCTGAGTAATCATAGCCGGAAATAGGGTGGTGTTTTTAATCGCGAAATTGAGCTGCTGCCCAGTTGTCACATCGTCTCTAATTTTTCTGGTTGCCGTAGAGTAAACGATATTACCAGTGGCCCCTGCTACTGACTCTAAGGCGTCTACGAGAGGCACACCAGCGGAAAAGGTGGTTGATAATGTTCGCGTAAAGCGGGCATAGCAGGAAGAATTCAATATAGGGCCAACTATAGGCAACTTCAGTGAAATTCGGTCTACCATTTGAGCGACAGCCACAGATCTTATTTTAGCCTCTTTAAAAACGTAACCGGAGACACCGAGCCCTATCAATACTTTCCACCAGTGCGCGATTGCCAAATCGGAAAGGCCTAACACGAATAATGTAAATGCAGGCAGATCGGCACCAAAGCTAGAGAAGGTGGTCGCGAACTGGGGCACTACCTTAACGAGTAGAATGCCCGTTACGACGAGTGCAATGCAGACTACCGCGATCGGATAGTTCATCGCCTTTTTAATCTTTGACTTCAGTGCCTCAGATTTTTCTTTATACGTGGCTAAGCGATCGAGCATGGTTTCTAACGCACCCGATTGCTCACCGGCATCTACTAAGTTGCAGAACAGGTCATCGAAATAGCGGGGATGTTTGCGGATACAGTCGGCAAAGGTATTGCCCGCGGCCACATCGTCACGAATTTTGCCAACTAGCACACGCATAGAGGGGTTTTCTAGGCTCTCGCCGACGATCTCAAATGACTGAACAAGAGGGATGCCCGATTTCATCATCGTTGCTAACTGGCGCGTGAACACGGCAATATCCATAGGCTTGATCTTTTGCTTCCTTGGCCCGAATAGATCCTTTGCCTTGCGCTTAACCTTGGTCGGTGAAACTCCCTGCTTGCGCAGTTGCGCCTTTACCAGTGCCTGACTACTTCCCTGAATTTCGCCTTTGGTCTTGTTGCCGTTTTTGTCGGTACCTTGCCAAACGTAGGTGGTTTGTATTGCTTCAGTAGCCATGGGGGGCCTCGCCAAGTTATCTAGTCGTTAGATTGCGCTGACTATAGCACGACAGCGTAGAATTTTGTATTTAAGTCAGTCTGTTAGCCTCTTCGAGACTGGTCAGTCCCTGCGCAACTTTGAGTAGCGCGGCTTGCCGAAGATCCAGTAATCCGTGCTTTCTCATGTGCTTCCGGAAGCGCTGTGTTGTCCCTCCCTCCATGATAATTCGAGAGAGGCTCTTGGATACAGGAACTACTTCATAAAAGCCGATTCTCCCGCGAAATCCATTCCCACAGTCGCCACAGCCCTTCGCGCGGAATAGCAGGGGGCTTGGGTGTAATTCAGCGGTCAACCCCTGCTCTGTTAGTACTTTTTCGGGTATTTCGACAGGTTCCTTACAGCGTTCACAGAGCCTACGTGCCAGCCTCTGCGCTACAATGAGGCTAATAGTGCTCGCAAGGTTGTAGCGGGGAATGCCGATATTACGTAGCCTGTCGAGGCTCGCTGCGGCGCTTAGCGTGTGGAGGGTGGTAAGTACCAGATGGCCGGTTTGCGCTGCACGCAATACGATCTCTGCCGTTTCCAGGTCCCTGATCTCTCCCAGCATGATAATGTCCGGATCTTGGCGGAGAATAGCGCGCAGTGCGCTGGAGAATGAGATTCCAGTCTTCGCGTTTACGGCGAGTTGGTTTATTCCTTCGATGGTAATTTCGACGGGATCTTCTACCGTCGAAATATTCTTCGTGTTTGAATTTAAGCTGTTTAAGCCACTATAGAGAGTTAGACTCTTTCCACTACCCGTGGGGCCAGTAACCAGAATCAGGCCTTGCTGTTTCTGCAGAGCCTGCAGGTACGCCTCTTTCTGTCCGGGTTCCATGCCTAGAGTATCCATATTGAGATCGGTGTTCAGAGGATCGAGAATTCGCATTACAATTTTTTCTCCCCACAGTGTGGGTAGGCTATTAACGCGAACATCGATAGTCCTTTTCCCAGCGAGCCGGATACGGATTCGACCATCCTGAGGGGCTCGTTTCTCGGCAATATCGAGATGCGCCATGATCTTTATACGCGATGCAAGCCGGGCCGTAAGCTTGACTGGGGGTCTAGTCATTTCCCGCAATAGGCCATCTATGCGAAATCTAATTCGGTAGACACTCTCATAGGGTTCGAAGTGAATGTCCGAGGCACGCAGGGCGATGGCTTCTAACAGTAAGTTATTTATGAAACGTACCAGGGGCGTCTCATCGAAAGTGCTTAGCTCTTCTTCAGCTTCGCTCATGATAGCGGAGTTGATCGCGATCTCATCCTCGAGCTTGCTATCGATAGCTGTCTTGCTTGAATAGCTGCGGCTGATCAATTGCAGGTATTGGTTAATGGCTGAATCAAGTTTGATATCTTCTGCAATTACCATTTCTATTTTTAGCCCGGTGTGAAAAGCGATTTCGTCTATAGCGCTTAAATCGCCTGGATAGGAAATGGCTAAGAATAGAGACTTGCCGTTAGTAGAAAGAGGGAGAATTCGATGTTTTTTTACTAGATCGGCTTCGACAACATTCACCGGACAAGAGTCGAGGTCGAAGCTCTCGATCTCGATGAGAGGCAATTGAAACTCATCTGAAGTGGTGACCGCTAGTGCAAATTGATCTACAAGCTTATTGCGAACGAGGTAGTGGGCTAGGGATGTGTCTTGATGTGTGGCATCTAAAATCGCTTGTTGGACCTTCGCTTCATCGGCTAGTTTTTCTGCAACTAATCGCCGCGCCAAGCCGACTATTTTGACAGCCATTGAAGAGTTCTCTGTTAGAATTCGGAGTGTGTTGGTTTCTTATATTGTAGGACAAGTTTCGGCTTTACCTTCAATTGCATAAAGATTTCGAATTTGGAGTGACTAGTCATGAGCCGATGGAGGGCGGGTGCCATACATTTTCTGATCAGCCTAGCGATATTTCTAGGACTGTTAGCAGTAATACTACTTCTGTGGTACCCAGGAATTCTGTTTAATATCGATAGGGGTTGGACGGGGTTGCAATTGGTTATAGGAGTAGACCTTATAGCGGGGCCTCTGTTGACTTTAGTCGTCTTTAAGTCGGGAAAGAAGGGGCTAAACTTCGATCTTAGTTGTATCGCATTTTTCCAGGCAGCGTGCATGGCCGCTGGGATGTGGGTTATTTACAACGAGCGCCCTATAGCGATAGTGTTGGCCTATGATACGTTCTACAGCGTCGACAGAGAGGGGTTCCTGCAGTATGAGCGCGACCCACAAGTCCTGGAAGATTTTCCTGGGCCCTATCCTAAGCTAATTTATATCCAGCTACCTGAGTCTGAAATTGCCGCCCAGATAGCCTCAATGCGAGCTCAATTTATTGGTGACCCGCTGTATATTCAAACTGAAAATTATCGAGCGATGCCAGATTCGGTCGAGGGGCTAAGAAGTGTATTTAGAGCAGAGCAAACTACCAGACGTGGTGCATCAGAAAATGTGCTGAATCAGCTTGATGAATCCTGCCTATTCAGTAAATTTATCTCTCCTGTGGTTAGCGGTTTTGTCTGTTTCAACACCGATAGTCGAACGTTAAGCAAGTTCTATGAGAGCGCAAGTGCGGCTGCTATCGTCGAGGAGTAGAGGTCGTTTAGGCAAGACAAGATGTGGTTGCAGCCGAGTTACATATGAAGGCGAATACAGTCAGCTCTTAACAATACCCACCGATAGCACAACTGCCACCTGACACCCATTCAACTGGTGGTACTACGCCTTGCGCAGCTAAGGTATAGGTAGTTCCTGCTAAATCTGTGCCGTCTGCCATCCAAGTTACAGTGATGACGCCATCCACAACATCGATACCGTGCGTAGACGCAGCCTGTAGCTGAATAGGAGGGATACCGTTAGTGCCTGCATCGACATCTGCCAGCGCAGTGAATCTATCGGAGTGGGCTTGCACGAGGATAGTTCCACGGTAGAAGCCTATTGCTAGGATAGCTTCGGCAAACCGAGCACGGTTTCTATACAGGTCATAGGCTGGGAGTGCTACTGAGGCTAGAATCCCGATGATAGCTACAACTATCATGAGCTCGATAAGAGTGAAACCTGTTTGTTTGCTCTGACTCATTGTAGCCGCCTTTTATATCCCACAAGTTTTGGGTAAGGAATAGCGAACGCAATAGTACGTGGAAGTTATATGAGATTATTAAATGGAGTCAAGGTGGGTGTTTTTGGTTTTATAACTTCGAAGTAATAGTAGAGAACTTCCAAGTATTTGAAATGCTGGCACCACAATCGGTATTGGGTGCCAGCAATTTCGAACTCAAGTGAGACTTGAGTCAACTGAGATCGAACCGCTTGTTCTAGCAGAAACCATTAGTGAGACAGGTACCGCCTTCAGCCCACTGTACCGGAGGAGTGATACCCTGCGCAGTTAATGAGTAAGTAATGCCAGCAAGAGGTGTGCCATCAGACCGCCAAGTCATAGTTATCCCTCCGTCAGCAACTGTAGAACCGTGTAGGAGTGAAGTTACAGAAACAGTAGCGGGGATGCCAAACACGGCTTGATCTAGGTCACCAATAGCCGTAGGACTGCGAGTTTGGATACCAAGCTCGATAGCAGTCTTGAGAGGAGTTACGGCAAGAACTAGTTCAGAGAACGCAGCTCGGTTTGAGTAGTTTTGGTAAGCAGGAAGTGCTACCGCCGCCAGAATACCGATAATCGCAACAACGATCATCAGTTCGATCAGTGTAAAACCATTTTGTACTTTCTTCATTTTCTATCTCCAGTGTAAATAACCAATTAAATTTGAAATCTGGTCCGCAGAGTAAGCAGCGGGTGGCTAAGTAGATACATTTTCCATGCCAGAAACTCTATAAATTGTAATACATTGATATAAAAGAATAAATTTCTAATTGTAGGAATTCTCCCGCTGGTTACAGTTTGTCACGAACTAACAATTGGGAGCTAAACTGACAAAAATTGTCAACAAATCACCATGCAAGCAGCTAGTGGGGTGCAAGGAGCAAGTTAGGGCGTTCTACGAGAGTTTGCATAGTTCCCTACTGCTCTCTTACACTAACGCAACCATCAATAAATCGCAGAGCGGATCCCTACAATCGAAGTCAACAAATCCAGCTCAGCAGCAACGGCCATAGAGAAAGAGTATTTGCTACGTTTTGGCATTCTGCTCGTCGCATTAATGGTTCTCGTAATTCTAGTTTACTCGCCAGGGGTAAGCGGTCCATTTCTGTTCGATGATTACAAGAACCTCGACCCACTCGGAGATGACGGCGGGGTGTCTAATTGGCCCGCGTTCAGGAAGTTTGTATTTGGAAACCCCTCAGGACCGAGTGGCCGCCCTGTTTCCATGCTGTCGTTTCTAATAGACGCTCAAGACTGGCCGGCTAATACCGCTTCCTTCAAATACACGAACATTATGATTCACGTGCTCAGCGGTCTCATGTTCTGCTGGTTTGCCAGCGAATTATTTCAAATCCTAGGTATAACAGCGCAGCGCAGCGCAATGCTTGGTCTCTTAGCTGCGGCTCTCTGGTTGTTGCATCCGCTCAACGGAAGCACGACTCTGTATGTTGTGCAGCGAATGGCCCAGCTAATGACATTTTTTGGCCTAAGCTCTCTGCTTTGTTACCTGAAGGGCCGACGGCTTATTTTTTCCAATCCGAAGAAGGGGCTGCTTCTGCTCTGTGTTTGTCTATTTCCCTTCGGTTTGCTATCTGTACTCAGCAAGGAAAATGGTGCACTGATACTCCTGCTGATTGTAGTTTTCGAGTTCAGTATCTTTCGATTCGAGCCTAGGAACAGTGAGCTAATTGTCTGGTTCCGAGCGGGTGTTATAGCGCCCTTGGTAGTGATGGGAATAGTTTTAGCGCTTAGCTTTACCGATTCTGTAGCTAGTTATGAGTTCAGACATTTCAGCCTCTTCGAGCGGCTATTATCTGAGTCTCGGATTCTGGTGATTTATTTGGGCAAGATTTTTCTGCCGATTGATGCAGGGGTAAGCTTGTTCCATGATGACATTGAAATTTCCAAGTCTTTTCTAAACCCTCTCAGCACACTCTTCTCGGTTTTATTTCTATTTGGGTTAGCAGGTGTAGGATGGTTTTGGCGGAAATCACAGCCCGTGCTCTTTCTTGGAATTGCATGGTTCTTTGTTATGCATATTTTGGAATCTACCTACCTGCCCCTAGAGCTGTACTTCGAGCATAGAAATTACATGGCAATGATTGGGCCCATTATAGCCTGCGTTTGGTACTTGAACGTGCTGTTGAAAAATTCGATTCGATTGTACCAGAGGCGATCTGGGGTTTTACTCTTTGCCGTCATGCTAATTTTTATGACGTGGCAGACGTGGCAGAATTCCAGCCTGTGGGGTCACGGTGGCTATCTCTTAACCTACTGGGGTGAGAATCAACCTGATTCTAGCCGGGCGCAGATCGTCTACGCTGACTTCCTCTCAACAAACGAATTTCACCAAGAGAGCCAGCAAAGGTTGCTTAGAGCCCATGAGTTGAATCCTCGAGAAATCACTATTCTATTACATATGTGGAATAACGCCTGCGAGAATGGATTGGTCGCCCCCTATAGACTTGAAGAGATTGGAGACATGGATGGCCTAGAGTACTACCACAATGATGTCAATCATCACCTAAAGCAGCTAGTACAAAATTTGATTTTGAATAGCTGCAGCTTTCCAAGTTTTGAGATAGTGGTTGCACTTTTTGACGTTGTCGCTGATTTACCGCTCGTCGATAAGCGCAGGGCCAGCTATCATGTTATATACTCAGATTTGTTTGTGCATTATCGGCAACTCGATCCTGCTCTGATTCAGCTGCGTTACGCATTTGATCTAACTCCTCAACCACAAATCCCTATTCGACAAGCGATGATCAGTGCATCGGCAGGGCGTAATTCTGATGCATTAATATTTCTAGAAAGGGCGAGAGCTGCTGACAAGGAACAATCATTCTTGTTACCCTCCTTTGAAGACGAAATCGCAACAATGGAAGTGGATATTAATGCGCGGCTAGATACTCGATAGCGGGCGTGCCCAGGAATGAATATGACTCAGATTGATCAGAACTATTCGTTATCGATTGTGATCCCAGCGAAAAATGAAGCGGAGAATCTAAAGGGCTTCTTGCCGCGCCTGCTCGCTGTGGTGGCGAATGCTGAGGTGATAGTAGTAAACGATGGATCTACCGACGATACGCTGAGTATTTGCGAGCAGCATGGCGTTACCGTTGTTACTCACCCCTATAGCAAAGGAAACGGCGCAGCCATTAAGACTGGAGCAAAAGCAGCGAAGGGTGAGGTGATCGTATTTCTGGATGGGGATGGACAGCATAAGCCCGAAGACATACCGCGGTTGCTGGAAAAACTCGCCACGGGCTATGACATGGTAGTGGGGGCGAGAGATAAGCAATCGCAGGCAGATTCCTTTCGCGCAATTGCCAACGGCGTCTATAATTGGCTTTCATCGGCAATTACAGGCCACAAGATTCTAGACTTAACATCGGGGTTTAGGGCGGTTAAGGCTGACAAGTTTAAAGAATTTCTCTATTTACTGCCCAACGGGTTCTCCTACCCCACCACAAGTACGATGGCATTCTTTCGCGCGGGTTATTCGGTGGCATATATGCCGATTCAGACCGAGCAGCGCCTAGGCGAAAGTCATATCAGCCTGTTTAAGGATGGTATTCGATTTCTTCTCATAATTTTCAAGGTCGGCACGCTGTATTCGCCACTGAAAATATTCTTGCCGATAGCTGTTGGTTTTTTCGGTATAGGGCTTCTCAATTATATCTACACCTATACCACTCAGGGAACTTTCACAAACATGAGTGCAGTACTATTGATGACGGCAATCATCGTGTTCCTTATTGGGCTGGTGTCGGAACAGGTTACTGCGCTCATGTACAAAGACAGTGACAGGGACTAGGTAGTTGGGCTATGCATTCCGAGCTACTGCGGGAGAGCGTTAGTTTAGTAGGACTTCGCAGAGCATCAGGGCTCAGGCCTTCCATCTAGGCTGCAACCCCCAATATTCAATTGCCGATTAAATATTGGGGGTTGTGACAGACCTCTACGTTCTTAGAGGGCCGGAGTCACAGTTAAGCTGCGGTTCATTAATTCCGGTCTATAGTAGGCGCATGATATTAAGCAGCTGATTTATAAGTCATTTTTTGTAATATTGATTTAGTACAGAGGGCGCAGCTACTTGATAAAATGACTGATGTAGTTTATGTTTACGCGGCTCTCAAATCAGCCCAATCTCTAAGATGAGTTAGTATAGGATTGATAGCCGGCTGCAGAGTATTTACAATAAAGGAGAAGCAGGCCTGAAACACGAGTTTCACTTTCTGCTGAGGAATTGAACGATGAAAAATTCGCTGAAAATAGTTTTGGTACTGACGGGTCTTGCATTCAGTCAGATCGGTACGGCTCAGGACAAAACTGTGAATGACGGCGTCTTCACAGCCGCACAGGCAGAAACTGGCAAGAATGTATACGATAACAGCTGTAAGACATGCCACGACATGCGCTTCTACCGAGATATTCTGAAGTCTTACAACGACCAGCCAGTACTTTGGTTGTGGGAATCAATATTGGGAACGATGCCAGCCGATAACCCGGGCTCATTGATGCTCGATGAGTATACAGACGTAATTGCCTATATTTTGTCTGAGAATGGGTTTCCAGCAGGCGAGGCTAAGTTGGACCCAGATAACGGTATGGACGCTATTAAAGTCTTGAGTCCCTGACTGGAAGTAGACCGAAGAGTAGATCAAAAAAATGCCGAACTAAGTTCGGCATTTTTTTGTAACTCTTTCTGTATTCCAACTTTTCTAGATAATTCGGACCGCTACTAGTCTATGCAGTCGTCCAATATCTTTCTAATTTTATTTTTGTCTCGGGTCTCTAAATCAAGATCATAGTTATCGGCAATCGCTTGCCACATGCCGGCATAATCGCACTGAAATTCTTTGCGCGGTAGGTAGCGATTTGGGCCTCGTTCGCGTTTCTTCTTAATCTCTCGCTTCTCAACCAGCATCATGTTGAGTGGATCATTCGCAAACTGCATTTTCTTCTGTGGCGGCCAGCGATCGCCGCCATGAGTATGTGCGTACATGAGCGGGATGACATGGTCTATGTCGACCTGAACGGCTACCTTGAAGATCTTGCCGGTGTATTCGTCTAGCCACTCACCGGTACGAACTACACAGTTGCGCGGATTGGTGTATCTAGGTTGAGTGCGGCTAGTTAGGATTAATAATTCCTGCCGGGTTGATTGGCAGTCGTTGTCGTAGTCAACTTCAAAGTCCCAATCATCAGTGTTGAAGAACTTCTCTCTATCACGATGATTAGTCATGATGCTATCCCTGCGATTTCTCCCGATGTTGAATGTGTCCGGCATTTCGCATCCGCTCAGATGGCAGTGATAAGAGCGACCGTAATAGTGCCCGCCATTGAGGTCGATATTCCCGCCATGACTCGATGCCAGCGCAGGAATTAGCAGTAGTCCGATTGAGAGTAGATTTTTACACAAGGCCTTGTATTGCATCGATTCTCCCTGGTTCTTCTGGTCGGGACCATCGCGATGAGTTCTCGTGATGGTCGTCATTCTATCAATAGTGAAAGGTCAGTAGCCCGGCAATTCTTCGTCAGTGCGCCTAGCGAAATATAGTCTACGCCAGTTTCAGCGATAGATACCAGTCTATCCGCATCTATGCCCCCGGAAGCCTCCAGTTTCAAGCGCCCGCCATTCAACTTCACGGCCTTCAATATGCTGCCGCGATCGAAGTTGTCGAGCATGACGATGTCGGCCTCTGCAGATATGGCCAGTTCCAGCTCATTTAGATTCTGCACCTCTATCTCAACCGGTTTGTTGGGGTAGAGCGCTTTAGCTTTAGATACAGCTGCATCTATGCCACCGCAGGCGGCTATATGGTTTTCCTTGATGAGGAAGGCGTCAAACAATCCCATACGGTGATTGAAGCAACCCCCGATACGAACTGCGTATTTCTGCGCTGAGCGAAGACTTGGTAGAGTTTTTCTCGTGTCCAGTAATTTTACCGATGTGTGTTCTACCAGAGATGCATAGTGTTGGCTCATTGTGGAAACAGCGGAAAGCGTTTGCAGAAAATTTAGGACGGTTCGCTCGGCAGTTAAAATGCTACGTGCCGAACCAACGATTTGGACGAGTGTCTTGTTGGGGGAGAGTTCAGCTCCCTCTTCGATGTTCCAGTTTACTGTGAGCGAACTATCGACTTGTTGAAACACTTCGTCTGCCCAAGGTCGTCCACAAAAAATTCCGTTATCTCTGCTTATTAGTTTTGCCGAGATTGATTTATCGATTGGGATGAGTTCTGCGGTGATGTCGCCTGCGCCAATATCTTCTTGCAGGCAAAAGGTGACGAGTTTAGCTATATCGACGGGGACAGTAGGGGGCATATTTTCTCAAGACTCCGGATAATGTCGAAGCGTCAGTTCGCCGCCGCGCTGACTAAATTCTATCTGCCGCAATGCGCTCATGCCGAGCAGGATTGTATCGCCGACCATGCTTGTAGTGATGCTTGCGCTGACATCCTCGAGAACTATGTTGCCTAGAGTTAATTGGGCAACTCGGGTTGAATAGACGGTGACCACTCCATTCGCTGTCGATGCTCGTGATGAATTTCCGCGTTGCAGACCAGCGGCTAAGGCAATTGACTCGGGTATCGCAACATCGGTAGCCCCAGTATCCAATAGAAAGAGAACCGGCACATTGTTTACGGTACCGCTTGCCACGTAATGCCCCTGTCTGTTTTGTTGCAAAACGACTTCCCGAATCCCTGAATTTAACTCTATCGACGGCGGATTCTGATTCGGGTTTGCCTGCTGCTGTATTTGGTCTTCAAAGAAGAAAGTTAGGCCTCCTAGCCCGAGCACGAAACTGAAAATTAGCATGCCCTGACCAATTCGTTTGCCCGGTGGGTTTTTGTTTCCTGTCGCTGGTGAAGACATTTCGAGGATTATGTCTTATCCCACTTGGAATAGGAAGTTGTGAACTCAGTCATGCTTTTTGAAAAATACTGGTGAGGTAAGCGATTGAATTTGTTCCAAATAGCCGTCAATTCTCCAGTCTGTGAACAGCGTCATGCTTTGCGTGAGGGCTGGGTGATATAAGAAAGCTCGAAATATCAATAACTGCATATGTGGGCTTAGCCCGAAAATCATGTCCATAGTCTCGATACTAAACCAAGCTACCAAACTGCAATCTGCGGATACGGCGCTGATTGAGAAAGCTGGCTGGGCACTAAGACGGCGACTGCGGAAGCAGATGAATCAATTGAGCAGCAGCTTCTTCGATGAGGTCGATGACTTCGTTTTTGAGGCAGGGAAAAAAGGGCAGTTCACAGCGAGTAGTGACTACTTGAGTGCGATGCGAGAAATCCGCGCTAAACAAGTCTTGTTCGAAGAAATCTTCCTCGATACCGCGTCGAATAATATGAAGCGTGGCAACTCCCAGTTTGACAACTCTCCCGCAGCATCATCGCAGAATTCAAAATCGCCGGTCATTTTCGAGAACATGGAAACTGAACTTGCAATAAGCGCTATGGAACGCAAGGCGAATAAATACTACTCGCCGTATATGAGGCAGATTGAAAGCCTTATCTCTGCAATAGAATCCAAAAATGCGAAGCACCTAATACGCGGTAATACACTTGTTTCGTCCGTGCTTCTCGGATTCGTCGAGGCTCAACATGCGATCAAGATTAATCTAGAAATTCGATTTGTATTCATGAAGATATTCGAGCAGCACTTTCTCATGGAATTGGAAAAGTTATTTCTCGATAGCATCAGTATTCTAAACAACATCGACAACAAGCAGTTCGTGGACCGACTCCATTCGTCCTCTTCTTCTTTTCATATGCCGGTCGCGAGCAGTTGTACACCAAGCGAGGTGACGGATCACAATTCAGCAACTGATTCTCAGCAGCTTAAGCCAGATGCTAAAGCGGTTGAACCATCAGTTAGCGATGCTTTGCGAGTGGTGCAATCAGCTGCCGATGTGCCCAATTTTGTGCAACAAATGGCCGAAGAGCATTGGCGTATGGTGTTGCTGCTGATTGGCCTTAACAAAGGGGTGTCTAGTCTTGAGTGGCAAGAGGCGGAGCATGTATTGCAGTTGTTGGTGCTATGCAGTGCGGGCCAGATAGAAACGAACAAGTTTGATGAATCGCTGCTGATTGAAAAACTAAGTCAAGGGCTACGACTGCTGAGAGTCTCTATTGCAGATGAAGAGCGTTTCATCAATGAGCTTAAAGACCATCTTTCGGCAAAGCTCGAGCCATTGCTGTCTTCAAATGCAGATAGGGGTGCTGAGTCTGGCGCCCGCATAGAATCCGAGGCTACAGTAAGTCCCTCAGGAGAAAGCATTCTAAATGCCGACGACTTAAACGAGATTGCACAGCTTATAAACGGCGAGCCGGTAAATGATGACTATGCCGCAAGCGAAGAGAATGCTCAATTGCTTGATTGTCTATCTTCCGTAGATGGCATGAGCGCCTGTAGTTCTGTGCAGATGCTTATAAAGGGCAAGCTGCACGACTGCGTTGTCACTAAAAGTGGAGCTCGTGATGATGTGTTCGTTATAACCAGTTCCCACTCGAATACGAGCACTAGAAAGATCGCTATTACCCGCAGCCGATTAGGCCTGGCCATCTCCCTTCGTCGCGGGGAGATTCTTCTCTCAGAAGAAGTAATTACACCCGTGGCTTGTAATATCACCGTATTCGAACGTAAGTCGTAGATTTCTTCGCTCCTGCACAATAACAGCTACGTGCATCCCGGCTTAACGGATCAGGGCTAGTCGGCCTACTTCGTTAAGCAAGTTAACATTCTGTGCTAATATCGAACGATTGTGGTGCGTGTGATCTTTGAGAGATCGGACGCTATTTAGAAATCTATTCGTTCGCTGGACCGTTGCCATGGAGCTCTCTATAGCCAACGACATCTTGGTGGGTGCTCAAATCTTGGAGTCGCCCAATCAGGATGCCAGGCCTGACAACACCGATATCGAGTTGTTGGTGATTCACAATATTAGTCTCCCTCCAGGCGAGTTCGGCGCGCCTGCTATTAAGCAATTCTTCTGCAACGAACTTGATAGCGAATCGCATCCTTTCTTTAGAGAAATAGTAGATCTCAAGGTATCAGCTCATCTGCTGATCGATCGAGGGGGTCGGCTCACACAGTTCGTTCCTTTCAGTAATCGAGCTTGGCATGCGGGAGAGTCACTTTTCTGCGAGAGGAGCAACTGCAATGATTACTCCATAGGCATTGAGCTAGAGGGTACTGATTTCGAGTCATTTACCGATAGTCAGTACACTAGCCTCGCCAATGTGACTAAACTATTGCTGAGCACATACCCGAAGATGAGCGGCGACAAGATTGTCGGGCATAGCGATATAGCACCGGGTAGAAAGACCGACCCCGGTCCCTGTTTTGACTGGGCCAAATATAAGCAATCGCTGTCGGCTTGAGTGGTTGGCTGGTCGTTAGCAGCAATGGAAAGTGCATGAGTCGAAATGCACATGAAGAAGGATTCGAATGAAATTTTTAGTGATTCTAATTTGTTTGATGGTTAATTATCTCTGGCTCAAGGACTTTGATCGCTTCAATGATGGCTGGTTCTTCAGGTTCAGATGCCGGGTTGAAGACTGGGCTTCAAATTTCGTGGATAAAATCCCCCTCGGCTGGCTTGCAGCCTTCGTTCTCATCTATGCGCTTCCTCTGGCCTCACTCACTCTGATCTTGTTCATTGCCGCAGACAGTGTCTTTGGGCTTGCCACTATGATGGTGCATATTTTGGTCCTGCTCGTTGCTTTCGACCGAACGCAACCAGGGCAACTTGCGAAGGACTTTCTCGAGAAGTTTAGAGGAGGCGACATGGAAGCTTGCATCGATTTCCTCAAGCAGGAATTCCGCGCAACGAGCTTGCCGAATGCCGATGACAAGGATGGGGTTGGTAAGTATTTCAGTAAACAGCTTACTTACCGCAGCTTTGAGAAGATGTTCGTTATGTTCTTTTGGTATATGTGCACAGGCCCCCTAGGGATCTTGTTCTCATATATTAGCTACCAGCTACGCGATAGCCACAGGGAGCAGCAGCTGCAGAAGCAGGTCGATTTTATTACTTTGGCAATTCAGGCATTGGAATGGATTCCGCTTCGACTGCTTGCGCTCACTTTCTCATTGGCTGGAAATTTCGTGCAGTGTTTCGAGAATGTTCGCGCCTCATTCTGGCGCTTTAGCATTGAGACGAATAATGCAGACCTCCTCTATGGGTATGCTGGCTGTGCAGCATCTGGCATGGTGATAAATAGCGCCGCTGAAGAGGACTTCGAGGCTGAGGCAGAGGCTCAGGATAGAGAGTCTGCGGAGATTCAGGCCATCTTGGGCTTGCTGGAGCGGAGTCAAGCTATCTGGATAAGCGTGCTTGCCCTAATAACTATTGTTGGCTTATAACGCGATGCTAGAAAGAATCATTCTGTCTCAGGACTGCAATTTAGTAAATTAATTACTTGAGTAAGTCAGGGGGGATTGTAGTATTTCGTTCTTTTGGCTTCGCTTGCTCGGATGCCAGCCCTAGGTTTGTGACCAATATTTTTCCTAAGCTATTAATAACTAATAGAAAATTAGCGCTGGAATGGGAGCGTAATAGCTGAAAGCATCTTGTAGTAATACTACACAGCAGGGCAATCCTAAATAGAAAAACACGGGAATTTGGGTTAGAATTACGCCCGCTTTGTAATTTATTTACACAAACTAGACGAGCGCCTAGGCTCGCGATGGATGCGGAATTTATAGAACATGACTCAGCAAAATGACGGAAATCCAGAAGAAACCAAAGAATGGCTAGAGGCCTTTCATTCGGTGGTAGATGAAGAGGGCATCGATAGAGCCCAGTACCTGTTAGATCGCCTCGCAGATCAGGCGAGCATTGAAGGTGTTGTAGCATCTGCGGGTTCGGTCAACACTCCATACCGCAACACTATATCTCCTACTAATGAAGAACGTATGCCGGGTGATATGTTCATGGAGAGGGAGATTCGCGGCATTATTCGCTGGAACGCTCTCGCCATGGTAATGCGAGCCAACGAACGCGATCCCGGTATCGGGGGGCACATCTCCACTTTCTCCTCCGCGGCTACGCTCTATGATGTGGGTTTTAACTATTTTTTTCGTGGCCCGAATGAGGAAAACGAAGGCGACCTCATCTATTTTCAGGGACATTCATCTCCGGGTATTTATGCGCGTTCCTATTTAGAAGGACGCATGGATGAAGCCAAGCTCGATAGATTTAGACAGGAAGTAAACGGCGATGGTCTGTCTTCCTATCCACACCCTTGGTTAATGCCTGACTACTGGCAATTCCCTACAGTATCCATGGGCTTAGGCCCTATTACGGCTATCTATCAGGCGCACGTTCTGAAATATCTCACTAGCCGTAAGCTTGTGGACAACAGCAACCGCAAGATTTGGGCATTTCTTGGTGATGGTGAGACGGATGAGCCAGAATCACTCGGTGCTATCAGCAAGGCTGGACGGGAGAAGCTTGACAATCTAATTTTTGTTATCAACTGTAATTTACAGCGACTTGATGGCCCTGTGCGCGGTAATGGAAAGATCATTCAAGAGCTTGAAGGTGTATTCCGCGGTGCTGGATGGAATGTGATTAAGGTGGTTTGGGGGAGGCACTGGGATAAGCTTTTACATGCGGATAAGGACGGCATACTCCAGGCCCGCATGGATGAGGTGGTTGATGGTGAATACCAAAACTACGTTAGCCGTGGAGGAGCCTATACGCGAGAGCACTTCTTCGGGAAAAGCCCTGAGCTACTGAAGATGGTGGAACACCTCTCCGACGATGACATCATGGCTCTAAATCGTGGAGGCCATGACCCATACAAGGTATATGCCGCCTATGCAGAGGCTGTGCAGAACAATGGCAAGCCAACGGTCATCCTTGCGAAGACAGTTAAAGGATACGCCTTCGGCGATACCGCAGAGGCACAGAACGATACGCACTCGGTGAAGAAACTCGACATCGAGGGTTTGAAGAAATTTAGAAACCGTTTCGGCATTCCTATCAAAGACAAGGATCTCGAGTCGGTTCCCTACTATAGACCAGCAGAAGACAGTCTTGAGCTTACCTATATGCGCCAGATGCGCAGCGAGTTAGGTGGGCCTGTTCCACAGCGTCGCGTGGAAACAATACCGCTTGAAATTCCGGGCATGAGTGCGTTCGAGAATCAAACAAAGAGTAGCGGTGACAGAGAGCTCTCCACCACTATGGCATTCGTGCGCATGCTCGCGGCTCTATCCAGAGATAAGGAAGTAGGTAAACGTGTTGTGCCTATAGTTCCTGACGAGGCGCGCACCTTCGGAATGGAGGGTATGTTTCGCCAGATGGGCATCTATTCTTCCGTCGGCCAGTTATACGATCCTGAGGATTCCAATCAGGTGATGTATTACCGCGAAGACAAAGAGGGGCAGATGTTGGAAGAAGGTATCACTGAATCAGGCGCGTTCTCCGCGTGGCTGGCAGCTGCAACTTCTTATAGCGTTAGCAACTATCCTCTCATACCCTTCTATATTTACTATTCGATGTTTGGTTTTCAGAGAGTGGGCGATCTGTGTTGGGCCGCGGGCGATTCTCAGGCGCGCGGTTTCTTGATCGGTGCTACCGCCGGTCGCACGACACTCAACGGTGAAGGCTTGCAGCACCAGGATGGTCACAGTCATATCCTGGCCTCCACGATTCCCAACTGTGTCTCCTACGACCCAGCCTATGCTTATGAGCTTGCAGTTATTGTTCAGGATGGCTTGCGTAGAATGTACAAGGAGATGGAATCCGTCTTCTACTACATCACCACTATGAATGAAAACTATCAACAGCCCGAGCTGCCGAAGGGCGCCGAAGAGGGCATCATCAAGGGCATGTACCTGCTCGAAGACGGAAGTAGCAAAGCCTATAAGACAGCGAAGCCGAAATCAGATCAGCGGCTGCGATTGCTCGGCAGTGGCACTATCCTGCTTGAAGTCAGGAAGGCCGCCGAGGTGTTACGTTCAGACTACGGCATATCGGTTGATGTGTGGAGCGTGACTAGCTTCAATGAGTTGCGTAAAGAGGCACTAGCCGTGACGCGCGAGAATATGTTGAATCCAAGCAAGAAGGCGAAGATTCCGTACGTGACCGAAATGCTTTCAATGCAGAAGGGGCCGATTGTCTCAGCGACGGATCATATGAAGGCGCATTCCGATCAGGTTCGAGAGTTCGTTCCTGAAACTTTTAGAGTCTTGGGCACAGATGGATTTGGTCGCAGCGACAGTCGCGAGCAGCTTCGACATTTCTTTGAGGTCGATTGTAAATTCATCGTGCTGGCTGCGTTGACAGAGTTGAAGGCAGTGGGCGTAGTTACTGCGAAGCAGATTACCGTTCACATGAAGAGTAGCGGGATAGATCAGGATAAGCCAAATCCGCTCGCGCAGTAATCGAACCAGAATAGAATTGATAACATTCAGGAGCAGTTACCGGTGTCAATTGAGAAACTAAAAGTTCCAGATCTGGGTGACGCCAGTGAAGTAGAAGTAATCGAGTTGCTTGTTTCAGTTGGGCAATCTGTGGAAGAGAACGATTCGCTTTTGGTTTTGGAAAGCGATAAAGCTGCCATGGAAATTCCAGCGCCGATGGCTGGCGTGGTGAAAAGCATCTCTGTGAACCTAGGTGATCAGGTTAGCACTGGTAGTGAAATGCTCTCCCTAGAGGTTGCTGAAAGCAACAGTCAAGAATCCGCCCCAGTAGAAGAGCCAAAGGCTGCTGCAGAAACACCCACCGCTGAGCCTGCTGTAGTTGAAGAGACTACTTCGGCTCCGGTAGCGGCTTCTAGCCCAACATCTCAGACTATCGAAATCCCAGACTTGGGCAGCGATGACGAAGTTGAGATTATTGAAATCCATATTAAAGAGAAGGATACAATCGAAGTCGATGATGTGTTAATCACACTCGAGTCCGATAAGGCAGCTATGGACGTGCCGGCACCTTATGCAGGCGTCATAGAATCATTGTTAGTTGCGGTCGGCGACAAAGTTAAGACTGGCTCGCAGATTGCGAAAGTTTTGGCGACCGCACCTGTGGCTCAACAAGAGGCAGCGCAGCCAGTTGAGACAGCCGCAGCAAGCAAGCTTGTACAGGAAGAAGCGAAGCCCGCGCCTGTTCTGCAGCAAGCAGCGGCAGCACCTCAATCTACTGGGCTAGGGAATGAGCCTTCCAAGAAAGTCTACGCTGGCCCTGCGGTGCGGAAAATGGCTAGAGAGCTAGGCGTCGATCTTGGGCAGGTTAAGGGCAGCGGTGCGAAATCTCGAATCCTCAAAGAGGATGTGCAGGCATTTGTTAAGAGTAGAATCAATGCTCCTGCGGGCCAGGGCGTTTCGCTCGCTACCATTCCAGACATAGATTTCAGTAAATTTGGTGAAGTAGAACAAGTCCAGCGAAGCAAGCTACACAAGCTCACCGCGGTGAAAATGCACCGCGACTGGAGCTCTGTTCCACAAGTCGCTCAGTTTAACGAGGTCGATGTAACCGACCTCGAAGAATTCAGAGCGGGATTGAAGCCAGAGGCGGAGCGTCGCGGTACGAAATTAACATTCTTGCCATTTTTGCTAAAAGCTTGTGCGAAAGCATTGTTGGAATACCCTCAATTCAATGTTTCACTGCATTCCTCCGGTGAATACGTCATCCAGAAGAAGTACGTACATATTGGCATGGCCGTTGCGACCGAAGCGGGGCTCGTTGTGCCCGTTATTAGGAATGTCGATCAGAAGACGATCTGGCAATTGGCGGACGAAGTTATCGAGCTATCTAACAAGGCGAAGAGCCGAAAGCTTAAACCTGAAGAGATGCAGGGAGGGTGTTTCACCATTTCCAGCCTAGGTGCAATCGGTGGCACGGGATTTATTCCGATCGTCAACGCACCTGAAGTAGCAATCCTGGGTGTCGCAAGAACAGATATTAAGCCTGTTTATATCGGGGGTGAATTCATTCCTCGAAAAGTCCTGCCGATTACGCTGACGTATGACCATAAAGCAGTCAATGGTGTAGACGGCGGATTGTTTGCTACTTATTTAGGCAAGCTGCTTGGCGATGTTAGACATCTGGCGCTATAGCTTATAACTGGCTGAGAATAATCTAGTTAGCCCAAAGAAATCACGTTGGGTAGAAAAGTCTGTGTTTACCGCTGCTAACAGACTTGATGGGGCAACCATAGGCGTGGCTTAAGTTCTTTTCGGTCAGGACATCGACACTTCTTCCAACTAACGACTCACCACCCTCCAGCAATAAGATTACGTTCTCACAAAACCTGAATGCGAGGTTGATGTCGTGCGTTGCCATGATCAAACTGGCAGAGGTCTCGGCAACTTTATTCGTAAGCACCGATAGTAGCTTGACCTGAAAAGCGACATCCAAATGATTGCTCGGCTCGTCTAGTAAGAAAAGCTGCGGCGTCTGAGCGAGCAGCATGGCCAGAGCCAGTCTCTGAAGTTCACCCCCAGATAGCGTGTCTACGGCGCGTTCTTTTAATTGATCCAAGTCGAAGGCAGCTAAGGCACTTTCGGCGATCTCAATGTCTTTCTGATCGTCCCACAGCAGAGACTGAGTGTGTGGGTGGCGCCCGAGCATTACCGTTTCGAAAACTGTTGCCGGCAGTGCTTCGATGCCTTGCTGAAACAGTATGCCAACTTTACTCGCGAGCTCCCTCTGCTTTAGATCATAGACGCTGTTTCCATCTAACTGAATGCTGCCCTGATCTGCGTGTCGCTGTCCTATTAGGGCGTGCAATAAAGTGGTTTTACCGGCGCCATTTTTTCCTAGCAATCCCCAGCGCTCATTTTCTCCAATCTGTACACTCAGATCGTGGCAAAGAATCTTGTTCTCAATCTGAAGGCTTAGAGACTGGATTTTCAGGTTCGCCATGCTATTTCCGAATTGTAGATCTTAGAATCAGGATAAAGGCAGGCACACCGATGACTGCGGTAACCACGCCAACGGGAAGCTGCTGTGGGGCTATTAATGTTCGAGCCAGACTATCTGCCAGAACGAGAAAACTTCCCCCAAGCAAGACACAGGAGGGTATGAGTATGCGGTGGTCGCGTGCGCCCACTAGTCGCAGCATGTGTGGAATTATAAGGCCAACGAATCCGACAGACCCTGCGATCGTTACGGCAGTCGCTGTAAACACTGATGCGGAAAAGAATAACAAGAGCCGCAGTGACTGCACATTGACTCCCAAACTTACGGCCAATAACTCACCCCTTATGAGTACATTCAATGAGCGGCTGACAGCAAGGCCGCCAACTAGGCCTATAAGCAATAGCAGATAGTGAGCAGGATTGACGCTACTCTGGCTCAGGTCCCCCATCAGCCAAAATAGCATGCTCTGCACGTTATTGGTGGAGCTCGTGGTGAGCAGGATATTGATTACGGCACCCCAGCCTGCAGAAACTACCACGCCTGTGAGTAGCAGCCTTGTCACTGACCAGTTGCCGAATTTGTTGGCGATTCCGAAGACCAGGAATATGGAGAATAGGGCGCCAGCGAAGGCGGCGTTCGATAGCCAAAACCCTGTCGCTCCAACGAGTATCGCCGAAAGCGCTCCGACTGCGGCGCCACCAGAAATGCCTAAGATGTAGGGGTCGGCGAGCGGGTTGCGTAGCAGCACTTGCATGATCGCGCCGGCAAGCGCTAGCAAACCGCCGGTCACGAACGCAGCCAGCGTTCGGGGTACGCGAATCTCTTGCAGCACCTGCGAGTTGAGGCTAGGTTCCGACGAAAATATACTCTCTGCCAACTGCGCCACTGTTATATCGACGCTACCACTAAGCAGTGAGAAAGCGATGCTAGCCACGGAGAAAACTGTTAGCGATATCAGTAGTAGTATCTGCTTCTGAGCGATCAAAAGTGATTTCCTAAAGTTCTGTGGATGTGCGTACTGTTTTAGTGAAATAGCTGCGAAAATTCAGCATTATCGTGGCTTGGTCGATCTTATCATTTAATGTGTTGCATTCACTATTAATGATAAGCTGCGTTTTAACCGAAGCCTTTGATTCGAGGCGGGTGCCATTTAACATTTACGATGCAGGTTGATTTTGTCTGCCGATAGATAGGAGTTGAGTAAGCGATGCCTTCGTTCGATATAGTTTCAGAAGTTGATATGCATGAATTGAATAATGCTTTAGATCAGTCCAATCGAGAGGTGGGAACGCGTTTCGATTTCAAGGGAATCGATGCCTCGTTCGAGTTGAATAGCGATTCGGATATCAGCGTGGTTGCCGAGGCCGACTTTCAAATCCAACAAATGTTAGAAATGCTGCGCTCGAAAATGGTAAAGCGTGGTATCGATATTAAGAGCCTTAAAGAAGGTGAGGTGCAATTGGTAGGTCAGAAGGCAAGTATGATCGTTACCGTACAGCAGGGCATCGAGGCAGACATAGCACGCAAGATTGTGAAGGCTGTCAAAGAGGCCAAGCTCAAAGTACAAACGGCGATCCAAGGTGAGAAATTGCGAGTAACTGGCAAGAAGCGTGACGATCTTCAGCAGGTAATGGCCCTTCTCAAGGAGGGTAGTTTTGGCGTTCCATTGCAGTACGATAACTTTCGCGACTAGGCACTTCCTCAGTCTTGCGCCTTAGGGCGATCTAGGAATTAATTTTGTCACAGCAACTTTCATTCGCAGATTCGATACGAGCGCTAAGAGACAGACGCTTTCTGACTATATTTTTGTTTGGATTCTGTAGTGGCTTCCCCTACGTACTGACCGGCTCTGTTCTGACGCTGTGGTTGCAGGAAACCGGCTTCTCTCGTTCTACCATTGGTTTTATCGGCGCGGTCGGGACCGTCTATGCCATCAATTGGATGTGGGCTCCGTTTGTTGACAGGATAAAGCTGCCGATCCTGTATCGGTTGTTTGGTCAGCGGCGGTCCTGGATTTTGCTGTGTCAGATGGCTATTGCCCTCTTGCTGTTTGCGATTAGTCTGGGAGATCCTAGAGAGAATTTGCTGTATGTGACTGTCATTGCCGTCGCTATCGCTGCGTTCGGTGCGACCCTAGACATCGCCGTCGATGCCTACCGTATTACTATTTTTTCCCGCGATGAGATGGACGCGAAGATGCCCTATGCGGCGGCTATGGCCACTAGCGGCTGGTGGGCTGGTTATGGTTTTATCGGCGGAGCTTTGGCGCTAGCATTAGGCGGCGAAACGATCGGGCTCGATTGGCCCACTGTTTATCGCTATTTAATATTGATCTATCTATTCATTTTCGTATTCGTACTTGCAGTACCGGAACCGGTAATTGAGGAAGCAGATCGGCTGCCAGAGGCGAGTAAGAAATCTGAAAAGTCGGTCGCAAACTGGGTGGCTGAATACTTCGTAAGACCCTTCAAGGAATTTTTTGACCGCTGCGGATTTCGTTTAGCCTTCGCTGTGTTGATATTTCTACTCGTGTTCAAGCTGGGCGAGGCCATGTTGGGCCGCATGTCTCTGGTTTTCTATGTTGAGGTTGGTTTTACTACCGATCAGATTAGCTTCTATCAGAAATTCTTTGGTGGATTGGTAACTGCAGCTTTCTCAATTGTGGCAGCGATGGTCAATACCAGATTCGGTGTTATCAGGGGATTGTTTGTTGCTGGGGTGGCTATGGCTGCTGCAAACCTATTGTATGCACTGATTGCAGTAGTCGGGCCCAGTGTAAATTTACTAATGCTAACCCTAGTGATCGATAACTTCTTCGTAGCCTTTTCCACCGTAGCCTTTGTTTCTTTTGTGTCCTATTTTACCAGCCGTACCTACACAGGAACGCAATACGCGTTGATGGTGTCCATATCAAACCTTGGCAGGACTACGCTCGCTGCGAGCAGTGGTGCGTTGGTGGACTTTCTGAACGGTGATTGGGCCTTCTTCTTCGTGTTGACTAGCCTGATGGTAATCCCGGGACTTTGTTTGTTGCTTTGGGTGGGGAAATTGATGAAATCCTATGCGCCTGAGCAAGCCGCTCAGTCTACGTCTTGATTCCAGCCATATTTCTTTAGCGAGAATCTACCGTTTATAAAAACCACGCCTTCCCTCTCTAACCTGTTTTTCTGTGTCTGGTATTCAACACTGTCCGTGGGAAAGGAGAGTTTTCCCTGAGAATTCGCAACTCGGTGCCAAGGAAGCTTGGTTCCGGCGGGAAGGTTCTTCATCGTATGGCCTACGTATCGCGCATACCCCGGAAGACCAGCGAGTCGGGCCACTTGTCCATAGCTGGATACTTTTCCCATAGGAATCTGGTAGACGATTTGCCAGATCTTCTCCTTGTTGTTGAGTGCAGTGTCTTCCATAACCAATAGTTGGCGTATCCGCTATCGTGTTAAAGTAGGCCCATTATAAATTCAACTGAGGTTGGCCGTGCGTTTTCTTTTCATCTTTTTTATCGCTGTTCCCCTGGGTGAGATGTTGCTGTTATTTGAGGTCAGCGATCGAATCGGTTCCCTGACGACGCTCGGATTGGTGGTGGCCACGGCGGTCATAGGGGTGCAAATTCTGAAGCGGCAAGGATTCGCAACACTGACCCGAGCGAACCAGAAGCTCCAATCCGGCCAATTACCGGCGCAGGAGATCGTTGAGGGCATGCTACTCGCTGCGGCAGGGGCGCTTCTGTTAACTCCCGGATTTATCACCGATACCATCGGCTTTGTCTTGCTAACTGGTCCGCTACGCAGGCCGATTGCGCGTTCCGTGGTTCGATCGGGCATGGTCAAGGCGATGGGCGGCTCAGCCTCAGGGGCTAACTTTCGCCAATGGAGTAGCGGAGGCAGCAGACAAGAGCGCCCAGACGGCTCGAATGTCTACGAGGGCGACTACCATGAAGAGCCAGGTTCTCTGCCCGAAAATGAGCGAAACCCCGCCGCTGACTCGGACAAAAAAGATCAATAAAAACAAATAGATACATTGCTGCTGCTCGCTGGATCGAAAAAAGCCTCGGTAAATGCCTCGAAACCATTGAATTTCCTACGACTATCCCCATTTAGGAGTCATCAACTAATTTGCGTGGGAGGCCTGAAATAGCAGCCTGCGCTGCAGATTGGTAATTTGAGGATGATTACGTCAGCCACCGGGGCAGAGGTGATTGCTTTCAGTACTGTTAATCAAATCGTACGATTTGGGAGAGATAAAAAATGAATATCCGGCCTTTACAAGATCGCGTTGTCGTTCGACGCATGGAAGAAGAGTCAACCAGCGCAGGAGGCATCGTGCTTCCAGGTTCTGCCACTGAAAAGCCAGCGCAAGGTGAAGTCATAGCTGTTGGCCCTGGCAAGCGCCAGGAGAATGGCGATACTCAGCCTGTGGACTTAAAAGTTGGTGATACCGTGGTTTTTGGAAAGTATTCCAGCAACACAGTAAAAATTGGTGACGAAGAGTTATTGATTTTGAATGAAAGCGAAATATTTGGCGTTATCGAAAAGACGAAAAAGAAGAAGAAGTAGAGCATCAATTTTCGACTCCAACAATCATTTAGATAAGATAGGAATTTTCAAAAATGGCTAAAGACGTAATATTCGGTGATGCAGCTCGCCAAAAACTGTTGAAGGGCGTAAACGTCCTTGCAGACGCTGTGAAAGTAACTCTGGGCCCTAAGGGTCGCAATGTTGTTTTGGACAAATCTTTCGGTGCTCCTACCGTGACTAAAGATGGTGTATCCGTAGCGAAAGAAATTGAACTTGAAGATAAGTTTGAAAACATGGGTGCACAGATGGTTAAGGAAGTCGCATCGCAGACTTCTGATGTTGCTGGAGACGGTACTACAACAGCTACCGTGCTCGCGCAAAGCATCTTGAACGAGGGCCTGAAATCCGTAGCAGCGGGTATGAACCCAATGGATCTTAAGCGTGGTATCGATAAGGCGGTAGTTGCCCTTGTTGAAGAAGTTGGAAAACTTGCTAAGCCTTGCACAAATCAAAAGGCAATAGCGCAGGTCGGCACGATCTCTGCCAATTCTGACGAGCAGGTCGGTCAAATTATCGCCGAGGCGATGAATAAGGTTGGTAAGGAAGGCGTCATCACGGTTGAGGATGGATCTGGTCTCGAGAACGAGCTAGACGTCGTTGAAGGTATGCAGTTCGATCGTGGTTATTTGTCGGCTTACTTCATCAACAACCAAGAAAGCATGAGTGCCGATCTAGAAAATCCATTGATTCTTCTGGTAGATAAAAAGGTCTCCAATATTCGTGACATGCTTGGTCTTCTCGAAGGCGTTGCTAAGTCTGGACGCCCTCTGCTAGTCATAGCGGAAGATGTTGAAGGCGAAGCGCTAGCTACTCTGGTTGTGAACAATATGCGCGGCATCGTTAAGGTTGTTGCGGTTAAGGCTCCTGGCTTTGGCGATCGCAGAAAGTCTATGCTGGAAGACATCGCAATTTTGACTGGCGGCACTGTGATTTCAGAAGAAGTAGGTCTGAGTCTCGAAGGCGCGACTATCGATGACCTCGGTTCAGCGAAGCGCGTGCAGATCAGCAAAGAAAACTCAACGATCATCGATGGTGCTGGCAACGGCAAGGCTATCAAGGGTCGCGTATCACAGATCCGTGCGCAGATCGAAGAAACTTCGTCTGACTACGACCGTGAGAAACTGCAAGAGCGTGTAGCCAAGCTTGCTGGCGGTGTTGCTGTGATTAAGGTAGGCGCGACCACAGAAATTGAAATGAAAGAGAAGAAGGCGCGCGTGGAAGACGCGTTGAATTCAACTCGCGCCGCGGTAGAAGAGGGTGTTGTGCCGGGTGGTGGTGTTGCTCTAATTCGCGCCTTGCAGAAAGTTGAAGGCCTTAAAGGCGATAACGACGATCAGAATGTTGGTATCGGCATATTGCTAAAAGCTGCAGCTTCCCCTCTGCGTCAGATCGTAGCTAATGCCGGTGAAGAGGCCTCAGTTATCCTGGATAAAGTTAATGCTGGTAAGGGCAACTACGGTTTTAACGCAGCGACTGGCAAGTACGGTGACATGATCGCGATGGGTATTCTTGATCCTGCGAAAGTGACTCGTACAGCGATTCAGGCGGCTGGCTCTGTTGCTGGGCTGATGATTACTACTGAGTGCATGGTTACTGAAGCGCCACAAGAAGGCGGCGCTCCTATGGGCGGTGGTATGCCTGATATGGGTGGTATGGGCGGAATGCCAGGCATGATGTAAAAATCGGCCTCTGGGGTGGTCTTGAACCTCCCTGGCGGCGTTGGCTTAGGGCTTCCGATGCTCGTGTAGGACGACTACACTGCGCTTCGGGTCCCTAAGCCGCCTTGCCAGGGAGGTTCAATCCTCACCCCAGAGACCGATTTTGAAGACTGGTTGATCGGGATTTCGATCAATAGAAAGGATGGGACCTACTGGTTCTGTCCTTTTTTGTTTCTGGGATAGGAGAACTGTCTGGCTTCGGGCTTCCGATGCTCGTGTAGGACGACTACACTGCGCTTCGGCTTCTCAAGCTGCCTTGCCAAGGAGGTTCAATCCTCACCTCAGGGACTGATTTTAAAGACTGGTTGATCGGACAACGATCACAAAAAAAGGCAATACTGAAAGGTATTGCCTTTTTCTTTGTCTGCTTGTTAATAGTTACTAAGCGTTCGCTAGGTTCTTGTTCGCGAAGTTCCAGTTTACCAGGTTGTCTAGGAATGAGCCTAGGAAGTCAGGTCTTCGGTTTTGGAAGTCTAGGTAGTAGGCGTGTTCCCACACGTCACAGACAAGGATAGGAGTCATGCCGGCGGTTAGTGGAGTCTCTGCGTTGGCGGACTTTTCGATCTTGAGCTTTCCGTCATCGCTTACTAGCCATACCCAGCCGCTGCCGAATTGTCCGACTCCGCCTGCAATGAATTCAGACTTGAAGTCGTCATAGCTGCCGAAGGCCTCGTCTATCTTCGCGGCGATATCTCCGCCTGGAGCACCACCACCGGAAGCGCTAAGGCTATTCCAGAAGAAGCTGTGGTTGTAGTGCTGTCCTACGTTATTAAATAGGGCTCCGCCTGCTTTCGCAGTTTCTTTTACCAATGCTTCCAAGCTATCAGCAGAAATGTTTGCATCAGCCAGTAATTTATTGCCTTTTACTACGTAAGCGTTGTGATGTTTGCCGTGGTGAATGCCCAAGGTGTTGGCAGACATATGTGGCTCTAACGCTTCTTTTGCAAAAGGAAGCTCAGGTAATTCTAGGTTCATAATTTCTACATTCCATTAACGGATTACAAATGCAAGGCAAACACTAGCCCATTCTCTGAATGATTTTCAGTAGTGACGGGGGTGTCCAGCAGTGCGACGAGAGGCTTATTCTAGCAGAAAGTGCAGGTGGAAAAATGGCAGAGATGATGTTCGAGGACTAATTAATTAGGGCTGCACGTACCGAAGCTAATAAAGCTCGCGATACGTGCCCCATGTCTTTTTCTAAAGCAGTTGCATGATAAGTAGCAATACCGCGCCGAGTGCAATGCCGCAATGAATTACGCCAACTACACTTGTCATTGGTCCCTGCTTTCCCTTTATGGCATTGAACTGTAAGCCGAGAATAATAATGATGCAGAGAATCTGAGCCAGACTGCTAACCCCATCTTCCATCGACATGGGTAGCCGTCCCGTGCCGCCTAAGTGGGATGATGCGCCCATGAAGAACAACATGGGAAGTGAGAACAGTGTATTTGTGCGCGAGGCGAGGCCAGCCTTCGCGAGAGCTCCCGCCGCCGCCGGATCGGCTTCGCCGCCAGCGATTACACTATCAGTTGAGGCGATAACGATTTTCTGCGCCGGCCATATGATTAGCCAGACGTTTAGGAACATTAGGGTGCCCATCAGCATGCCGATCATGATGTAGAAATTTACTGCGCTGGCGAGAAATCCCGCAAGAGCTAAACCCGATATGAACGTAAGGAGAGCGCCATAGCGGAACCACCAGAGAGCCCGGGGAACGAGTTTAGAGATAGCGGAAGACTTTGTAGCAGCGTCCGTTTCCTTGAAAAACTCAGTCTGCACAAAATTGAAGTAATACAGAATGCCGATCCAGGTCACGCCAGCAAAAAAGTGAATCCAGCGAAATAGATACGATAGTAGATTTTCTAATTCCATAGTGAGGCTCCAGAGCTCGTCTATTTAATTATTCTTATACCCATAGCTGCACGTGGCATGCTGTCGGTAGGCTGTTTTGGAGTCTACCACCGGCTAGAATACTTAGCTATTGAGTGATCGCGGGGATGGAATGCTCTGAGGATTTCTAGGATAATGCCAGACTATGAAAGACAACTACGATCTAGGTAATATCCCTCCCATAGTCCCGGACCGGGACGATGTAGACACCCATCGGAGTAACAAGCGTGCGCAGGGGCAGGACATCGTTCGCCCAGGCTATTACGCAGAGAAGGTAAAGGTGAGCACGTGGCCAGTGCGTATCATGCTGATGCTGATCGTTTTCACGATGGGTGGCGCCGGCTATGGTGCCTACCTGATG
>NVUL01000035.1 GCA_002401885.1 SAR86 cluster bacterium
CGTATGTTGGTCCACAACGGCGAAGAGAAGTTTCTGGTACCTGACGATCAGTTCGTTGTTTTCCAGACGGAAGGATCAGAAGAACCGATCTTTACGCTATTGAATAAGCGCGGCAAGCAGATTAATTGGAATATCGACTTCTAGTATTCAACCTTGCAGACCCAAAACCATGCAGTGACCCATTCCGCCGAAACGTATATAATCCTTATTCCATGCGCCCATAGCTCAGCTGGATAGAGTAACTGGCTTCGAACCAGTTGGTCGGGAGTTCGAATCTCTCTGGGCGTACCAATTACCATGCGGGTTGTAGCGAAGTTGAAGAACCCTAAATCACGATCTCCGTACAATTCTCCGTACAATTCTCCGTACAATTAATCGAGTAAAGCGTCGAAATAGCTAGGAAAGAGCCTGTAAAATTTTGGGCAAGTTTCAGAGTCGGTATTGTGCTAGAAGCAGACTGTTGGCACTCGAGAGATGGACTTCCCAGCTTTTGTTAGACAGATTCGAGCCTCAATTCTATGAAGGCTCCAAGCTGGATTTTTAAATGATTTAGCAATTCCATGGATATGGTAATTTTCGACGCCCTCATCCTATTTGAGGCATTTTTCGACATTGATAATTGTTTTTCGACATTTTTGCAGTTATATTGAATTTCGACATTTGCCCTTTTTATGGTGTGATTTTCGACTTAAATAATGGAGATTCGACAAATGGCCAAAAATGTAGAACCACCGGAATACTTTCAGTATGAACAGATCCCGCCCGGCACTCAACTAGCAGGATGGACTGCGCTAGTTAGGACCTACGGCATCGATGCCCCCGTCCGCAATTTCTCATGTGTGTCGGATAAGCACGTTAGAGGGAACAAGAGAACGGAAGACAATTGGGAGATATTCGACAAGCGGTATAAGCCAAGCGACTCACTAGAAGGTCAGTTAAACTTTGCCTTCCGGCATGAAGTAATTGATCTTCTCGTAATGAAGCGCGTATTCGATGCCTTACAGCTCGAAGATGTAGCCAATTTTGTCCTATCAACACCAACCGGAGCAACTGCTAGGCGGGTCTGGTTTTTTTATGAATTCCTGACTGGTAGAAAGCTGGAGATTAAGGATTCCGAGACAGTAACTGCAGTAGATGCATTTGAGCCTGATAAATATTTCGCGGTGAAAGGGAAGCTCTCACAACGCCATCGTGTTCGAAACAATTTGCTTGGGCCCAAGGAGTTCTGCCCAGTCATTCGAAAAACCGACACATTAAGCAAACTAATTTCTCTTAATCTGGACGCAAAGGCAAAAGAGACTATTGGGAAAATTGGCGCGCAGGTGATTGCCCGCGCAGCCAGCTTTATGCTGCTCGCAGATAGTAAGGCTAGCTTCGAGATAGAAGGTGAAAGACCCCCAAAGAACAAGTTGGACCGCTGGGGACGTGCTGTGCTTGAGGCCGGGAAGCGGCCACTTAACCAAACTGAGATATACCGGCTGCACCAATTGCTGATCGGTGATGATCGTTTTACAGAAATTGGCTACCGGTCGGAAGGGGTTTTCCTAGGTGAGCGTGACCAGAACCATGATCCGATACCGGAATTTATAGGTGCCCGGCATGAGGACGTACCTGACCTCATGTTTGGTTTAAATGAGTGCAACAATTTGTTGAGAACTTCTTTGCTCGACCCAGTACTTCAAGCTGCAGTGATCGCTTTTGGTTTTGTTTACATCCACCCCCTCGCCGACGGGAATGGGCGATTGCACCGCTGTCTTATACATCATGTTTTGGCAGAAAGAAAATTCACGCCACCAGGTATGGTTTTCCCTGTGTCTTCCGTTATGCAAGACGAGATCGATGATTATCGAGAGGCACTACAAAAACATTCGTCACCACTTATGGACTATATTGACTGGCATACGCTTCCTAACAGGAATGTCGAAGTCACCAATGATACAGCGGACTTATATCGATATATTGATTGTACGGGGAGTGCCGAATTTCTTTATGAGTGTGTTCGTCGCACGGTCGAAAAAGACTTACCGCAAGAGATCAAATACCTAAAATGCCATGAGGAAGCAATGAGGTTGATAACTGAGTTCGTTGAACTACCTGATCGCCTGGCACAAGATCTAATTATGTTTATACGCCAAAATGATGGGAAGCTTCCGAAACGGCGAAGAGAAAAAGAATTTGAGAAGCTGACTGATAAAGAAGTCAGCTATATAGAAGAGATCGTGAACATAGCATTTGAGTAGTCTTAATTCTGATAGATACGGAGAAGTCCAAAGCGCAGATATGTAGTAAAAAATGTACTCAATGAGGCTAATACAGACTTATTAAGACTAATCGCGGAAGCTGACCAAGGCTGCAAGTTATTGATTAATAAAAGATCGTATATTTGCTAATAAACCTTCGAACCAGTTAGTCGGGAGTTCGAAAGGAGCGAAGCTCCGCAGACAGCCAACGGCTGCCCCCAGAGGCGAGGAATTTGGCTAAGCCAAATTACGAATCAATCTCTCTCGCAGCATCCCAAAGTCCAAAATTACTGTATATTTACTCTGACCCCACTTCTTGTTGAGCGTAGGTCAAGAGCCAAATGCGGAATTCAACACCCCAAGCTATTTCGGTTAGCCGATTATTTCTTGATCTAAAAGCTCAAATACACCTTCTTCAGCCAATACCCGCATTCCTAACCGTTGACGAGAAACACCCGGGTGTATTTGATAGTCAAATTGCAGCAGTCCCTCGCTTTCTTGTGCTTCAAAGTGACATCGTCTAATTTTTGTCGGTAATTCAAATCGTTCTTCCAACTCTATTAAGTGCGACGAGAACATGAAAAGACAATCATGTTTGGACTCTAAGCGGTTTAGTACAGACAACGAGGCATCGAAGGCATCTTTTACATTAGTCCCTTTGAATGGTTCATCCATAATCGCGACTACTCGTAATCCTTTCGCAATAGCGCTAGCAATCGCCTTGATACGTAGAACCTCCGCACGAAAATAGCTTACGCCCGTGTGCAGGTCGTCGGCGAGAGAAATGGAGCTAAAAAGACTGTCAACTGGCGCGAATTCAAAGTGGTTTGCGGGTACTCCCATACCCAGGTGACCAAAATAGAGAGCTGTGGCAGTGGCTCGTAGATATGTGGTTTTGCCAGCCATGTTTGGTCCGGTGAGGAAAAGCAATCGATGCTCTTGATCAAGATTTACATTATTGGGGATCGCATTTTCAATATGCGGATGAGTTAGCCCTTTAGCCTGAATACATGCTGGGCCTTCTACAATCTTAGGAAGAGTATATCCATAGTTAGAAGTAGCATCCGACATCGAGACCAAAGCGTCTGTCTCATAGGTAAGTTGCATCAATCGAAGGATTGCGTCTTTTTCATGCAGGCGGAAAATTTGATCGAAGCGCAATATATTCCAGAACCACCCACCTTCTATTTCTTTGTCAGGGATTTTTTGAAGCTTGGGTAGCAGAAGCAATTGCTTCATTTCTTGATAAATCGCTGCCAATTCTCCCGAGACCGAAGAGAGCTCTTTTTGTTTCACATAGGCTCGCAAGGCCCTGATTAGTCCGCAAGTAAGTTGCACTCCCCGCACAATATTGCGGTAGTGCCGCTCATGATCAAGCCTTAATGCTATAGCTCCGATAGTGAATTCAAGAGCGCCCACCTGCGTGACAAGCATCAAGATGTCGCGTTGATACTGTTCTACATTTCTGGTGTGGTAGGAGGGCAGTATCTTGAATACGCTTCTGTGATTAAGAATGAATGCTATAGATTCCTGTGTAGCTCGGATTGCCGACGCATCAGAAAAAGGAGATTTCATTCTTTGTTTTAGTATTGTGGCTCCCCCTGCAGTGCGTGTGAAATTGCAGAGGTCGTAGAGACTCTTACCACTGCATTCTGACTTAAAGATTTCCAGATCCTTTTGCGTTTGCTCATCAATCCTTAAGCTCTTGGAGTTATGATGCGACCAATCCAGGGTCTGGATTTCCGAGCTTAATATTCTAGGGACCTTTTTCATGCTAGGTTCGCGTGATTTAGGCCGAGAATCTGGGAGGGCTGCAATTTTCATTTCATGCCTACGTAGAGTGAGTGATAGAGAACTGCATTCTTGAAGTTGCAAACAATTAATATCTCGCGTAGCAGAGACGCTATCTCAGCATGTCCAAATTGGGACAATTCTTTTCGGCTGCCTACTCGGCAAATTTCTTGTAGTTATTCATTCAAGATCCGTAGCGCATATTCCTGCTCGCTTCTGGCGGCTGAATCTTCAGAATTGGAAATGAGTTCTTCTAAAATTAGTTTATATGCTGTATCAAAAGCTACATCTGGAACAACTTCGTAATCTGGCCTGATGCCAACATTCTGCCAATTGGTGCCGGTGATAGGGCTGATACTTCGAGCTACGGGCACAGACATCATGAAATGTTTGTGAATTCTTACCGTGTCGCTTGGATGAGCTCCTCCAATCGTGGTTTCCCCCACTGTAGTAGCTCGACTGCGATTTGTGAGCACATAGGTAAATGCTTCTGCTGCTGAAAATGTTTCCTCATTTATCAACAGGTAAATCGGTCTTTCTGTTCCGTAATGAGGTCCCAAAATTTCATCCCAAGTCCAATTTTCTTCAACTATGCTCTGATCCCTGTATACGATTGACCCGACGTGAGTTTTTTCCTCCAGTAAGTAGCTTAGGAATAGCTCTACCATTCTCGGGTCACCTCCACCACTAAGCCTAATTATCAATCCCGAAGTATGACTAATCAATTCCATTGCATTTGAAAGCGCTCGTTCTGATTCCTCTTCTTCAAAGTAAAAGTTTTTGTAGTCTATATATCCAATATTTCCCACCAAGCGTTCAATCTTTTCGAACCCAAAATTTCGTCTTCTAATTAGCGCAGCTTGTTCTATTCGCTCATCCAATGATGGTTGGCGCGCAACATAGTCTTCGCGAATAGGGTTAGGATAATAATTTACCCAAATATGCCAATCGTCTATGGTGTCCAGTACGTGGGTAAGCCTGTTAGCGAATGTTCTTGAATCCGTTATCCCATCGAAGTACCCAGTTTCAGAGCGGGACCTTAATTCATTCGCTGCAATTAACCCCCTGTCTGGCAATATGTACTTGTCTTCCATTTGCTCGATGACTTTGCTAATAACTTCATTCTTCAAGTTTTGCGTAAGTGTGATTTCTGCACATTCAAGTGTGCTCATGCACATGCTCATAACAATAACTACAATGTGTTTGGAAATTGTAATTCGCGGCATAGCGGACCCTCTATTCAATTATTCGCGATGAAGAAAAAATGTAATTAAATCAATGACTAAGATGAATATAAGCCATTATCCTTAATCACAGAATGATTAAGGCCTGCGCTCAACTATTGCAATTTCTCTCGATAAAGAGTAATTTTTGGTTGCCGCTAATAAATTAGCGATGCGCTAAATTTTTAACACATATAATTAGATTGTCAAGTAGTTCGAATAAATGAGCTTCAATGACGATTTTTAAACGATCGGAGCGAAAGATGGCAGATTCTAAAGGTGTAAGCCGCCGAGAAAGAGAAATATTGGACTGCTTGTACAGGCTTGGAGGCGGGAGTGTTAAAGAGGTTCAGAAGGATTTAGACGATGGCTCGAGCGAGTCAACTATTCGAACCTTGTTGGGGATTTTGGTTACCAAGAAAAAACTGACAAGAAAAGCTGATGGTCTGAAATATGTATATCACCCCGCTTTAGAGAGGAAAAAAGCATCGAATCTGGCGCTGGAGAGGGTAGTGAGAACGTTTTTTGATGAATCTCCAGTGTTAGCTGCAAACTCATTGTTAGAGATGAGGAAAGGGAAAATTACCGAAGAGGAATTTGACTTATTGGAAGCTACCATAAGTAAGAGTAGGGCTAAAACTAAATAACAATAGTTCCCGATTATGATTGCAGAAATCACAGAACAATTGGCCGCACTTCTAGAAAACAACATTATCGTTGTGTTCACACTTATCGACTTTTTGTCAAAATGCGCAATTCTCGTGTTACTGATTAAGTATACAGAGCGCACCTTGTACCCATATCTAACAAGTTTGCATAAACACAAACTTTGGATGATCGCCACAATCTTGCTCGGCATCCTTCCACTATCATCTATGCTCTTAATACCACTGTTTGGAGAATTGTTCTCTTCTTCAAACCTTACTTTTATTACTATTTTGGTTCCTTCAGGTCTAGCGAACAACGCAGCAGTTTCGATAAGCGAGCCTAACAATTGGTTTAACTTTGTCTATATAGGATATTTTTCGGTACTTTCATATTTTCTCATTCGCTTTGCAGCATCATTCCGTCGTGTCCTGACAATCAAGAAAACATCAGATTATCATGTTCCTCAGGAGGTCCTAATAGTCTTCAAACGACTTATCAATACTCTTGGGTTACAACAAGAAGTTAGACTCGGTTTTAGTTTGGGTGCTTCTTCACCAATAACTTTCGGGGTTAGGAACCCTATTATAATATTGCCAACTAGTATCGATTTGAACGATATCCTGCTTTTGGAAAATGTATTGATTCATGAACTAATACATATCCAAAGGCGAGACTGGATGACACACATATTTGGCTACCTGATTGCGTCGGCTAACTGGTTCAACCCTTTTATCTGGCGATCTTTGACGAAACTAAGACTCGAAGCTGAATTCGCTTGTGATGACGCAGTATTAGATTACGGCGCTAGAAGAGAAGATTTTGCTCTACATCTAGTCAAAATCGCAAGGAATTGTGTAGACACTGATACGCGTGAACTCTTGGCGAGGGCTGCTGTAGATGGGAATGACTTGGCTCTCAGGGTCGAACACATATTGCATAGAGATGACTACGCATTGCCCAATAAGAAAAGCTTTGGCTTACTATCGTTGATGTATATACCTATTGTTTTTGCCTTGATATCAGTCGGCAACATTTTCGCTATTGAAGACGAAACGAACTATGCAACAGAAAATTTGACACTAATACATTCCGAAACACCCATCTATCCTGAGTCAGCTAGTGATAGAGGAATCCAAGGCTACACTCGATACTCGTTCACTGTAGATGAAAATGGGGAAGTTGACCAAGCAACAATAAAACTTATGAAATCTGAGCCGAATTTCTTATTTAACCAGTCTTCAGAAGAAGCGCTTTCAGGATTCAAATTCAAGCCTAGAAAGGTGAATGGCAAGCACAGAGCTACGTCTGGTGTTACGTATAGCTTCGACTATCTTATTAAAATATAGCGCTATGCCCTCGAGCACAATCAAAGGGGTCAGAGTACTTTTTTCCAACAACTCACACACCAAAATCAAACTGCTCTGACCACATTTCTTAATCTGCTCTACAATCTACTTCTTATCATTAATGTCTATGAAGAAGGCCAACCGCTCGGCATAGCCGGTATCGGGATACATAGCATTCATATGGTTAGAACCGGGGAGTATGAAGTTTGTAAAGTCGGTCAACTCGCGGGTCATCCTTACTGTTTTAATAAATGGAGTGTTGCTCGATCCATTGATTGCCATAATTGGGATATCGATATCGGTCAGATTGAAGTTTACGTCTTCTTTCCCAGCCGACCTTTCCAATATACCGCTTCCCCCTAAGCTAGCGGTTAAAAAATGCTCAGGAATTTCGCCCAATAGTTGTTTAACGATACCTGCGCCCATGGAGTAACCATGGATATGCACTTTATTGATGCCCAAGTGCTCTATCAGTTCTCTAACTTCTAGCGCACTCCCAGGACTGGCAGGCTTTACCATTTGGCTTTCTCCGTGGTTGCGTGTATCAATCGCTATTACTCGGTGATTTTGAGCCAATAGCTGCGGAATGCCATGATTAAACCAACCCCGTTGAGCATTGGACGCGAAACCATGAATTAGCAATACATAGCTTCCTACATCACCAATAGATAAGTAGTGAATCCTCACATTGTCTGTAGTCGTGAAGAAATGAGATTCTGGTTCTTCTTGCGCAGAACAAATAGATGCGAAAGCACACATGAATACTGTTGCTAACAATTGGTTTGATTTACACAGGCTGCTAGACATAACAATGTTCCCAAAAAAATGATTTCAATGCTGATCTACCAACTTCAAGAGGTTTACGATTAATTGATCTATCTGAATCCTAAAAACCAACAAAAGGAATAGCCATCACGGATGAAGAAGAAATATTTTCACTATTGACGGGCACCTGTCACCGAAAATTCACCAAACTCACTAGCAAACTGCCCCGTTATCGAACCTTCCTCTATGGTTCCATCAAAATTCATTTCAATATCTTGGCCCCCAGCGTCAATGTATATGGTGAACATAAGAGTTTTACCAATCAGGCTTATGTCATCTGTCTTGGAACTACCCAAATCAGATTCGAACTCTCCTTTACCATCTTCTGTGAATCTCCAAACTTGGGATGAAGCTCCAATTGGAGTCTCTAGGTCCACGTTCCAAACACCAACAAGAGGATCATTGGGCTGAGATACGCATGAGGAGAGTATTAGTCCTGCCATCACGCTGACAAAAAGACTGAGAAATGTCCTGTTTTTCATAAAAATACCTTTTTGATTATTAATAATATGTAGATGCTTAAAGGCGGTGAATGGATGCATTGGGATAGATCGGGACAGGTTTATTTCTCGGCCAATGTCGGCTTAGTGCCATTAGCAGACCGTTAGAGCTAGCAAATCAAAACTCCGGATAATTTCCTCTGTCGTAAATAATTGTTAACCTTTTTCATAGATTTTCCCTCCAAGAGTATGGGTATCCATATTATTTCTTGAGGGCTAGAACTCATGATCATTAAGAAAGCGAAAAGGGCTGTTGCTGCAAGTATAGCTGGCTTAGGTTTCACTCCTAGCACTGTGTTCGCCGCCGAGCTTAACGAAAACACGTTATGGAGAAGTAACTCATGAATATAGGCATCAGCTTTATTGGATTGGCTCTATTTATCGTAACAAACGTTGCGTGCGCTCAAGGTATTGAGTCTGTTCCTGTTCCCAACGTCAATTTCGACGCTAACTTTTTCGAGTCTGGAAGCCAGAATAAGTATGGAGTTATTGTGCTAACAGGTTCAGGTGGCGGCAAAGCAGATTACACTGCGGAGCGGATCGCTTCTATGGGCTACGATGTTCTGTCCTTAGCGTACTTCGACCGAGTAGGTACATCAGTCGTTCCAGAAACGCTTGAATTAATTCCATTAGAGTATTTTGATGCTCCAAAGAAGTGGCTAATCGAGAGGCCTGGCACTCGACACGACGGGGTAATTTTATATGGGCTATCCAAAGGGGCTGAACTTGCTCTCGTCCTTGCATCATTCGATGATGATTACAAAGCTGTCGTTGCTTTGGCTCCAAGCTATGTTGTATGGGAAGGGCAAGGCAGTCAAAGGGGTTCGTCCTCTCCCTCAAGTTGGAGTCGAAATGGGCAAGGACTTCCTTTTGTGCCATATATTTCACGGGAAGAAAGAGACCGGCTTGGATTTACTAATATGCATGCAGCTTCACTTACAAACGAGGTAGCAGTAGAAAATGCGCAAATCGGTGTTGAGCGCATTAATGGGCCGATTTTACTGTTGTCTGGCGGAATGGACGATGCTTGGCCGTCTTCGAGCATGGGAGATAAGATATGTACAACCGTCAATTCTGAGACTGAGTCGAAGTGTGAGCACGTTACTTACGAAGATGGTGACCATCTACTTAGTAGGTATCAAACAGAATCTTTTGCTGAGGTAGCTCGATTCCTCAACTCGGTTGCGCCTTGATATTCCTGTACGCGAATCACCGGCTCGCTCTTCTGGCTTTACATCTACGTCCGCTTTGGGTTGAATCCACAGTCGATAGCTGTCAGTCAGAAGTGTCCCAAACTTTAACACTGCCTTTAATCAAATCAATCTCTCTCGCAGCATCTCAAAGTCCAAAACTACTGTATATTTACTCTGACCCCATTTCTTAATCTGCTCTACAAATGCTCGTTTGCCGACTGAATTGCTAGGTCTATATCCCGCAGTAAAACAGCATCCCAATTTGGCAGATTTGGTCTTCGAGCCGAAGATTTCGCCCGCGTGAGATAACTCAGCGCTTCCTGGTACTCGTCTTCAGAGGCGAGAAAAAGTCCATAGTAGTAATTATTCGCCATCGATTCAGAATCGATATCCAATGCCTCTTTAAGCAGAGCCCTAGCTTTCTTGCTACTGCCATAACTCACCGGCCATGAGGGCAGGACAAAATAGAGCCGCCCAAGAAACGCCTGAGCAAGTCCTCCGAGGGCACGATCATCTAAATCGATGGCCGTCTCAAAATCATGGCGCGCTGTTTTCATGATCCCTAGTGCTCGTATTCCCTGGGTGACGCCATAGGCACTCCGAATCATCCCACTGGCGATCCAGGCCTCGGCATCTTCTTTATTCTGGTCTCGATTGCTTTCTGCCTCTGCCAACAATTTCGCCAGTGGCTGCTCTTGCTCGTCGCTGCTAACTTCTAGGTATACTTCTTCAAAACGCTCGATCAACAAAACCGACTCAGTTTCAGATTTCGCGTTAGATGTGTAAAAGAAAAACAGAAATAACATAGCAATCAGATGGAAATTCTTTACGCCCTGTACCGCTAAAGGTTTCATTAGTTCAGATCTCCTATTCAATTCAGTCTCTATTTGTCGCAAACCTAATTATTTTCTTTATCAACCGATCCTAGAATTGACAATTAGTTCGCATCATAAATGCTTACCCTTAAGACTTAGCAATTCCTGTGCCAAAGCTAAACAGCTGTATTTGTGGGTATTTCCCATACATGAGCGTGCAAATCTATCCTTGATTCGTAAAAATGGGACACCTAGTTGTATCACTTCTGGGACACAGCATTGACTAACAGGGGACAGATTTATTTTATTGGCAATGTCAGTTTCTTCAGACCGAAAAATAAATCTGTGCCCTTTTATCGTTGAATGAATCGGATAATTAGAGGTTAGAAGATCAGGCTTCGAACCAGTTGTTCAAGATCACAGTCGCCATAGGGACGAACTAGAGGGTTAGTTGAGAGAATGTCTTTCTAGTTAAGGCTATTAAGGGGTAGTGAAAAAGACTATGTAGTAGGGTTTGGAATTAACCACCAGTCTGCTTCGTGCCAAACCCGATTTTAGAGGACAGCTACAACTTAACAATTTAGTAATTCAGCGGTACTTGAGTCCTCGGTTATCCACTGAACCAAGCGCATAATTTGTTAAGTTGTAGCTGTCCCGTGTCGATCTTATTTACTTTCTATTACGGGACCCTCGAAAGACTGTAAACCTTCCAGCCTAGGAGGATTGGGAAGATGACTTGACCGATGATCGCGCCTAGGAAAATGCCGAACAAGGCGATTTGAGATCGAGGATCGGCGACAGCGATGGACATCCCTACGACCGCAACCACTCCGAGCACCACAATTAACCTGCCAAAGCTCTTGCCAAACGACGGGGCCCTCCGCATAACGAATCCGAGGACGATGACTCCGATCGGCAGGAGGAGGAGCCCAACGGTGTCCGTCGCATTGAATACGCTTTGCACACCTACCCATACGAGGCCAAGTGTCGCCTGCTCCTCGAGGGTCGCCCCCGGAGCATGATAGTGGCTGGAGACGCTGGCGAGAGCGATATATACGAGAGAGCCAACAGCGAGCATGGCGAGACCCAGAAGGCCCAGTGT
>NVUL01000004.1 GCA_002401885.1 SAR86 cluster bacterium
CGCTAGTTATCCTTACAAAATCATCATTCTACGTCGCGTAGGTTGTATTGGATAGGAGAGCGACCAAGGATCCGCCGTGTCATAGATGAGTCGGCGCACCGAGCGCCAGAAAGCCTCTTCACCAATCAGGCCTCGTAGCGTATGCAGCGTCCAACTGCCTTTGTAGTAGGCATCGTTAGAGTCGAAATAGTCCATCGATACCGTTTCGTCTGGAACGACCGGCTTACAGTTTGCCAAGCCATTGTAGAAATCCCACATATAACTCCAATAGCCCGCATCTCCTATGACCTGCTGCGCGTAGACAGGCTGCATGTAATTAGCGAAACCCTCGTGTAACCAGAAATCCTCACTCCCCGCCTGGGTCATTAGATTACCGAACCACTCGTGAGAGAACTCGTGCTGCATCAACCAGTCGAAGCCATAGGGATCTAGCTCATAGCCGTTTCCATAGCCATTCATGGTCTGATGTTCCATGCCAAGATAGGGAATCTCCACGATTCCTATCTTCTCTTCTCCCCAAGGATAGGGGCCAAGTGTTCTCTCGAAGAATTCAAGTTGTGCAACAAAATCATCCTTGATCAATTTTTCAATTTTGTCCATATCATTTGTAACATGGTAAAAAATCACGGGAATTGGATTCTCTGTCAGTGCGTTGCTATGTTGAATCTCATACTTCTTGAACGGACCAATATTGATCGCGAGGTGGTAGGCAGAGATTGGACTCTGAGCTCTCCAATGATAAGTGGTTCGGGCATCGAGACTCGTCTGGGAGAGCAGCACACCGTTCATCACGGCGGTAAGGCTTGAGGGCACCGTAATTAGCATGTCCGCACCTAATTCCGGTTTGTCAGATATATGATCCTTGCAGGGCCAGTAGAGGTCACAGCCCCTGCCCTGAACGGCCGTAGCGATCCAGTGTTCGCCTGACTCAGTCTCGGCCCACACGAAGCCGCCATCCCACGGGGGGTTCTCGGCTTCATACGGCCTGCCTCGGTAAGAAACGGTGGTCGTAAATTCATTGCTCGCTGGGACCACATTTCCCGAGAGAATAAGCTTTCCGTCTTCACTGCGAAAGCGAACTGGCTCGTCGTCGATCGATGCCGTAAGCACTTCAAATCTTGGATCAAGATCTAGCTCAACGAGAGAGAGAGTTGTTAGCGCCACGGCTTGCATGACCACGATCCCCTCGATAAATTTGCGCTCTGGGTAGACGTCAAGCTCCAGCCGATAGTGCTGCACATCATAGAGAGCCTGATTCTCGGAGAGGATTCCGCTAGAGAGAGCCGTTTGAGGATGCAGCGGTGCGTTGGAGGCGGCACAGCTCGTAAGCAAGATGGCCAATAGTGAGGGCAGTAAGAATTGACGTAGAGAAAAAAATCTAACCAGAACGAACCTGCTTGCCTTCCAATACTGAGCCATTGCTTTCACTCTCTATCCAAGTACGAATCTCAACTGCATAATATTGAGCTTAGCCGATGCATGAAAGACTTATCTAACTAATTCTCGGGATATGATAAGGTGATGAGTCGTTCCAAATGAGACAATCGGACTTACCTCGAAGGTCAGGAAACTCTACTAGAATGTCAGAAATTACGCTGTATGGTTCTCCTCTCTCCCTCTACACCGGGAAGGCCAGAAGTTATCTAATAAAGTCCCGCCTTTCATATAGAGAAGTTCTACCAAACTCCCCCCACTTCGAGGAAGCTGTATTACCGGAAATGGGAGGGCGCAGAAGTATACCTACCGTTGAAACTGCGACGGGCGAGGTCATTCGAGACGGTAGTGCGATTATCGATCACTATGAATCTCTGAATGACAATCTGTTCTCACCCAGAACTGCCAAGCAAAATATTATTTGCAAGCTATTCGATGTGATCGGAATGGAGGGATTGTTAAGACCAGCAATGCACTATCGCTGGAACTTCGACGATTTCAATAGGGAATTTATTCAGTTCCATTTCGAATCGTTCGTGCCACCCAACTTGGATAAGCAAGAAATGGCAGCGCAGCGCATGAACCAAATGCGCGATGCGGGACGTGGGTTTGGCGCCATACCCGAGACCTTTCCCTTGGTCGAAAGCTTATATTGCGATCTGCTGCCCAAGCTGAATTCTCATTTCGCCACACACCCTTATCTGCTTGGTAATAGGCCGTGTATCGGAGATTTCGGCCTGATCGCTCCGCTCTATGGCCATTTAGGCCGCGACCCCAAGCCTCTTTCGTTGATGCAGAGCCAGGCCATTTGCTTATTCCGTTGGGTCGAACGAATGAACAGACCAGAAGCAGACCTCGGTGAATTCTCGGACCAACACGATAGCTACCTCGATGAGGACAAGGTGCCCGATACGCTAGTCGAGGTACTTCGGCATGTCGCGAAGGATTTTGTTCCCGAGACGACGGCGGCTTGCTGCGCCATCAATGGATGGCTTCAAGAACAAGAGGATCTTGATCCATACACACCGGCAGAGAGGGGCGTAGGCATGTGTACCTTTACCGTAGAGGGGCAATCGATTACGGCGCTCGCACAACCCTACCGATTCTTCCTGCTCAAACGCGTACAGGATTACTACTTGTCTCTCACTCTGCCCGAACAGGCAGACGTCGATAGCTTGCTTAATGCATGCGACATGACCAAAATTATGCAGTTAACGCTAAACAGGGGAATCGGCCGCCTACGCAATCGGGAGGTTTGGCTGTAGCCATCAACCTAGGCATCGGCATAGAGAGCTATGGAACAACCCAAAGCCAATAACATTGAATTGAGCAGATTATGAACGCGCTAGATGTCACAACTGACTCCGCTACTCGGCTAAGTGTGTTCGCAGTTCTATTTATCACCTTGGCGCTGCTGGAAATCTACTCGCCTCGGCGCAAACTGCGACACTCTAAAGCAAAGCGATGGATCAACAATTTTGGCATTAGCGCCCTCAGCTCAGTGTTCATTGCACTGGTATTACCACTTATCGGCGTCGCGACCGCGATATGGGCAAACGAGAGAAGTTGGGGAGTATTTAATCAGTTCGAAATTCAGCCCTTCATCAGCATCCCTTTTTATATCGTCGCCTTCGATTTTACTATCTACCTGCAACATCGGGCATTTCATAGATTCCAACTACTCTGGCGACTCCACAGGGTGCACCATACTGATCTGGACTACGATGTCTCTACCGGCGTTCGATTTCACCCCCTTTCTATATTCATTTCCGCCACGATCAAGTTTTGCCTAATATTACTCCTAGGGCCTTTAGCCATTGCTGTATTGATATCCGAGGTAGTTTTAAATGCTACCTCGATGTTTAACCATAGCAATATCAAGCTGCCAACTAAGCTCGACAAATTTCTTCGCTATTTCATAGTTACGCCTGACATGCACCGTATACATCATTCCGTGGAAGTGAATGAGCACAGTCAAAATTTTGGATTCAATTTCACATGGTGGGACAAATTGCTGAGAACCTACAAGGAGCAGCCCGCTAAGGGCCATGAAGCTATAGAGTTTGGAATTCGTGGCTATCGAGAGGATCGCTCCATCGGTATCTTCTCACTACTCACTCAGCCTTTTACCAAAGATCAGAAAAACTAGCCTGAATGCTGCGATTACATAAGTTCCGTCGCCCACGCCATAGACTCCAAATAGGCACTACTGAGATCGTCAGCGGAAATCCCGCAGTCTGTTACCTCAGACCAATTTCCCCTCTCGTAGTTTAGAACCAGAGATAGTAGCTTTCCAACCTCGCCCTCTCTCTTTACTAGCGCATTTGCGATATCACTAGAGAGCGGCAATGCCTTTAGAATCTCATCCATAGGCTGATCCATAATCGCATCAATTAATGAGAACAAGCCGGTAGTAAAACAGGGGTCTGGACTCAGGTTTTTCTTCTCCGCGAGGGCTTGCATCATACGAGCACGAACCAGAGTTAGCATGATCAATTCTCTAGGCTTGTCCTCGATACTTGTTAACGCAAGAATGACGAACCAGTCACGAATTGCTTTCATCCCGAGGGACACGACCGCTTGTTTCACCGAATCTATCTTTCGCCTAAAGCCAAAGAACGATGAGTTGATGATTCTGAGTATCTTATAGCTTACTGTCACATCCTGACTGATCAGATTCTCTAATACAGCCATATCGCAGTCGGGATCTTCCAACATAGCAAGTATTTCGAGCAGAGAAATTCGGCTGGGCTTTAGCGCTTGCCCCTTGATTATTTCGGGGCGGCTTATGAAGTAGCCTTGGAAAAAGTCGAAATCTAGAGATTTACATAATTCGAAATCTTCTCTCGTTTCTACCTTTTCAGCCAGCAGCTTCACGTTACACTTCTGCAGGGCTCGCACATCTGACACCAACGTATCTCTATCGCAGTCCAGGATATCTATCTTGACAATATCTACAATATCGAACAACGGCTGCTTGTCATCAGTGAATGTATAGTCATCCAGAGCAAGTCTGAACCCCTGAGATGAAAAATCTTTGAGCGCTGCGATAAGTTCGTCATCTACGACAATATCTTCGAGAATTTCAATGACAACCGCATTCGGAGTCACGGGAAGTGGAAGCCGACCAACAATAAAGTCTCTAGTCAAATTAATGAACGAAATACGATTATCACTTATGGAATCAATACCTATTTCCAAGAAGGCATTGATCATCACTTGCGAGCTCGCCATATTTCCATCAGATATATTCGCAACTGAAACGTCTTCATCTCGGAATAACAATTCATAGGCCTGAACATTTAGTTCGGCATCAAAAATGGGTTGGCGCGCAATGAAAATATTCTTTCGTGAACTATAGATCTCTGTAGATTCAGCCAAGTTATTCATCATCTCTTTTCCTCCCCTAGTTCTCTGTCAGTGTCTGCGCTTCTCTAACCTAGTCCGCTAATCAGTCTTAATCTGCGCAAACAACCCCCGCGCCCAGAGCATCGATTCAAAATAGTAGGTGCTCAATTCACTGGCCTCGAAGCCAACACTATTGATATTCTTCCAGTCACCCTTCTCATAACGAATTACGATATCTAGTAGTTCCCCTAGCAACCCTTCTCTTTCGAGTAGGGCTTCAGTGATCTCATGAGATAGTGGCAGCGCCTTCAAGATAGTTTCCATAGGCTGATCCATAATTGCATCTATCGAGGAGAATAGACCTATAGTAAAACCGGTATCCTTATCCAGGCCCATCACATCGGCGAGAAGCTGCATCATGCGAGCACGCTGCAGAGTCTGAAACATGAGGCTCTGGGGCTTATCGTCGATGTCAGTTAGAGAAATGATAATGAACCAGTCTCGTATCACCTTCAGGCCTAGAGAAACAACCGCCTGCTTTACGGAATCGATCTTTCGTCGAAATCCATAAAATGCCGAATTAATTATTCGCAGAATCTTATAGCTAAGTGTGATGTCTTGGCTGATTAGGCTCTCGAGATCCGAAATATCACAGTCAGGATCTTCAAGCAGCTTCAGTATGTTCAGAAGTGCCATTCGATTCGGCTTCAGTGTGCTGCCACTAACCACAACCGGCTCACTGACAAACTGCCCCTGATAGAACTCAAAGCCCAGTTCATGGCAGTACGCTTGCTCGTCTCGAGTATTTACGTTAGTAGCGACCAACTTTACATCGTGCGATAGAAGTTTTGGGATGAACAATTCCAGCTGATCTTTACTCCATACGCAGAGATCGACTTTCAGCATGTAGATATGTTTCAGGATCCCTTCGAGCTCCGCTGACGGGTCATTCGCAACAAGACAGAGTTTGTACCCTTTAGCGCAGAGCGCCTCAATTGGCACTAGCGACATATTCTCCCTGAGTAGATTACTAGGCAGCTCTAGAACCACGTCGCCCGGAGGAAAAGGCAGGGGCAAACGCCCGTGCACAAAATCTTCTGTGATACCTATGACAGACAAGCAATCTTCAGAGATTATCTTTAGCCCGATATCTAAAAATGCGTTGAGCAAAACTTGAGACGTTTCGTTGCTCTCGGTGTCCTTCGACGGCTCAACTTCGCCGTAGAGTAGATCGTAGGCATAGACTTCCATATCCGCATCAAATAGTGGCTGGCGAACTATGTGTACATTCGATGGGGGTCTCAACTCGACCAGTGGCTCAGCTAGATTTGACACTGGCTCTTCCTCTTCATTTTCATTTTCAATATTAGGTATTGGATAAGTAGTCATCGATCAGACTCGGCTAAATGTTTGCTCTGCTTCGCACATCAATTGACTGCAACTATTTCAGACTCGCTAATTCCGAGCGCGTCCAATACATCATCGCCAACCTCATCAAGATCTCTTATTTCTGCAGAAATGTCCTCGTCGACTTCTTGATGTATTACAATCTCCACGCGTCGATTCTTCGCGCGTGCTTCTACCGAGCCATTCGCGTCGAAAGGTTTCGTATCTGCATATCCGATCACCATGAACCTCCTGTCGCTAATGCTCCCATCTCGAAGTAATTCATGTGCCACCGACAACGCCCGCTGCGAAGACAGATGCCAATTGGAAGGGTAATCGTTAGTAAAGATAGGTATGTCGTCGGTATGACCTTCCACTGCTATGCGGCCATTGATATCACCTAGCGCGCTGCGCAATTTCGCCATCACCGGTATAAAGTTAATATTCAGGTTCGCCGACCCAGACGGAAAAGATCCTCGCTCTCGGATACGGATAGTGATTGATCTAAACCCGGACTCAATATCAATCAAATTATCTTGCACTTCCTTATCTAGAATCTCTTGCAGAAGATCCGCATCTTCCTCGGTCTGCGCCTTTAGCTCTTGTAGCTTTTCTAAGAGTAGTTGACGAGCAACTTCTGCTGCCTCCTCCTCAGACCTGGGCGAATTAGAATCATCTCCCCTATCCGCTTGCCCCGTTTGTAGCGACCTATCGATATTTTCAATGGTTTGTTGTTGTACAACATTGTCAGGTGTAGGTTGTGGGCGCCCCGAACTAAATTCCTGGGCGATGAAAGATGTGCCCATAGGCATTGCCGTTGCGGCCATCTCATTCTGCACGCCGAAGGCGTCAGCCATCGAACCTGCCACTTGCTTGTATTTCTGCACATCCATTTCTGAGAATGACAATAGGAGAACAAAGAAACACATAAGCAACGCCATTAAGTCTGCGAACGTGGCCATCCACGCCGGTGCTCCTGCTTTTACTTCCGCATCTGACATAGCTAGAGCCTCACGCCGCCTGCTCTTGTGGAGGTTTTTCTGCCGCTGCGTCCGCCGCGTCCGTTATGTCTCTTCGTGTAGGGTTGACGTAGAGTTTTAGCAAGGCTTCTGTAGTTCGTGGATGCTGCCCCTCCTGAATCGCCAGAACACCATCCAAACAAATCGAGTTCAGTTTCATTTCCTCTATTCGACGCAAGCCCAGTTTGTCTGCTATCGGAAGAAAGACCATATTTGCTAGCACTGCCCCATACAGAGTTGTGAGTAGGGCGACAGCCATAGCAGGTCCGATCGATTTTGGATCGTCCATTGCTGACAACATTTGAACAAGGCCAACCAGTGTGCCAATCATCCCCATAGCTGGGGCGACATCGCCAGCAGAACTGAATACCTGCGCTCCCCATTTGTGTCTCTCGTTCATTTCTTCAAGGTCTTTCGACAGATGCCTGCGCATATCTTCCACAGGGCTTCCATCGATTAACATCCGAACGCCAGATTCTAAAAACGGGTTCTCAATCTCAATGTTCTCAAGTGCCAACACTCCTTCCTTTCTTGCCACCGTAGACATTTCTACTATTACGGGGATAAGCGATTCAGGCGCCGGCAACTTCGACTTAAATGCTTTTCCTGCCACTTTCATCGCGCCGGTAAACTGCGAAACATTGAACTTGATAAGAACTACCATCAACGTGCCACCTAACACAATAAACAGTGAAGGCGCGTTTATGAAAACCAATACTGAACCACCCATTAGCATTGCAGCTATGACGACGGCAAAAGCACCTACAATTCCTAGTAGTGTTGCTAAGTCCATAATGCTCTGCTGCTCCTTTGAATAATTCAGTAATTTCTTATGTGTTGGATTGATCGGCTAGATGGCCAACCCCTCTCATCGCAACCCAGTGTGAGTACTGAGAGCTTTACTATTCCAATTTCTACTAGTGGTTTTTGAGAACTATTCCAACAAGATTGAAAAAAGAACTGTTCCTTATTTTGTATTACGACGTAATGGAGGAATGATTAACCGATTTATTCAGAAGATGAGCAAAAGAATGGTGAACAGACAGGGACGTTAAAGCCCGTTTATTGAGCGGGCTTCAGAGTTATTGCGGAATATAAACACTTGGACTATTGCCAAGCTAATTGTGATGGCCAATAAGGCCAAATATGAGGAGCAGTGAAATTGAAAAAGATACTGATAATCGGCTCAGCCGTAATGCTACTTGCCGGCGGTGGAGCCAGCGCATACTACTTTACTGGAATAGGAAGCACTGTAGCAGGGGGTGAAGCTGGCGATCAAGAAACTATCGCTCAGGAAATTGTAGAAGAGGAGAAAGAGGCCCTTTTTCACACACTACCGCCATTAGTCGTGAGCTCTAACTACAATGGCAGCCTGCGTTACTTGCAGGTCAAACTATCCATATTGACTCGTAGCGAAGAAACCTTGGAAAAGCTTAGAAGCAGTACTCCACTAATACAGAACTCGCTGATCATGCTTCTAGATACTTTCAAATTTAGTGAACTCGACAGCACAGAGGGAAAAGAAACACTTCGGGCCCAGGCAGAAGATGAAGTTCGAAGTCTGATAAAGGACGAAGGTGTGGAATCTGTTCTGTTCACAGGATTTGTAATCCAGTGATTAAATTGACGCTCGTGAGGAAAAATCGGCATTTTTCTCACAGAAGAAAACTGAATTTGTAGGAAGTTTTGGAAAGGAGTAGGTATCGAAGCCGATTCCAGAGATTCATCAGCAATTCGTTTTCCATTAGCTATCGGCCCCTCTATCTATTGGAATGAACATTTATTTAAATTATTTTTATAGTAAATTTGTTTGCGATATTTCCTACACACAAATTACGTTTCACACTTTCTTGAGATGCACTAAAAATGCGAAAATGCATTTTCTTGTAGGAAATAGTCTCGGAATTGTGAATTATTTGATATTTTTTGAAATATGTTTTGCATTACGTAATTTTTCTGCCGTATATTCAACACCTAACAACGCTTTCTTGACTGTTATGTTTAATACCGCTCACTAATTCATTGTTATTGTCATATTTATGACACGGGCTATCACCACAATTATTTGTATGTGGTGTTTCTAAACTTTCGAACCAAATTCTAATATGTGATTGCTGTAGGAAAACTGCCCGCAAGAAAACATTTAGGAACAGTTGATACTAAAAATGGACAGTTTTAGAAGGAAAGATCAATGCAAGATATTTCGCTAATTATTACTGACGACAAGATCATTTCAGCGAATATGAACACTGTTTTCGGATTTATTCAGAAAGAGGTGACATTCGCCGGCTCTGGGAAAGAAGCTAAAAACATACTGCAAGGCAGCGATCGAATCCTCCTGGCATTCGTTTTGCTGAGTGAAGAACAGGAGGAGAAACAGGTCCTGGCGCTACTTCGCTCCAGCTATCCCGAGATTTCTACGCACCTAATCATTGCACCTGAAGAGACGTCTTCTAGCCTAAAAGTTCCTGCAGGAGTGACCAACTACCTGCATTTTCCAGTAGATTTCGAAAGTCTCATGCACACGATCAAGAAAGCGGAGATATCTAGAAATAACCTAGACAGACGGAAGGGCTTACCAATCTCCCTCACTGGGAATAGCGACGAGATTCAGGAGGTAGAATCCTTGATACGCCAAGTATCACAAGCGGATGCCAATGTGCTTCTGCTCGGCGAATCGGGTACTGGCAAGGAAATAGTAGCGCGGGCAATACATCAATTCTCACTGCGTGCCGACGGCCCCTTCATTGCCGTGAATTGTGGCGCTATACCGCCTGAGCTACTGGAATCGGAGCTATTCGGCCATGAGAAGGGAGCCTTTACCGGCGCAACAAATAGTCGCAGAGGCCGATTCGAACTCGCCAAAGGCGGCACGCTATTTCTCGACGAGATCGGCGACATGCCCATGCCTATGCAGGTGAAGTTACTTCGCGTTATCCAAGAAAGAACGTTTGAGCGAGTTGGCGGAATGAAAACAATCGCCAGCAATGTAAGACTCATTGCCGCTACGCACCAAGATTTAGAGCAGCGCATAGCGGAAGGTGAGTTTAGAACAGACCTATTCTATAGGCTGAACGTTTTTCCAATCAAGTTGCCACCACTACGCAATAGGACGTCTGACATTCCCCTACTCTTAAAAGAATTTTCCGAGAAGATCTGTCTGCAACTAGGTAAGTCTACTGCCATAGAGTTCGATGACTCTGCAATCGAAGCTCTATCCCAACATCCTCTCCCGGGAAATGTCAGAGAAATTGAGAACCTTGTAGAAAGACTGTCAATCTTACGACCAGGAGAAACGATAAGCGCCGATCTATTACCACCTAAGTATAAATCCCTATTAGCATTGCCCGAGCGAACTCAACACTTTGTACAGAGGCCAAATATTGAGCCGCGAGCTCCGTCGATAAAGTTTGACTCCGGAACAATAAACCTTAAGCAACATCTCTCTGCTCTAGAGAAGAGCCTAATTTTTCAAGCTCTCGACGATACCGATTGGGTTGTATCAAAAGCGGCGAGAGTTCTTACACTTAGAAGAACCACCCTCATCCAAAAGATCCGAAAATTGGGAATACGAAGCGAGAACAGACAACCCCAAGCGATAAGCGCCTAAACCAGTTTACCTCGGTTGGCTGGTACCGCCTGATAAGATTCGGGTTGTACCAGCCTTTTTAATACCTTCTCTCCTCTCATATCTAACTTACCTCAGAAACAACACTCCATAGACCCTACTTCTCCCCTGCACCGGCCTGCGCCTTCATTCCTCTGCCATTCCAATAATTTCTTCATCGGCAGCAAACATTACTCAACCTAGTTACAAGAAGCACATAGTTTGTCAGTGTTATTTTTTGTTGTAGGAATTTCTTCCATCTCAACAAAATGTAGGCATTTCTTTGACAGAAACTAGCGTTAGACCGAGCATTCTTCGAAAAACCAGACTGGCATGATGATTGCTTTATCCAAGTAGGATAGAAAACTATGAGAATAAATATGTCTACCGAAGCGCTTACTGAAACACCTCTCTCTACAAGCAAACTAGAGGAACTGTTCACTACATTTAACCAGGTATCTGTAGATCTTGGCTCGAGATACCGTGAGTTAGAGACTCGTGTTGCGCAGTTGAACTCTGAACTTGCGGCATCACATTCCGCTCGATTAGCGGAGTTGACCGAGAAAGAACAACTTGCTGCGAAGTTAGGCTCACTTATGGATACTCTCCCAGGTGGTGTCTTAGTTCTCGACTCCGATGGCTATGTCCTCGAGGAGACTTCAAGCGCTCAGCGGATATTAGGACAGCCTGTAAAGGATCTTAATTGGAAAGAGATTCTGAAAACAAAAAATCACGAGCACTTAATGCTCAATGGTGAGGTCTTACTAGAAAACGGTGTTCGCGTATGCATAAGTAGTAGTTCGTATGGCGAATCAGGTGACATAGTTATCTTGCTAACCGACGTTTCTGAAAACTATCGCTTAAGGACATTAATCGACCGAGAGGAACGTCTATCTGAACTAGGAGAAATGTCGGCTCGTCTTGCACATCAGATTCGAACGCCCTTGAGCACGGCGATACTTTACCTATCACACTTGCCTACCGAACCTGAGTCAATGCAATCGCTACCTATAGCAAAGAAAATATTGGATCGACTACGACAGATAGAGAGTCTAACAGACGGCATGCTCTCCTATATACGAGGAGAGGGCCGTACGTTGAACGAGTTTCCGCTCGGGAAAGTATTCGAGGAAGTTAAAGATGCCAATACTATGCAGGTAGAGAGATTTGGCGGTGAACTGCAGATAAATATTCCTGATGTCCCTTGCCCCTATTTCGGCGACAGAGAGGCAATATTCAATTCTCTTTCCAACCTCGTAGATAACTCAATTAAGGCAACTAGATTTAATCCCTGTATTCGCTTGTCGCTTTCGCTCCAAGGTTCTTTCTACCAGATTACTGTGGAGGACAATGGCCCAGGCATCAGTGAGTCCATCCGAGAACATATATTCGACCCCTTCTACTCCAATCGATCCGGAGGAACAGGAATCGGTCTCGCCGTTGTGCATTCAGCAATCAAGGCTGGCGGTGGCGAGATAGCCATCCGCACCGCTAAAGGTGGTGGTGCGCTTATCGAAATACTGCTGCCACTTGGCCAATCTCAGCAAAGCAATATGGATGGAATCTGGAATTCACACACTTATGTATCGCCTCAGTGCCCCGCGATAGGAGATGTAGCTAATGGATAAGACACACTTGATACTTATAGTCGAAGATGACAACGATTTGCGGGAAGCAATCTGCGACACAATTAGACTCTCTAGCTTTTCGGTCATGGAAGCCTCTAATGCCGAGGAGGCGTTGGAAATTCTGGCGATAGAGCAAATCGACCTGATCATTAGCGATGTACAGATGCCAGGAATCGATGGCCACGAGTTCCTAAGCGTATCGAAGCGACTTTATCCCGATATTCCCTTCGTACTCGTCACTGCTTATGGAAAAATCCAGAAAGCTGTATCTGCCATCCGAGCGGGCGCCGCAGATTACATCGTCAAGCCATTCGAAGCCGAAGTCCTGATCGAAATGATAAATAGATTGTGCCCCGATAGTCCTGAACCGGGGAGTCTTGTTGTTAGTGATCCTAAGAGTCTAGCTGTAGCTAAACTAGCAGCAAGGGTTGCCGAGACTAACGTTACAGTCATGATCAGCGGCGAGTCAGGCTGCGGCAAAGAAGTCTACTCTAGATACATTCATGAGAATTCATCTAGGCATGAGAAACCGTTCTGCGCAATTAATTGCGCTGCCATCCCAGAGCCAATGCTTGAATCAATCCTGTTCGGTTATGAGAAAGGAGCGTTCACTGGCGCCTATGCTGCTAGAGCTGGGAAATTTGAACAGGCGAATCATGGAACGTTACTACTCGATGAAATCTCAGAGATCGACATAGGCTTGCAAGCCAAACTACTCAGAGTCATACAGGAACGAGAAGTGGAAAGATTGGGAGGGAACTCCACCATTAAACTTGACGTTCGATTGATTGCGACTACAAACACGGATCTCAAAGAAGAAGTGCAGGCAGGTCGTTTTAGAGAAGATCTCTATTACCGTCTCAATGTATTTCCCCTCCATCTGCCTCCCTTGAGAGAAAGACCGGGAGACATTATTCCCCTCGCAAAGATGGCCATAGAACGTTTGGTACCTGGGCAAGGAATCGACATCAGCCCAGCGGCTGAAGAAGTTCTGCAGAATCACTATTGGAGAGGCAATGTGAGGGAACTGGAGAACGTCATTCATAGAGCGCTGATTCTTAAGTGCGGCACCATCCTCATTCCGCAAGACATAGTGTTTGAGGAAATCCCTGACAGGATTGAATTTAGAAACGAACCGAACGCCGGTAGCAGCCCCCACTCACAATCAGATGCAGAGCTTGGTGAAGATCTAAAAACTCGAGAGCGAGAGTTAATCATCGAGGCGATTTCACGGCATTCGAGTCGAAAAGAAGCGGCAGAGAAACTGGGCATTAGTCCGAGAACGCTACGCTATAAGTTGGCGCAGTTCCGCGAAGAAGGTCTCGCAGTACCCGCCATGAACAATGCCCTACGAGCTTAAAGAGGATAGACCAATGAGCCAAATGAATGTTGAACAAGTTCTGAACCAGATGCGAATCCTTTCGCAGAACAATGTACTACCTGAGACAAGCAATACAAACCGAGCGGATTTTTCCCAATTACTGAGTGACTCTATCGGTCAGGTAAATGAACTACAGAAAGAATCACGAGAAATGAAGACGGCCTTCGAGATGGGCGATTCTGGAGTAGATATTCCTGAGGTGATGATTGCGGTGCAAAAAGCATCATTGTCATTTGAAGCAATCACCGAAGTTCGAAACAAACTGTTGTCCGCCTATCAAGAAGTCATGAACATGCCGGTTTAAGTCATAAAAGTTGTAGCAACCAAATAAATTCACAGTGAAGTAAAAAAATGTCCAATATCGTCTCCAGTATGATTAACCTGAAACAAATTGCTACCTTAAGTCAGCTGACTCTAGTCAGACAAATTGGATTTATGTTCGTCGTTGCGGCCGGCATCGCACTAGGGACGTCCATAGTGCTTTGGTCTACGTCATCCAATTACGTAGCTCTGTTTCTGGATATGTCTACGCAAGATTCTGCAGATGTAATCTCAGCACTTCAAGATAGCAACATTGAATACAGGATGGATGCGAGCACCGGAATCATATCTGTGCCTGCCGAGAGAATTCAAGAAACTAAATTGATGATGGCAAGCCGAGGACTCCCCTCTTCTTCTTCACTACGTGGCTACGCAGTACTCGAGGAGGAGCAAGGACTAGGCACCAGTAATTTTATGGAGCAAGCCCGCTATCATCGAGCGCTTGAGCAAGAACTCGTCGAGACAATTAGACACATCCAAATTGTGAGGAATGCCAGAGTCCATCTAAGCATTCCAAAGCAGACGTCATTTTTAAGATCGGTCAACAAGCCGAGCGCATCGGTAATGATTGAGCTGATCGGCCTACAGGGGTTAAGCGACTCTCAACTCAACGGAATACTTCATTTAGTTACATCTAGTGTCGCGGGAATGGAACCCAGCAGTGTTTCGATAGTGGATCAGCGTGGCAATCTCCTCTCTCAAAATATTGATTCTAACTTAGGTAACAGCAATGAGAACATTCGACTGACGCGGCAGTTCGAGCAGGACTACAGCAATCGGATCACTACTATTCTGACTCCCATGGTTGGCACTGGAAATGTCCGTACTCAGGTATCAGCTGACCTTGACTTCACCTTTATTGAGACTACAGAAGAAACTTATAACCCCAATAATGTAGTCGTACGCAGCGAGCAGACTCAAGAGGAAAGTTCAGGTTCCAACACGTCGCCGATAGAACCTGGGAGCCTTTCTGCGTTACCGTCTTTAACAGACGTGCAGCAAAACCCCCTCGAATCAAGTTCAGGCAACAACCAGACAAGAACCAATACTACCCGTAACTACGAGATCGACAGGAGCGTGAGCCTGATACGGCGAGTGCCAGGCACCGTGCGAAAGCTATCGGTAGCAGTACTCGTCGACCTACATGGATCGGAAACAACGGAAGCAGCTCTCGATGAAGACCCAGCTGCAGTAGCAGCCAGTCTAGAGCTAGACGCACTAAAGATAGAGCGTATAACACAATTAGTTCAAGAGGCCATAGGCTTCGATGCCGCAAGAGGCGATACGGTCAGAGTAATTCACGAATCCTTCGTCGCAGACGCCGAGATCTTACCTGTAGCGCCCCTCGCATTCTGGCAACAGGAATGGTTCTTCTCTACGGTGAAACAAGTTGCAGCTGGGCTCGGTGTAATCTTTCTCATATTCGGTGTCTTACGGCCGGCTATGCAACTGACCCTTACATCTCCTCCCGCTAACAGTTCCGTTACCGCCCTGCAGTCTGCCGGTGGAGTCGAGCTGACGGGCGAACACATACAAGCATCTGCCAATGGTGAATCTGGGTCTGTACCGGCCTTGGGAAATAACGGCAGATCATCCTACGATCAAAATCTAACCGAGGCGCAATCTCTAGTTCAAAATGAACCGGCGCGCGCCGCTCGAATGATACAAAACTGGTTAACAAATGAGTAAAGACGATCATACAGATAAGGCCAAAGTGGTTTCGATTTGGCGCACACCTCGACTAATCGAAGATTCTATTGAGAAAAAGAATTCTTCTAGTGCCGAAGAGAAACTCAACAACTCTGCTTACAATGAAGCTCGCAGCGAAGGTTATGCGGCGGGAATGGAGGCGGCTAAGCGAGAAACCGATACCAACCGCGAAATGCTGAACGCGTACTTAAAAGCGCTGTCACAACCCTTCGAAGAGCAGAATTCGCAGCTAGCCGAATCGGTTGCATCGCTCGCCGGAAAGATTGCAAAGAATCTTGTCGAGAAAGAGCTCTGCACTAACAAAGAGTCTTTCATGACTATCGTACAAACGGCAGTAAATGCTCTTGGAAGCAGTGCAAAAGAAATCAAGATCCACGTGCATCCCCAGAGTGCTGAATACATTCGAGAGAGCATCAGTGAAGACGATGAAAAATCTTGCTGGGAAATTCTAGATGACCCATCTATGGGCATAGGAGATTGCAAAGTTAGTTGCGATAACTCAACAGTAGATTCAGACCTCGACGATCGTATCAACCTCATTATTGCGCAGTTTCTCGAAGAGGCGCGCGAAGGCGGAAACAGATGAGCTCAAAAGTTGAAGAATCGGTCGCTAAGACACGTCACGAATTTCTACAACATAAGCTTAGCCGATTTACGGAATACGCTAGGCCACCGGTGCTGCCGGTGCAGGGACATCTTGTTCAAATGACTGGGCTCACACTAGTCGCCCAAGGCTGCAAGGCTGCTGTCGGAAGCCGCTGCAAGATTCTAATATCAGACCGTGATGAGATCGAAGCCGAGGTCGTTGGGTTCGCCAATGGGGACCTCTATTTGATGCCCATTGGAAGAGTGCGTGGACTGAGTCCCGGCGCTAAAGTCATACCTATTTCAGACTACCCAGAAGTCGGTGTTGGAGATTCTCTGCTAGGCAGAGTGATAGACGGCAATGGAGAACCACTAGACGGTCAAGGCGAGTTGCAATATGAGCAGTATGTCAGCCTTCTCGGCCCACCAATTAACCCTTTCGAGCGAATGCCAATCGAGCAAGCACTGGATGTCGGCGTTCGAGTTATAAATTCACTTCTCTCTATAGGCCGCGGTCAAAGAATGGGGCTATTTGCTGGCAGCGGCGTGGGCAAGAGCGTGTTGCTGGGACAAATGACCAAGAACACAGAAGCTGAAATTGTCGTGGTAGGACTAATTGGAGAACGTGGCCGAGAAGTTCGAGAATTTGTTGAGAACACTATTGGCCGCGAAAATTTGGGTAATGCAATCGTTGTAGCAACTCCTGCCGACGATCCTCCACTCATGCGTTTACATGGCGCGTGGCGCGCAACGGCCATAGCGGAATATTTCAGAGATCAGGGAAAGCAGGTCTTACTCCTGATTGACTCACTTACTCGATTTGCTCAGGCCCAGCGAGAAATTGCACTGGCCATAGGTGAGCCTCCGGTAACAAAAGGTTACCCACCCTCCGTTTTTGCACAGATACCGCAACTCGTAGAAAGAGCAGGCACTGGCTGTAGCGAGTCGTCGGGTTCAATTACGGCACTGTATACCGTTTTAGCAGAAGGCGATGATCAGAATGACCCTATCGCGGACGCAACACGATCTATACTGGACGGACACATAGTTCTATCAAGACACCTAGCGGACGCAGGCATCTATCCCGCCATTAACATTGAATCGTCAGTTAGTCGTGTAATGAATGGGATCATAAGCCCCGAGCATGCCGCCGCCGCAATACGATTCAAGAAGCTCTATAGCACCTATGAGCAGAATCGAGATTTGATAAACGTGGGCGCCTATCAAGCTGGGTCGGACAGGAACATCGACGAAGCCTTGCGCTTCTATCCCTTTCTTGTGGAATTTATTCAACAACGCGAATCTGAAAGCTGTTCCTATCCACAGAGCCTAGAACAACTTCACTCTGTAATACGTGGAAAAGAGCATTAGATGATGCACAGGAACGCAGCATGAAAAGATCAGAGAAGTTCAGAAAATTTTCCGAGATTAGTTCTGGCTTAGAGAATAGTGCCGGCGCCGAGCTAGCGGCGGCTAGGTCGCAGCTCGATGCACAAAAGAATCAGCTACAAGAGCTGAAAAGCTATCTCGGAGAATATCAACGTCAGTTGCAAGCGAAGCTAGGCATTTCAGACTCGGCATTAGTAATAAATGGCTATCAGCAATTCATCTCCTCACTCAATGGCGCCATAACGCTACAAACAGAAATCGTAAGAAAGAGCGAAACCGCGACTGAGGACCTACGAGAAAATTGGATAGAAAAAAGGCTCGAGGTAAACAAGTTTGATCAAGCAGCTGAGAACATTAGGAGCGAAGAGATTGCTCACGACAAAAAGGTCGAGCAGTCGGAGAGTGACGACAGAGTCTTAAATAGCTTCCGGCGAGCAAAATTGCTAAGCGATCTAGAAGCGGCTAGCTAGGAAATTGGCCTGAGTATTGCACTATTAACAGGAGTAACAACATTGGCCACACCACGAATATTCGAGTCCAACACATGAATCCAAGTTTTACTCCAACACTGCGCATAGCTGACCCGCTGCACACTCCTTCCAAAGCGGCAGGGGCTAGCTCCGATCGATCATCAGGCGGTAAAGCGAGTGACTCGTTCAACGCGCTTTATCATTCAGAGACAGCATCATTGGATGACGAAAACCGAATTAAAGATAGTAATATCAATAGTTTAGATAGAGGAAATGGGAAGAAGAACGACTCCCTAGGAGCGAAGAAAGACGTCTCCAATGCTGCCAATACTCAGTTAAGGACGAAGGTGAATGAGGACGCTTTAGTAGTCGACGAGTCCCTCTTACAAGGCAATATGGATGAAATTCCCACTCTAACCGAGCATGATTTAGCCCGCGGAGATCAAACATTCGAGACGGAGCTTCCGCACGGCATCAGTGCCGCGTTACCTTCGAACAGCACTCAAACGGAAGTAGGAGAAAAGTTTCCGCTGGGCGGCAAGGAATTGCCGCGCGGCGGCGAGTCCTTAGAGCAAGAGTCCTTGCTAGCGAGATCGACTGCAGAATCTGAGCTAGGGGAAGTGCTTACAAGAGCCGATGCAGGATTTGAAATTAGCAGGCGAAATGATGTTAGTGAGAGGAGCGATCGCCTGAGACAGGGCAAAGTAATCGACCTCTCTTCGACTCGTTCAGACTCTTCAATAAATGAACATCGAACCGAAACGGTTCAATCTAAAGCTCTATCTGAATCTCTTACTGAGAGCCTATCACTATTAGCAGCGAAACCATTGCAAGATCCCGCAACTGTACTCACCGCAGGCAATAACTCCACTACTAACCTGGCAGCAGTCGTTTCGCAGATCGATTCTACGGCAGCGCAAAAGCTAATCCTGGCAACTGATGCTGCGGCAAATACCGACCTCAATGCTAGTGCGCACAGCCGCAGTTTTGATAGGTCCAATGCGCTAGGAGAAAAAATTCACTGGATGCACAATGCCAATATTTCTACGGCAGAACTACATCTACATCCGGCTGAGCTAGGCTCAATAGAAATTAAGATCGTAACTGAGGACCAACAGGCACGCGTAAGCTTCATTACATCCTCGGCAACCGCTCGAGACGTCATCGAGGAATCCTTACCAAAGCTGAGAGAATTGCTCGCTGAAAGCGGTTTAGCGTTGGATCAAAGCGATATTTCTCAGAAGGAGAGCGGCGACGAGCCTGCCCGAAGAGATCAGCAAGCTCTGTCAGGAAACCTTCATATCGAGAGTGAGATGGAACAGGGACTCACTGCCTCTCCAATACCTTCACGAATTGGCCAAGTAGACCACTACGTCTAGGGAGACTCGATTGAAAAAATTCCTACTAACAGTAATTGTATTGATCAGTACGCTACTTGGGCTTTCTTACAGTGGAATGCTTCCTCTAGAGTATTTGGGCATGGAAGTTTCACAGACTGACGAAGAGCACAGCGAAGCGCCACCTCCCACGTTCAGTGAAACGCACTACTTACCCATAGACCCGCCGTTTATAGTTAACTTCACGCATCTTGGCGCTCTTCGATATTTGCAAATATCGATCGAGATCATGTACCCACAGAAAGACATTATTGATCGCGTGATTGAACATATGCCTGCGATTCGAAACTCGCTTATTCTCCTACTAAGCGATCAGCCTTTTGAGAAATTGAGCACATTTGAAGGCAAAGAAGTATTGCGCGGCGAGATGGTAGCCGCAGTAAACGAAATCGTTTACAGGGGCTCCACCGTGGAATTTCCCGGCGAAATGTTTATAACCAATTTCGTAATGCAGTAAAGGAATAAGAGATGACAGCCCTACGAATAGAAGAACTTACAACAGGATGATCCTATGAGCGAAGAAGAAAACCAAACTGATAGCACGGAGAATGTTGCTGGTGAGAATGCCGCAGAAGATGCCGTTGCGTCAGAAGGTCCAAAACCCGAGAACGCTTCGAATCAGATAACTGATTCAGGCAAGCCCGACACAGCTGAGATTATAGCCAAATCTATTAGCGGTAAAGATGTCAATATCGACGCCCTACTAAAAGTGCCAGTCTCTCTGGCCATTGAAGTCGGTCGTACGAAACTGAACTTGAATGACTTACTGGGAACACGAGAGGGATCGGTTATCGAATTAGATCGACACCTCGATGAACCCTTGGACATCTTGGTGAACGGCGCCCTCATCGCTCATGGTATTGTCGTGCTTGCGAATGAGAAATTTGGACTCCAGATAACCGACATCATCAGCCTAGAAGAACGCGCGCGCAGCCTGTAGGATCGGGTCCTAAGCATGGCGGCTTTTTTAGTGACTAGGCCTATATCTCCCTGGTGCCTGCGTGTTCTTGTGCGATGCTACGCCGATGATGAGTGAAAATTATTTTTTCTATCTGATCTTGAACGGCGATACTAATTCCTTGGAAACTCAAAACCGAGAACCCCTTCCGCTCGCTACTTGTGATGTCCCCATAGAATTGAAGTGCTCTTGGCAAGGCCGGGAGCAAGAACAGAGTGGCCTTCGCCATGTCTCCTGCACCGAATGTGCAAACCTCATTAGAAAATTCGATGCCTGTGGCCGTTAGCTGGATCGATTCAAGGGGAGGCAATTCACTCTGCCTAATCATCAATTCACCTACTAAATCTAGTAGCAGGCTGATCTTCAAATCTTGACGACGCAATTCGAGACTAACATGATCATGATCCAGCTCCTCAATTTCGACCGGGTCTTGCCAGATAGTACTGGTTCTCAAGAGTTTTTCATTCTCTTTATCTATGCTTAACAATTCGGTTGACGTTGGTACGTGCTGAATTTTTTCTACAGTAAAAGAGTAGCTCCCCTCCATTACAAGCCCTCGAGGCAAACTAGTCACGCTTCGCACCCTCTAGCCGAGAGATATCGATTCCAATTCCAAAACTATCTTTCATGCGCTCTATCATCAGGCATTTCCCTGAATTTGTTGATAGCTGCCTGTAGCCTGTTTGCCTTGCAATAGTTGTTGTCGCTCTAACTGCAACTTCGACTTAGCCTCCCTCGCTAGAGTAGCGATTGTGCGGTTGGACTGGAGCAGGCAGGCCAGAACCGCTGACTTATCTTTAGCGTCATTTCCGTCGTCGTAACTTAACTTCTCCATTTCAACGAGTCGAGCCGCGTCCAACTCTTGAACAACTCCCCATTCTCCATCAGCCGCCCGATTTTCCATCTCTGCTGTCAGGCGCAATACTTGTGTCAAGTTTCGATCATACATAGGCTCTGAATTCCGAAAGAAGTGTCTACGTAACTATTGAGGTTGCTTTGTGGATATCGTATCCCAGGCAGATTTAATCTCGTTGATCAAGGTAACTACTTCCTCCACGATCTGCTCATTCGATTGGGCATTCGCCTCTACCAATCTTCTCTCCATATAGTCGTATAAAGAGGCAAGACCTGTGGCGATGGTTCCACCACTCACAAGATCCAGACTGGCGCGCAGATTATCGATTATTCGAATACTCTCGCTTATCGCCTGGCCCCGCTCGGCAATATCCTTTCTTTGTATTGCCCCAGAAGCCTTAGCTAGCTTGTCGAGAACGCCCTGTAGCAACATAGAAACTAAGCTATGTGGAGTGGAATTGGAGACCTTCGATTGAATGTCGATTTGCTGGTATTCGTTTAGAGCATCATAGTTATACATATTAGCCACCTGCATGGTTGAATAGCGATTCGATCTACCGCTGCTTATGAACTGACTCACTTTATCTATTGAAATTTGGCTTCAATAGGTTGTCGAACTGCTGTTCGAGATAGTTGCTTGTGTTCTCCAAACCCGCCAACAGCGCATCTAGAGTATTGAACTGCCTGGTATATCTTGATTCCACTTCTTCCCAGCGTAGTTCTAGGTCCTCACGCTTCTGCACGACATCATCCATGCGGTCTTGCAATGTTTCTATTCTCGATTCGAGAGGCCCATTCTCGAGCAGGATACTGTCTAGAAGCGAATCCAATTGATTGGCTATGCCTCGGGTGAACGTCACGTTTCCGCGGTTACCTGTTGTCGTACCGGTGATCGTCAGATTGAGGCCTTCAGCAGCGGTGCCGCTATCGCCCACTAGAACGTTTCCAGCGCCAGTCGCTAACTCTCCGTTGATGGTGCCAACGACATCGGTACCGACCACACCTGCGCTCACCGAGAAACCTAGCGATGCGGTAGTGGTTGCGTCGATGGCGAGAATATCTACTTTCGAGGTGCTACCAAGACTATTCGAAACAATGGATAGTCGATTGGATCCGCTCTCATAAGTTACGGTTACCGATCTACCTACATCCAATAGCTCTTGCGCTCCATTTAGCTGAACCTGTAGTTCGGCGGCTAGGTCTTCCCCGCTAGTATAAGTAGCTGAGCTAAGGGTTATTTCGCTGGTGGTTACTCCATCAATCTCAAAGGTAAGATTGTTATTCGTGGCATCAACAACCACGCTACCCCCCATGCTGAAATCAGGTAGTACACCGCCACCACTCATCACGCCTGCGCTAGCGAGACTACTAACATTAACTGCATAGGTCCCCACCGCAGTCGCTGCAGTTGACGACGTAAATAGAACTTCCTCATCTTCAGGAACTGCAATAGCAGTAAACATTTGACTCACTTGCTGCGGGTGGTCTGAGAGAGCGGCTGTAAACTTATCACCATCGAGTAAAAGAGTGCCTGATGCTGACGTTGTGATTCCGAGTTCCGACAGATTAGTAATAGATCCGGCAAGCCCTGCTACTGAACTACGAACGACGTTGTCGATCTGCCCACCAATGGAGCGTAGCGTAAAGTCTCCTAACAATGCCGCGGCTACATCATTCTCCTGATCGTAGTTGCTCAACGCATTTGCTGTACCTATGTAGCTGTTGTATCCAGCGATAAAACTACTAACACCGCTTAATACTGAGCTAGTATTCGCTTCGATACTAAGGTCCACCGCGCTGACACTGATTTTCTTAAGGTTTAGCGAGACACCTGGTATGGCCGAGCTAACATCGTTGCTCGCCGACGTAATCGCCAAGCCATTGATCGTAAAATTCGCATCGACTGCGGCGTTTGTTTGCTCCAAGTTTGTCGCAGCGGCATTAAACGCTAATCGCGATAAACCACTCGTGTTATCGATGTTATCCAAATCGTCGTCGGTGACGACAATCTCCAGACTATTTTCTGCGCCGGTGGTCTCGGAAGACAGTAGAAGACGGAAACCGGAGCCGTCATTGATAATGGATGCGCCTATTCCAATGTCCGCATCGTTGATCGCCGTCATCACTCCTTCCAGAGTGTTATTACTACTATCGATAGTAATATTGGCAGCGGTACTCTCTTGATTCAAAGTAAAACTGTTATAAGTATCCGTGCCCGCCACATAGTCTGTGGTTCCCCGACGGATCGTAAGGGTTCCAGTGCCGATTACCGTTTCATTGCTATCGGCAAAACTTAGACTTGCCAGAGAATGGGATGTTGCAAGCTGCGAGACCGCAATTGAATAGTTGCTTGGCAAGGCGTCTGTGCTAGCCGTAGCGGTGAAGATCGAACTGTCAGAACTTGTAGCAGTCTTTAGATCGAAGCTGCTAAGAGTGTTAAGGCCACTAAGTGCAGATTTGAAGCCGCCCAAGCTCCCTTTCAAGGCACCCAACGCTGAGAACTTGGAATTTAAATTAGCTTGTTGCCGATTGAGTTGCAGGTCGGAAACGGCTCGCTCGCTTGCAACAAGTTGCGATACCAAGCTATTAACATCCAATCCCGATCCTAGTCCGGTTGCAGTTAACATACTGAGAGGACACCCTGTTAAAAATTGGTTTGATTGCGAGAGGCGTTGAAAAGCTAGATTGCTAACAATGTTGGCATACGTACAGTGACGCTCTCGCACTACTATTCATATTAATAGCAATTAACATACCAACGTACCGAAGGTGCGAGCTAGGCGTCTCCCTCAAATAACAAACCCTTGTGCACCTTGTCGCTGTTGCGTCGCTGTGCGTCTTCTAGGCTCTTGGATATTTCCAGCATCTCTTCATTGGGTATCTGCCGTATAACCTCTCCAGAGAACTGATCCGTAACGGTTACAACGGGCGTGTTAGTATTTGCATCGACACTGAAGTTGATGTCTCTAGCTATGTTCTGGACATAAACAGCAACATTCTCGACGGCTTGGTCCAACTCTGTTGCGTTCGACTTCAGCGCTTCGTCTGAGCTTAGAACCATCGGCATAAATTTACCGTTGCCGGCAAAGCCTTGCCGCTTTTCATTGGATTGATTGGACCCAATAATCTCAGTGCGTAATGCAGGCTCTCGGATATCAACTCTGTCTAGTGATGGCATCGCTATGGCTCCAGGTACTTAGTGTCTGTCTGAGTTCATCAAGCTTGTCTAAAATTTTTCTTCAGCCTTTCCTACTTTCCTAATCCGGAAATGAGTGCAGCCCCCTCAGGAGCCACACTCATTTTCCTAGTGCTTTAAAGCCGTTCTACTGAAGTAGCGATAAAACGTTCTGCGGAAGTGAATTGGCCTGAGCAATCATTGCGACGCCCGCTTGTTGCAGGATCTGCGCCTTGGTCAGATTAGCTGTCTCCTGAGCAAAGTCGGCGTCCTGAATGCGCGATCGTGCAGAAGATAGACTTTCAGCAGATGTCTGCAGGCTAGTAACAACAGATTCGAATCGATTCTGTATCGCACCTAGCGTGCCTCGCGCGCTGTTCACTGAGTTGATAGCAGCATCAACCGCTGTTATCACCGAGTTAGCTCCGGCAACTGTGGTCACGTTCAAGGTATTCGTTGAAGCAGTGGCAGTAGCATCAGACAAACCAGCCTTCGTTGAATCAGCACCCGCAATTACTAAATCAGCGCCAGCGGAAGTGATTGAATTGACAGAACCGTAGTTCGTGCCTGTACCTGCACCTACACCACCTGTGTTGTTGGAACCAGCCGCATCAACGCGTGCTTCACTGATAACGATGTTGTCGCCATCTGCATCGATGAAAGTTCGATTTCCAGCGGCAAATGTACCCGTAGTCGTTATTCCGGCTGTTGCCAAGCTTGTGATTACGCCTGCACTAACAGCTGTATCCATCATTGCTGCATTGATCGTTCCCGCTCCGGTGCTTGTGCCCAAGATATCAACCCCAGCCACTGTCAAGGTATATGTATCACCTGCAGTGTCGTTCGCTGAAGTAGCGAATGTGCCTGTGGAAATACTATTTGTTGCCGTGGCAGTTACCCCTGTAGATGATGCAGTAATAGCTGCAGCAATCGCCTTCGCGTCTCTTGCAACGGCACCTACGTCGACACCATTTACTGTAAGATCGCCTGCCAACAAGGCCCCTGTTACAGCTGTACCGTTAGTACGAGAGGCAGCACTGTTGTCCAGGCCCAAACCCGTTGCAGTAGCATCAACGATGCTAGCGACAGTGATCGTCTCACCAACGTTTGCACCAACTTGGAATACTTGTGAAGAGAAGGAACCGTCTAGAAGCTTCACGCCGTTAAAGTTCGACTGATTTGCCACACGCTCGACCTCAGCCATCAACTGCGTTACTTCTTCTTGCATCGCTAATCTATCCGACGCGCTATTAGTCGCGTTCGCAGACTGTACCGCTAGCTCACGAATTCGCTGTAAGTTGTTGGTAACTTCACCCAACGCGCCCTCAGCGGTTTGCGCTAGAGATATACCGTCGTTTGAGTTTCGAGCAGCTTGATTGAGTCCGCGGATCTGCGCAGTAAAACGCTCCGAGATCGCCAGACCTGCGGCATCATCCTTGGCGCTATTAATACGCATACCAGAAGAGAGTCGCTGTAGTGAAGTGGAAAGCATCGATTGAGACTTGTTCAGATTTCTCTGCGCATTCAATGATGCAACATTGGTATTTATTACCTGAGCCATTTTCGTATCCTCTTTCGTCCCAGCAGCGGTTTTTGCACCTGTCTGTAGAGATCATCATTTAGAGTTAGTAAATTGCAACACAGTTTTCAATGCTGTTGCTCTTGCTGTCCCTGATCATTACGACGAGATTCAAAATACCTTAACAAATAGTTTGAGAAACTCAGCTAAACGTAGCGAGTGCGGGGAAAAATCACCAATTGGGAATAGCTATTGCCGCAACAATGCGCACGACGAAATGTCGCCTGTCAGAGAGACTGCAGTGGATTAAAGGAAGGAGAATAGAATCACAAGTATTGGAAGAGCGTCAGGCCCGAGGTCTTGATGAAGGCCTGCTGTGCGGCTTGAAGAGATGTAAGCTGCAGGTTAAATCTGGAAATCGCTTCCGCGTAATCGAGATCCTGAGTCTGTGACACAACGATCTCCAGTTGCAACTTAAGATCCTGATTTATACTGTGCACGGATTCTATGTTGTTCAGCCGCGAACCAATGCCCGCACGTATTGAACCCAGATGATCTAGCCCCTGGTCTAGATTGCTTAGTCCTTGCGCCAATTCATTGTGACGTCTTGCCGAGGCAGCGGGGTCTTGAGTAGGCCTATCCAAAGCATCGGCAATACCCTTTACCGCATCAAAGATACTACGATTCCGCGATGGGTCCACATTCACCACATCGCCGTCTGCGGGGATCCCACTCATGCGCAGGTGCACTCCTGTAAATGCGATACTTTCACCTTCATTATAGGTGCCGCTGCTGATAGTCGCCCCGACCCCATCGATAATCACATAAGCTATCGGATCTGTAATGGCGGCTTGATTGAAGGTTATCGTGTAGTTATCTGGCTGATATTTACTGCTATGACCGTACGCGCCGACGATGGCATCACCGCTATTGCCCGAAGATGCAGCCACCTCGATAGTGCCGTCACCGCTTGAGACTCTTGAGAAAACGCTCTCCCCTGAATCACCTACAGCCGTCTGCGTACCTTCACCTATCTGCACGAAACGCTGGCCCTGGTCCCCCTGATAGACAATGCTTCCGGAAATATCAGCGAACGGCGGACTATCGACACTAAATCCGCCGAATATATACTCTCCCCTTGCATCCCGTGTATTGGCAAGTGAAGTCAATTCATCGAGCTTCTGATAGATCTCCTGAGCTATCGTCTGCCGGTCCAGGTCAGAATTGGTCGCATTGTTACCTTGAATTGCCAACTCGCGAACTCTCTGCAAACTATTGTTTACACTTGCTATAACATTTTCCTCGAATGCCAGCGATGATTCTGCGCCTGCGACATTGCGAGAGAACTGATCGATTACAGCAATCGTAGAATTAAGGTCTAATACCTTTGCTGCCCCTGTAGGATCATCGGAAGGTTTGTTAATTCGTTTCCCACTACCGAGTTGAGCCTCCGTTCGATGCAATTCACTTTGCTGTGCCTGCATCGACTGAACACTCTGCTTGTACATTTGTAGTGTAGAAATTCTCACGCGATCTCGCCTCTAATCGAAGAAACTATTTAGTCGATACTGAAAAAGTCATCCATCACTTTTTCAGTACATCGTGCGCCAAAAGCTGGCGTAAAAGTGTCATTTCACTTGCTTCTGGCGCACTCGCATTGCCCTTAACGGGCAAAGTGAAATGCTTGAAGCGGCAGTTTCCTGGTCGAAACTTTAGCGACAGCTAAAACGAAGTGATTGAAATCCATATCGAAATACATTTTCAGGGTCTGCTACCTAATCGAATTAATCAAAATTTGAAACATGTCGTCTGCCACCTTCACCAACTGCGCCGATGCCTGATACGCCTGCTGGAATCGCAGTAGATTCGCAGCTTCTTCATCAAGATTTACACCTATCACATTGTCCCTGTAACTCGTCGCCTGTTGTAACAGAGAGGTTTCTATCTCATAGTTTGCATTTGCCTGATTGCTTATAACCCCTACCTGCGCTACCAACGAGCTATAAAAATCCTGAAAGGAATCGTTACCTCCATTCAGCTTTGATTGGAACTGCAACTCGGCAATGCTTTGCATATTTCGATTGTCACCGACAGCACTGCTGTTATTGCCAATCGTAAAACTGTCACCATTTTGCGGTATACCGCTTAATTCGAAATCAATGCCAATGCCTGCGAAGCTAAAGCTCTTTCCTAAACTTTCCGTAGTTGGGGCATAAGCTAGTGTTCCACCAGGCCCTCCGCTCACGTCATACCCAGGAATTCCAGCTCCGAGTGCATCGGGGTTGTAGGTTAGTGTTATTGGCCCAGCCAAAGGCAGAGAATTAGCAGACGCTACAGTTAGGTTTTGCAATTGAGCGGAGCCAGCATTGCTTAACGTGGAATTCGTTAGTAGCGGATTTGCTGCCGCTATCTTACGTGGGTCAGAAATCGCTAATGAGAAAGTTGAAGCTGCCGTTCGGGCTGCATTTAGTACAAAGCTGTCGCCGGCTACCGGCACGCCACTACTCACATCAACGCTTAAGCCATCCAGAACGAGTGGCCCCGTGCCGGAAACACTGGTGTTGTCTGCCATTCTTGTAAGCTGCCACTGGCTTCCATCATACGCTAGCGTATAGTCGCTCGCTCTTATCTGAGTTACATCGTTAATTACAACGGACGGCGTGGTCGTGCCAATATTTCGAGTATCGCCAGCAATAGGTACGGTAGTACTATTGAAAAAGTTATTGCCCATATCACCATTAAGGTCTATGCCCTTGAGGTGGTGTTCATTGACCGTTTCACTAATTCCCAGTGCAATTAATCCGAGTTTATCTAGCGCAGGATTTAGAATCCTACTGCGAAAATCAATTACACCCTGTAGCTCACCACCGCCAATTAACTGGCTAGAATCGCTGGCAGCTACCTGCCCAGGAACGGTGACCTCAATCCTTGTGCTATCAGTTGCGCTGAATCTAGTATCGAGATGAGTAATCTGAGAGCCGATGACGAGCGGCTGTCCTTTACCCACTAGAACATTTAACGAGCCATCATTCTGATCGACCGTCGTAATCGTGACCTTCCGTGACAACTGCTCGATGAGCCGATCTCGTTGATCGAGTAGATCGTTTGGCGTGGCACCGTTGCTGCTCGCGATAGCGCTAGTTATCTGTTTATTGATAGCACCGATGCTATCCGACAAGTTGTTTATCTCATTCACTCCGGAGCGAATGCGTGAATTTACTTCCTCATTAAGATCTTGCAACAGTCGATGATAGCTTTGCTGACGATCCACCAGATTCGAAGCTTCCCCTAAGAGGACCTGTCTCTCGGGCAGACTCCCCGGGCTTCCCGCCACCTCGCTAACAGCATTGAAGAATTTCTGTATCGAACTATTCAAATTGTTTTCTGAACCCGCGAGGACATCGTCGACTCTCGAACTGAATTCGGTGAAGACTTGATATCTTGCACTGCTCGAAGTGAGCTCCTGAACTTGAGAGCTAAGAAACTCATTGTGCGATCTTTCGATTCCAGAGACCTTAGAACCTTGCCCAACGAAACCGAAGCCGAACACGCGCGGATCCGCCGTTTCGAATTGCACGCTCTGACGGCTATAGCCCTCAGTATTCGCGTTTGCAATATTATGACCCGTGGTATTCAGCGCCTGCTGCCAAGACTGCAGGGAATTAGCCGCCACCTTAAGTAAGTCTGGCATCTAGACTAGACCTCTTTTCACTTGTCTAACTTCTGATTTATTCATAGTCATTGCTCGAAACGGAGTTAGAGCGCCACGTCTGTCGAGCTGAAGCCCGGCGTATTAGCAATCTGTCGCTGAATTATCTCCGCTAGGCCCAAGCCGCCACTCGCAGCCATATCCACTGCCAATTGCTTGTCGGAAATATCTTGGTAGGCTTCCATTTGATCGCTATTGAATAGGCTATCTTTCGGCGTCGCGCTACGCATCGATTTCATCATTAGCTCTATAAAAATGGACTCAAATTGCTGTGCTACCTCTTTGGCAGCAGCATTAGGCTCAGTTCGCGCCTGCGCACTTAGCTCTTTCAAACCTGAAAAATCGGTATAAACCCTAGCCACAGAATTAGTCATTTTTTGTTCCTACACTTCGCTTAAATTAGATAACTATCAGTTGTGCTCGCAGTGCGCCGACTTGCTGCAAAGCCTCGAGTATTGCAACGAGGTCGCTGGGAGAAGCACCTACCTGATTCACCGCTCGAACCAGGTCGTTCAAGGAAACACCTGGCTGAAACAGAAACATGCGGTTGTCTTCCTCCTCTATATAAACGTTAGAGTTAGCAACCACTGCCGTGTCGCCCCCACGGGAAAAAGGCCCTGGCTGACTTACAAATGCTTCTTCGGAAATAGTCACTGTCAGACTGCCATGGGCGACGGCAGCCTCGTCAACTTGAACACGAGAACCAATAACAACAGTGCCGGTTCTAGAATTGATAATGACCTTGGCTACCGCTTCGCCCCTTTCAACCTCAAGGTTTTCCAAGGCAGCGACAAAAGCCACCTTTTGATCGGGGTCAATGGGGCCCATTACTCGGACGGAAGTACTGTCTATGGCGACTGCGGAATTCGCGCCAAAGATATTGTTAATTGTATTTACAAGATTCATGGCTGTGGTGAAGTCAGCCTGGTTGAGATTGAAGGTAATAGAACCGTTGATATCAGAAAATGGACTTGCGACCTCACGCTCAATAAGCGCTCCGTTGGGTATGCGGCCACTGCTTGGAATATTCACCGTCACCGATGAGCCATCGGCTCCCTCGCCGCCGAACCCCCCAACGATGAGATTTCCCTGAGCAAGGGCATAGACGTTACCATCGGCACCCTTCAGCGGAGTCATCAACAGAGAGCCGCCGCGCAAGCTGGTCGCATTACCAATAGAAGAGACCGTAACATCGATCGTCTGCCCTGGTTTCCCAAAGGCGGGCAGTTCCGCATGAACTAATACGGCTGCTACATTCTTCAGCTGTGGATTGATGTTCTCGGGAATGATCACTCCCAGTCTGGCGAGCGTGCTCTTCAGACTTTGCACGGTGAATTGGGTCTGAGTTGTCTGATCGCCACTGCCAGGTAGACCAACGACCAAGCCATAGCCAACTAGCTGATTGGGCCTAACACCGTCGACCTTCGCAAGATCTTTTAGACGCTCGGCACCAGCAGAACTGGCAACTATAGTTGCCATCATGAACGTAAGTAGCCCTAGTAATTTCTGCATCTTCATCCGTTAATTTCTCCTGCTTACTCTGTCGTTAGAATGGCCATATGGAGCTGAACAGTACTTTCGCTGCCCAGCCGGGGCTATTGCCGCTAGTGCCAGTGCCACCATAGGAAATCCGTGCGTCGGCAACCTGTGTGGATAGCAACGTGTTGTTCGTATCGATGTCCACCTGCCTAACCACACCTTTTAGACGAACGAATTCATTCGCCTGATTGATGCGTATCCATTTCTCACCCTCTACAACGAGGTTCCCGTTTGGTAGAACGGTATGGACCGTCACGGTAATGGCGCCACTTAGGCTATTACTCTGGCTGCTACCACTCTGACCACTAAAACTATTCTCGGAACCCAGATCTATCTGCATGTTGGCTCTACTGCTACCACCAAATGTAGGCGTCCGTACGTTCATCTCCGTAGACTGATTCACACTGTTGTCAGCGCTGTTCTGTCCTGATGTTTGTTCAACGAGCACGACCGTAAGAATGTCGCCAATTCGTTTCGCCTTTATATCTTCATACAAGCCCATCGCTGAACTTGCCTGATAAAGAGACCCTGAAGGCAGTTCCCCCGCCGATTGCAGCCGCAAATAACTAGGCTCTTGTTCACCTTCGAGAGGTTGATTCGATTGTGGGGTCGTGCAACTTACGACCCCTGTCAGCAAGATCAGCACTGTTAGGTATTTTTTAATTTTCAGGCTCATCAATCTAATTCCTACAGGTTGTTAGAGACGTACTGCAGCATCTGGTCAGCTGTTGAGATAGCGCGGCTATTCATCTCATAGGCACGTTGCGTCTCGATCATGTTAACTAGTTCTTCCACCACATTTACATTGGAGTTCTCTATGAAGCCTTGCAGCAAGGAGCCGAGACCATTCGCTCCAGGCAAGCCAACCTGAGGTGACCCACTTGAAGTCGTTTCCAAGAGCAGGTTGCCACCCTTCGCCTGTAGACCACTTGAATTAATAAAGTCAGCGAGTTGAATACTGCCTACCTGTGTAGTCGAAGAACTTCCTTGTAGGCTCACCGAAACGGTTCCATCAACCGCTATGGTAATGGACTGAGCGTCAGCAGGAATATTGATGCTTGGCTGTATCGCATAGCCACTCGGTGTAACTAACTGCCCCTGATTATCGACCTGCATCGAGCCATCGCGTGTATAGGCAAGGCCTCCATCAGGAAGTAATACTTGAAGAAACCCTCTCCCCTCTATCGCGACATCGAGTGGGTTTTCTGTTTGCGACAAATTGCCCTGGGTAAATAGTTTCTCTGTCGCAACGGTTCGCACGCCGGTACCGATCATTAATCCAGTAGAGTAAACAGTATCCTGCGATGATTGTGCGCCAGGCTGGCGCTGGTTCTGATAAAGAAGATCTTCGAACACCGCACGACTGCGCTTGAAACCCGACGTGCTAGCATTCGCGAGATTGTTTGAGATTACGGACATCTTCGTTTGCTGGGCGTCCAAACCGGTTTTTGCAATCCACAAGGCTTGAGTCATATCTATTCTCCTACACTAATTCTCAAATTCGGTTCTAGTTCAGGCTCATGATTTTGGTGAGCGCGGCTGAATTTTCTTTTGCAGACTGCATCAGCTTAATTTCGCTTTCGAAGCGGCGTGCCAGATCGATCATCTTCACCATCTCCCCCACTACATTGACATTGCTACCTTCCAACATGCCAGAGAGCACACTTACCGAGGAATCTGCATCTACCGCGAACCCATCGGGCATGCGTACTAGTCCATCCACGCCCCTGCGCACTTCGCTGCCTTCCAGCTTTACTAACTTAATGCGATCKACTACTGCCAGCGTGTTCGGCGTCTGYCCTAGAGGCAGTATGGAGATCGTACCGTCCGAYCCGATCTCAAGTGTGCCGAACGGAGGCAGGGCAATGGGGCCATTGTTGCCCATGATGGCTTGGCCGACCCCATTGGTTAGTTGCCCAAAAGCATCGAGCTGCAGATCTCCGCGACGAGAGTAAGCCTCGGTACCATCTTCTGCCATTACCGCTATCCATCCCTCGCCGTTTATACTTACATCCAAGTTCCGGCCCGTCGTGCGAACCACTCCCGGCGACAAATCAGGAGAACTTGACACAGTGCTCGTCGCGTTCTGCGTAGAGTAGTAAGCGATCTCTGCCTTGAATCCTTCCGTGCCAGCATTCGCCAAGTTGTGTGCATTGATTGCCTGCGCCTGCATAGTTTGCTTAGCGCTATGGGTGATGGATAGGAGTAGTTCGTGCATCTTCAATATCCCTGTTAGTTTTTCTAGGTAGTGCGCTTATTCCGACTTTATTAACGCAAGTTGATAACAGTTTGTGTTATCGCGTCTTCTGTCTGAATCACTTTCGCATTCGCCTGAAAGTTTCTTTGCGCCACGATCATGTTCACCAGTTCCTGGCTGACCTCGACGTTCGAATCCTCCAACGCGCCCGACTGAACTGTACCTAAACCGTTGGTACCCGGACCACCGAATATCGGTTGACCGGATGCAAAAGTCTCTCCCCAGATACTACCGCCTAGTGGCTGTAGACCGGTTGAGTTAGTAAAAGAAGAAAGCGCTACCTGACCCAACGCTCGCGACTGACCGTTAGTAAATCTGGCAAACACGATGCCGGCATCGCCTACTTCAACACCGCTCAGTTGCCCAGTTGTAAATCCGTCTTGCTCGATGTTGGTTACACTAAAATCGCTACCGAACTGAGATAAAACAGAAAGATCGACATCGAAGGTTTGTGCAGCGGCTCCTGTTGTAGCTCCACTGGCATCAAGAGGCGTCCATGCAGCAACGTTGACTTGGAATGGCAAACTGGCAGCTGGTATTTGACCCGAGGAATCAAACGTAACTGTATCCGGACCGGAGGCGGTCACTCCGTCTATCAAGGTATGGATATCCCATTCGTTCGGGACGGCTGTCTTTACAAAATAGATGCTCTGCACATGCGCATTACCCTGACTGTCATAAACAGTGGAAGACGTGGAGGAATTAAACATATCAGGGGAAGGAGCGGTCGGCGGTGATGCAAATGCATCGAATCCAGCACCTGGCCACGCCGTTGTTGGCACCAATGATCTGGAATCTAAGTTAGCGGAAATATTAACCAATGAAGTAGGCGCAGGCTGGATGAGACTTGAATCTATCTGCAGGTCCGCCAAGCCACTGGTAGGGACTCCCGCCGCGGTGGTATTAAAAATCTGCAGACGATTTCCGTCTGGGTTTACTACATACCCTGATCTATCCACCTGAAAGTTACCTGCACGACTGTAAACGTTAGACCCATCATCATTCAGCACGAAGAATCCACCACCGTTGATCGCCATGTCCAAAACATTATTGGTAAAGCTAATATTGCCCTGTGTGAAAGCCTGGCTCACGCCGGATACGGCCACGCCCTTACCTACAGCATTTGACGAAGACCCGAGTAGGCTAGTAGAAAACACATCCGCGAACTCGCCTCTCGAAGACTTAAATCCAGTGGTGCCGGCGTTAGAAATATTGTTACCAATTATTTCAAGGCTGGTGCTCGATGCTTTGATTCCCGCTACTGCTGTATTGAATGACATAGTTAGCTCCTGTTAATTCCTAGTTCTGATTGCTTAATTTCTCTCGATTCATTTCTGTCTTTCAAATTCTTCACTTAAATTCTCTTACCTGCCCAATGCCTACACTTCTATTTCCTGACAATTCTAAGGAGACACTAGTGTTGTATCTATCGACGGCAATGCTTTGAACTCTGCTAAATATTTGTATCGGAACTCCCTGCAATGATCCATCTACAAACGCCTCTGCTCGCAGCGTGTAGGCGCCGGACGGAGCCTGTGTATCTTCACTGTCGATACCGTTCCAAGCGAATTTTGTAGAACCGGCTCCGATATTCCCCAAGTCCAGAGTTTGAACGAGCAACCCTGACTCATCCTCGATAACTATCTTCACGCTGGAAGCTGAGGTCGTACTTTCCAATACACCTTCAATCGATTCCCCTTCGGTGAGATCTGCCGTATTAGTTTCAATTAGAATGTCTTTACCAACCAATTGCGATGCCTGCATAGCCTGTGTTGAGAATAGGCTGGAAGCGACGCTATCGAATGAGACACCCAAGCTATCGATACCAGAGACCATGCTGAACTGCGCTATCTGACCAAGAAATTCGCTGTTCTCCACTGGATTGCTTGGATCTTGATTCTTTAACTGTGCAACTAAGAGCTTGAGGAAATCTTCCTGTCCCAGTTCATCATTTTTACTATTCACCTGCGCGCTGGCGCTATTATTGGGTGAGAATATCTGTTCGACTGTATTCATTGCTAACTCTCCACTTTGCGTCCGATTACGCGCCTAAACTAATCGTTCGCTGCATCAGTTGCTTGGATGTATTCATTACTTCAATATTCGATTGGTAATTTCGCGAGGCTTCCATCATGTACGCCATCTCTTCCACCAAGTTCACGTTCGAGAGATAGACGTACCCTTCGGCATCTGCGAATGGGTTCTCTCGCATCATTTGCTTTTCAATAGGCGTATCGCTGTATGACATGCCGTCGACTTTCACGCCGCCCTCATTTCGCTTGTTGAAACTAAAACTCATGCTGGATTCTAGGATGGACGAGAAGATAGGCCGTCGCGCTCTATAGGCAGTCTGCTCACTGCCGGCAAGAACTTGTGCATTTGCCATGTTCTTCGCGATGGTGTCGATATGGATGCTCTGCGCGTTAAGCGCAGTGCCGGTAATCTCGAATACGCTTGATAAGCCCATTATATTCTTCCTGTAATCGCTTTACGCAGGCCTGAGATTGAGCCGTTCAGGAACTGCAGAGTCGTTTGATATCTAAGTGCGTTTTCTGAGAACGCGGCCTGCTCCACATCTGCCTCTACTGTATTGTTATTCGTTGTAACGCGAGTCGGCACTCTATAGAGCAAATCACCAAAATTATTCTTCTCGGTTGTTCGAATGTGTCTGGAATTCGTAGCCCGCATGCCGACTTGTTGATCAGTTGAAAATTGTTTCAGTGCTGTCCTGAAGTCGTAGTCACGTGCCCGAAAACCAGGAGTAGTGGAATTCGCAATATTCGTCGCCAATATCGAGCCCCGCTCTGAGCGAAAGCTTAGAGCTGCTGCATGAATTCCAAATGCCTTATCAATAATGTTCATGTTTAGATTCCTGTCGTCGTAGTAGTTACAACGAAACTGTTCTGGCTCTACTCTTGCTCTGCTTTGCTCAGTTGTTGCAACTGCTGTGCCAAAAAGAGATTTAGTTATTTTTTCAATGAGTTAGCTGAGTTTAGCTAGCGTGAATTACAGTTAGCGGCAATTGCAGGTCGTGAAAGCGGCAATGCTTGCCGGTTGACGGTAAATGTTTTGAATTAGTAGCAATTTCTGAATGCCCATTCCTACTTCACGAATATTCAGCTCGAATATCTCTGCTATTCCGACTATCCAAATCCATTTAGCAAAAGCTTTGACCAAAACTGATTAGAAAGCTGTGTGTGGCACATAGATTGCATCTTTCTTAACCAGGAAGGTGAGAGATTTTGCTGCAGTGAACATTGAGGACTCAGAATCTTCGCGAGGCACCGAAAACCCTACGCCGATTGGATATTCCATCGTTTTAATTATTGAGCCTAGATTCGAATGAACGTCACTTTACTGACAGATAAGAAAACTCCTACAGCTATGAATCCGTTTTCGGTCACATCAAACTATTACTTGGGCCTTCTTGGCCTGTTGCTCTGTCTCTGTGGAATACCGAATAGCTATGCCGAAGAAGTCGAATCACTCGATTCGATCCGCCTAATCGCTGAAGATCATGCGCTTGCACAGATCGATCACAGTCAATTTGAAGATGCAGTCGCGACTGCGGGCTCGCTAGATACCAGACTACAACTCAAGAAGTGCAATATCCCACTCGAAACATTCTCTACTGGGACTATGAATAATACTTCACGCATGACCGTGGGTGTCCGCTGCAGCGGACTGAATCCTTGGACCTTGTACGTGCCTGTAACGATCTCTGCCCTAGTCAATGTGGTATTTACTAGCCGCGCCCTTACGCGTGGCGCATTGTTAGACGCAGAAGATCTGGAAGTTCAACAGGTCCCCTTGAATAAGCTGCCCATTGGCTATTTAAGTGATCCTAGCCAAGTTACCAATTTTGAACTGATACGGCCTCTTAATGTTGGCGCCCCGATTACCTTAAGTGCGGTTAGACCCAGGAATATTGTGCGGCAGGGCCAGGAAGTGATTATCAAAGCCCAGATAGCGGGATTGCAGGTGAGAATGACCGGCCAGGCCCTTAAGAATGGGCAGTCTGGGGATCTCATTCCAGTGCGAAACCTAAGATCAGGACGCACTATAGAGGCAACAATTCTGAACAAGAGCACGGTAAGTGTAAATTTGTAAGAAAGGACTAAAGTTTTCTATCAACCATGTCGTATTTAGGCACAGACGTTTCTAGATACACACAATCACGGGAGCTACTCTCATGAGTACCGAAATTCAGACCGGCAAGATTCCGGCAAATGTCATCAGTCCAAGTGCATCAAACACATTGGACAATGGACATAAAGCGAAGAGCAGCACCACTGCTCAGGCTTCGCCCTCAGGAATTATTGATACGGTTAGCATGACCGATCAAGCTGCTCGATTGAAGGAGCTAGAATCTACGTTAGCGGCATACCCCGATGTGGATGCATCACGGGTAGCTGAGATGAAACAGGCAATCGCAGACGGGACTCTCGAAATGAACTTCGAAGACACTGCTGCAGATCTTATTGAAATCGAGAGCGCAAGGTCGAATAGCGCTGTTGAATAAGGCAGGTTCGTTTAAATGAGTCAAGACAACGAAATACATCAGGTAAAGACCCACCTTGTACGCTTACTCAAAGAGGAGGCTCGCTGCGCACGAGCCTTAAGCAAATCTCTTGAAGCTGAGAGAGCAGCTCTGAACAGCCTGGATGAGAAGCTTATAACGATAAACAGCGCTCAAAAACAGAAGTTGATCGAAACATTACAAGCCGCGAGCAGCGCGCGCGTCAAATTTATGGAGGTGAATAGTATCTCCTCTCACCCAGCTGCCGTGAATGACTACGTCATTTCAAGCAGTGCGGATACCGATGCAGAGCTCGATATACTTTTCATTCAGCTATCTGAAATCGCACAGCAATGTTTTCATGAAAACCGCTTGATCGGCCAGTTGATAAACCGACGCACTCAGTTCATAGCAAAGACAATGGCCAGCTTATCACCTACCGCGAGCATGCAAAGCCTGACATATGGCGAGAATGGGAACAATATTAACTCTATGGAGCCTGTGAACTCGCTTTTTCATCTAGCGAAAATATAGGGCTCCGCCATGTCAGCTTTACCGAACGAAGAAATTGTTACAAACGAGGCTGTAATCCTCGAATGCCTCAATCAAATCACTAAAAACAATACGCCTCTCTCCCTTAGACTTCGCGAATCTGAAAGTAACGATGTCTATCAATCCAGAATCCAAAGCCTCAACATAAAGAAGAGACAAATAGTTCTTAAGCAGATACTCCCTAGTGATTGGAGAGGGAAAATAACTTCTGTAACTAAGCTCGAGATCAAGAGCACTATGAATATGGGCAGTATTCGCTTCTATGGCTTGCTATCGCCACTTGACGACTCTGAGAACAATCCGTACTGCAAGCTCACACTCCCGAAGAAAGTATTCCGCATGCAGCTACGGGATTATTATCGTGTCTCTCTCGCGAAAATTCGGAGCTCAGTGACACTTAAGAATTCTGATAACTCAGTTATTCAAGGTAGTTGCCGTGATATTTCGATGTCTGGCGCAATGATCACACTGCCAATAACTACCACCGAGGTCGAGGTCGGTCGAACTATAGATGAATGCAAGATATCTATCGATGACGTTCTTGAATTGGAGTTTAGAGGCAAGGTGCGAAGCTTACACAAAACGGACTCAGACACCTTGGCAGGCATACAGTTCGTAGACCTCAGTCCTTCACAGCTTAAACCCATCAGCACCGCATTAAACAAGATTGAGCGTCAGAACATGAAACCCTAAATTCTTCGGCACACTTAGCCTCGACGTGTCAGTATTGTGACATCCAAACGTATTGCGGCACTTTCTTAACAGTCAACTCTACCAGCTCTCTCTCCACCTCCCCTAATCTAGGGGCTCTCCGACATAATCGAATTCTGGCACAAGTATTGCTTTATTCTATTGGCTACTTTCGTAAATTGTATTGGCTTTGAGCTAGAACGGTTCTCAGAGTGAAACAATACGATTTAGTTAACCAATACATGAGGTAGGATCGTGAAGAATAACGAAGCAATGCATTACCAGGGTGCCAGCAACGACGCTGCATTACTTGAATCGAATACGCGCGCAGCAGGATCTGTTTTCAATATGGACGAGCGCATACATTTGCTCGCAAGCAGGCTTAGTAAGATCGTTGAATTCGATAGTTTCGCCTATGAGAACGAAACAGAAGGTGTCAGCGTTTCGATTGGATCTATGGAATCACACAAGTGCAGCTATAAGATCAAAGATGGCGGAATCTATTGCGGAGAATTCACTCTGACTAGAAATGCACCATTTTTGGAAGAGGAGCTGATGATTATTGAAACGGCGATGGGCTCCATCATCCACACCTGCCATCTCTAGTCGTTCATTCAAGCAGCACACGAACGAATGCGCGCTTGCTTCTCAGTGAGCTATCTCTGCACTATTCAACTCGTCTTCGGAAAAGCTCACTGTCGTCATATCCTACTCGGCTCATGTCTTCCGCCTGGTCAACCTTTGCCATAATCACAATTACCACGCGGCGGTTGTTCGCTCTTCCCTCTGCCGTGTGATTTTCACTAACTGACCTGTTCTCTCCGTAGCCCACAGAAATAAGTCGCGCAGATTCCACACCGTATTCTTCGAATAACCGAACTACCGCGGCAGCGCGAGCAGACGAGAGTTCCCAGTTCGAAGGAAATATCGGACTTATGATCGGTATATTGTCGGTGAAGCCTTCAACACTAATGCTGTTCTCATATTCCTGTAAGAGTTTTCCCAGCTTACCTAATTCAACTCTTGCACCCGTTGAGAGTTCTGCACTTGCACTGGCAAATAGAATATTGCTATTGAAGACTACCTCAAGCCAGAAAGGGCTCTTCCGAACCGATACGTTTTCGTCTGCGATCATCTCCTCAAACTCATCCTCTATATCCGAAGCGATGTCGTCTATCTGTTTCGCTATCGCCTCAGACGCCGCTTCCTCCTGATCCTGATACTCAGGATCTACAATAATTTCCGGACCAGCATTCAGGAGAACGATTGGGGCAGAGATGTTGATCTTGTCAGGAACTTTTCGAATGGGTTTTATTACCGAAGACGATGAGCGCGCTACCTCTCCCGCCTGTATTGGAGCGAGCGATCTAGTGGTTTGCGTGAATGCGGCCGTCATCGAATCAGACAAAACTCGATACTTGCCTTCGTTAACCGAAGACATTGAATACATGACTACGAAGAACGCAAACAGTAACGTGATGAAGTCTGCATATGAGACTAGCCATCGTTCATGATTCTCAGGTTCGGCTTGCTTTCGCTTGCGCTTGCGGGCCATAGGTGGTCCTTGTACACAAATACCTGTCTAAAGGTATCCCTGTAATTTAACTTCGATGTTTCTCGGGTTCTCGCCCTCGGCTATCGATACAATTCCATCTACGATCATTTCTCGATGCTGAGATTGCGCGCTCACAAGAGTTTTAAGCTTGTTTGCTATGGGCAGGAATATTAGATTAGCAAAGCCAACACCATAGATAGTAGCTACAAAAGCTACAGCGATGCCTGGACCCAGCGCAGCCGGATCGGCAAGATTATTCATTACATGTATCAGCCCCATTACCGCACCGATAATGCCTATAGTCGGCGAGTAGCCCCCAAAGCCCTCGAATACCTTTGCCGCCAGTAGATCTTTGTTCTCATTCATTTCCAGCTCCACCTCAAGTACGCTTCTGATCGTCTCTGGCTCACTGCCATCTGCAAGCATCTGTAAACCACTTCGGGAAAAGCTATCACTCTCTGCCTCGGCTATTCTCTGCAGGCTCAACAATCCTTCCTGTCTTGCTATCTGCCCCCACTCGACAATTCTGCCAATCATAGCCTCACCATCAATTTCTGGCGGACGAATCATCCACTCAATTTTTCGCATACCCTGTAGGAACACATTCAGTGGCGTCTGAATCATTACGGCACCCAAGGTGCCTCCGAAGACAATAACGAAAGCGGTGAAGATCATAAGGGATTCGGTATGACCCCCTTCAAGGATATTACCGCCTATGATCGCACCCACGCCGCATAGCAGCCCGAGTATGGTCATAATATCTATCGAACTTTTCTTCTTCACAATTCACACCTAACTACTCTACGGCACATTCTCTGCACGGGATATTTCAACTACAAATTCAGCGAACAATGGCGATCTTTACAGATCTTCTTCATCGTATTTCGATCGCATTCGAGTGCGAATTCGACCCACTGCCTGTGAGTGAACCTGACACACACGTGATTCACTCACATTTAGCACTTCACTAATCTCTCTAAGGTTCAGGCCCTTGTTGTAATAGAGCACTACAACCATCTGCTCCTGCTTGGGCAAATTTTCTATGACTGCCGCGAGAGCTTTACGAGTGGAATCGTCCTCAACCATCGTGAGAGGCAGATCAACATCTTGACCCGGATCCAATATTTCTGTCTGATCCTCAAGACTGAAAACAGTACAACCGGCTACGGTCTCCAACATTTCTGCATACTCGGTTATTGAGACACCGAGCTCCATCGCGATCTCTCTATCCGTTGCCGTTTCTCCAGTCCTATTCTCAACAGTCTTGATTGCCTGAGACAGTTGGCGTGACTTCTGCTGCACGGATCTCGGCATCCACGAATCGCGTCTTAGCTCATCTAGAATCGCTCCGCGAATACGAATACTGGCATAGGATTTAAACTCAGCGCCTTGATTTCCCTCGTACACCCTGGACGCCTCCAACAAGCCGATCATTCCTACCTGGATCAAATCATCGACCGACTTCCCAGGCGGCAATCGTAAACTGACGTGATGCGCGATTATCTTTACTAGAGGTAAGTGGTTCTCGAATAGCGCATCTCTCGAAGCAGCATCTAAAGTTTTATAGTGTTTGGCCATGGTATTCATTTGGCTGACTCCCTGCTCGAACTATCACCCCTTGCTATCTTCTCAATGAAGAATTGCATGTAGCCAGTGCTTGACGCAGGTGCCGGCGTCTCATCCACGCGTTTAACAACCTGCTGGAACGCGATGCTGGCCGCACAGTGAGGATATGCCTCTACCACTGCGGATTGATTCCTGACTGCCGCCCTCAACTTTTCATCCATTGGGATACTACCTAGCAATCCCAGGGAAACATCCAGATAAATATCTGTCACGTTGACCAGCTTTCGAAATAGCTTCTTGCCGTGATCGGAATCCTTCACCATGTTCGGAAGAATCTGAAACGACTTAATTCCGTGCTCTACATTCAGAACTTTTATCAGCGAATATGCGTCTGTAATCGACGCGGGCTCATCGCAAACTACTACGAATATTTCTTGCGCCGATTTCGTGAAGTTTATTACCGAGTTTGATATGCCTGCTGCCGTATCAATTATTAGCACATCTATGTCTAACGGTATGTCGTCGAAGGCGCGTATGATATTCCCCTGCTCTTCAACAGAAAGGTCTGCCATTTTCCCAATACCTGTGGAGGCAGGGATGACTTTAATACCAAACGGCCCGTCAAATATCACTTCTTCGAGTGTACATTGCCCCGAGATTACATGCTGAAGGTCGTACTCTGGCTGAATTCCTAACATGATATCTATGTTTGCCATTCCCAAATCCGCATCTAATAACATTACTGAGCGTCCAAGCTTAGCCAGTCCAACTGCGAGGTTTACGGAGACATTCGATTTCCCGATTCCTCCCTTGCCTCCAGACACGGCAATGACTTTGACAGTATTGTTTCCATTCATGACAAATTCCCTAATTCTTCAATTATTCTTTTTGATTATTTCCAATGACCACGCAAACGCCAATCATCCATTCACAACATGACGCACACTTTGCACAAACCCTGAGTGCGATGGCTGCACGCTGGGGATCAGATAGGCTTCAACGAGCTTATTAACAAAATATTCCACTGGCGGTGAATGCAAATCTTCGGGAATGCGTTGGCCGTTGCCCATAAGGGCAATAGGTAGCTTATTGCGAATTAGTCCAGAAATGGCTGGGCCGATCGAGCTAACCTCATCGACCTTCGTCACTATCGCTCCGGCTAACTGAACTCCCGAATAAGCATCTATCGTCTCCGTGACAACAGACTCTTGTGCAGTAGCCGGAATCACTAAGTAAGGATCGATCTGCTGATTGTCATTCAGTAGTGTTTTAATCTTCTCGATAGTTGCCACATCGCGCTGGCTAACGCCTTCCGCATCGATAATCACCAACTTGCGAACAGCGAGGCTCTCGAGAGCCGCCGTAATTTGCTCATAGCTATCTACTACCTGCACAGGAATACCCAATGCGCTGCCTAGTGACAGCAATTTGGCTTCATCTCCCACTCTGTTTCTATCCGTGGTAATGAAGGCAACCTGATTACGTCCATGCTTAATGGCAAACTGAGCGGCAATTTTTGCCGCCGTAGCGGTCTTTCCTACCCCTGTTGAACCCAGCAAGGCAATAATTCCACCGTTACTGCGCACATCAGTCTCAGAGTTTTTTATCACCAGCCCCAATATTTTCTGTATACGCTTCCAACCCAGCTCCAAATCGTTACATGGCAAGGCCCGCCGGACTATTTTGTTGCTTATGTCCCGCGCTAAGCCTGCAGCTTCTAGTCGAGCGAGCAATGCCTGACGATTAGGCTGTCGCTTACTGCCCTCTTGCCAGGAAAGGTGAGCTAATTCGCCCTCGAAGAGCCGCCTTAGCTGCCCTAACTCCAGCTGCATATCAGCAAGTGATGAGGGCGGCTTCGCTGGCTTTGCGGGCTCATCGCCGATGACTTCCCAAACATGTTCGATCTCCGGCTGCTCGTCTAAGGAGAGTGCTCGTTCCTGATCCAGCTTCTCGAGCTCCGCGGCAAGTTTTTCCGGTTCATAGTCGCTGGCGGCTATGACTTCAACCTTGTTGTCTACATTCTTGCTGGAAATAAGGACAGCATCCGTCCCCAGCACTGAACGCACCTTGGCCATTGCCTGTCTCATATCGTCTTCTTGAAAGCGTTCTACTCTCACGGCGTTCTCCACTTCGTTCTTGTTCGCTAATAGTTTAGTTTGCTGGCATTGAATCTAGACGTGCTTGGCCAATCGTTGCTATCACCTTGATTCTCTTGTTGCTGGCGACTTCTGTGTAAGCGAGCACTTTCAGCCGGGGATTCGTTCCCCTTACAAACCGCGTCAGCCAAAGCCTCAGCCGATCCGATACCAGGATCACTGGACACTGACCATTTGCTTCAGATTGCTGGCATTTTTCCTGAACGTCGCTTAAAAGGGTTTCAGCCAACCCAGGATCAATTCCGGCAAAGCCATGACTACTGTTAGCTACAGCAGTATCAAGCAACATCTGTTCCATGTCTGGATGTAGGGTAATGACCTGCATCTCTTCCGCTGCGCCAACGACACTTTGACAGATCGTCCTCCCCATTGAGATACGGACTGCTGACGTGAGTATGTCTGGATTTTTTTCAGCAACGCCGTGCTCGGCCAATGCCTCAAAGATGGATCGGGTATCTCTAATGGGCACACCTTCCTCAAGCAGACTCTGCATAACCTTAAGAATGGCACCAAGAGGCAAAGTTTCGGGCACCAAATTCTCTACCAACTTCGGAGAGCTTTTGGCCAGGGCGTCAATTAGCTTCTGCACTTCGTCATGACCTAGCAACTGATACGCATGTGATCGCAAGATGTGATTCATGTGAGTAGCAATGACGGTGCTGCAGTCAACGACAGTAAAGCCTTTCGATTGAGCTTCTTCTCGCTGGCCTGCCTCGATCCAAGTCGTATCTAAGTTGAACGCTGGATCTTTACCAGGAATACCCTCAAGCGTCCCGAATACCTGTCCTGGGTCGATGGCCATTTCCATGCCTGGATGTACTTCGCCTTCTGCAGCTGGCACATCGAGTATCATTATCCTGTAGCCGTTCGGAGGAAGACTGAGATTGTCACGAATATGTACTGAGTGAATTAAGAAACCGAGGTCCTGTGAAATTTTCTTCCGCACACCCTTAATACGACCGAGCAATTCTCCTCCTTGCGTGTTATCTACAAGTGAGATCAATCGATAGCCAACTTCTAAACCGATTATGTCGACGCCTTGCAGGTCATCCCAACCAAGTTCAGAAATAACCTCTGGATTGTCTGCAAGAGTCTGCAAATCATCCGCTTCCGTTGGGGGCTCCTGAGACTTGTTAGCGATTCCGTATCCGATCCAGAACAGCACACCCGAGATAGTCAGAAAAATTAGATTTGGCATACCGGGAATCAATCCCATCGCTCCGATAACTGCGCCACTAATGAAAAATACTTTTGAGCTATCGAATACTTGGCTTCGAACCTGACCGCCAAAATCTACCGTCGAACCAACCCGCGTTACGATCAAAGCTGCCGCAACTGACAAGAGAAGAGAGGGTATTTGCGCAACTAATCCATCGCCTATCGTTAGGAGAATGTAATTCGTTGCAGCCTGGCTCGCCGATAGGTCATACTGAAATACACCAATACAAAACCCACCAACAACGTTGATGAACAGGATCAGGATGCCAGCGATAGCATCGCCTCGTACAAATTTACTAGCTCCATCCATGGCTCCATAAAAACTGGCTTCGCGAGCAATATCATCACGACGTTCACGTGCGGCGTCTTGATCTATAAGACCCGAATTTAAATCCGCATCGATTGCCATCTGTTTGCCAGGCATAGCGTCTAATGTGAACCGCGCGGTTACCTCAGAAATCCTCCCACCACCCTTGGTAACAACAACGAAATTTATGATCACCAATATACTAAATACAACTAGCCCAACTGCGTAGTTTCCTCCAACCACGAAGTCGCCAAACGCTTCTATAACTTTGCCAGCCGCACCCGTACCTTTGTGCCCTTCGAGAAGTACTACTCGAGTAGACGCCACATTCAGCGCAAGCCTCAGCAATGTCGCCACCAGCAATACGCTAGGAAAAACCCCGAAATCCAGAGGCCGATGTGTGTATATAGAAACTAAGAGTACGATTAACGAAAGAGCGATGTTAAAGGTGAATAAGAAATCGAGAACGAACGGTGGCAGAGGGAGAATCATCATGGCCAGAAGCATGATGATTAGCAAAGGAGCCCCCAAACCAAAAATCTCAACATTCACTCCCGTGGCGGGAGACTGATCCACATTCTGAGAGACAGCTGTCATGGCTCAGTGCCTCCGCGCGTAACGACCGATGAATATTCGGATGGAATTGGCAGTTCACCCGGTGCTACTGGGCGCTTGCCATTGGAGGCCAATGCATTCTGTAGATGAAACACATAGGCAAGCACTTGCGCAACCGCTATAAAAAGATTCGCCGGTATCTCCTGATTCAGATCCGTAGACGCATACAGCGCGCGGGCCAATGGAGGAGCAGAAAACACCACAACGCCATTTTCACTACCTATTTCTCTAATTCTAGCAGCCACAAGGTCTTGGCCTTTAGCCACGACCTTGGGCGCGAAGCTGCCATTTTGTTCATAACGTAAAGCCACCGCAAAGTGTGTAGGATTGGTGATGATCACATTCGCAGTAGGCACTTCGGCCATCATTCTCTGCCGCGCAAACTGCTGTTGGCGTTCGCGTATGGCACTCTTCACTTCCGGCCTACCCTCAGTTTCCTTCGACTCGTCCTTGATTTCTTGTTTCGTCATCTTGAGCTGTTTCCGGTATTCCCAGAGCTGCACCGGAACATCAATGGCCACCACTACAATGAGAACGGAACTAAACCCAAAGAAGCACCAGATCATCAGCATCCCAGCGGAGCTGAGTGCAGACATTATCGGCTGAAGAGATAGCGCGAAAATATCTTCCAGCGCGAGATTCAGTACGAATACGACCACTCCGGCAACGAGAGTAAATTTACCGATAGACTTTGGTAACTCGATTAAGGACTTGATCGAAAATATCTTTGCCAAACCCTTAAGTGGATTCAGCCGTTCGAATTTAGGCTGCACCTGTGAAAAGCTAAATATCCAACCACCCAAGACCATTGAGCTCATCATGCTCGCAATGAATAGGATGACAAATAACGGTGCCAGTAGACCCACAAATCCCTGAGTAGCTGATAACATCTGCATCGGCAGTACCGATTCACTAAATGCAAACTCACGCTCGAAGGAAAGACTTTCCTGGAGGGATGTTGTCAGACCATCAACGATACTCTTTCCAAAAAGCAACATTGCGAATCCTGCCGCCAATAACGACGTAAACGTTTGTAGTTCCTTCGAACGCGGCACCTGACCCTTCTTACGGGAATCCAGCTTCCGTTTCGGGGTTGCCTCTTCGGTTTTCTCTTGTGCGCTACTCTCTGCCATTAAATACTCTCAATCTCAGTTCAGGTTAAGTCGCAGAAAATCGAAACTATTCGAGAATAGGTCCATTAATAGTGGCGCAAGAAGCGGCTGACAAAGAAGCACGAGGACGAATCCCGTTAGCATAGTTGCTGGGAATCCTACTGCGAAAATATTCAATTGCGGAGCGGCACGAGTAACCACACCAAGGCCGAGATTAACCAATAGAACGCCTACCATAATGGGCAGCGCAATCAATAGCGCGGTAAGAAACATCTCTGCTGAGAAGACTACGAGATTCCAGAATACTTGCATTGGCAGCAAACCCTCGCTAAGCGGAATCGCGAGGAAGCTATCTGCTAACACCTTCAATAGCAGTAGGTGTCCATCTACAGATAGAAATAACAGCGTAGCCATTATTAAATAATACTGACCTAATATGGTTACCTGTACTCCATTCTGCGGATCCACTGTGGATGCAAAGCCTAGCCCCATTGTTGTCGCAGAGATCATGCCCGACATGACTAGTGCTGCGAACATAATGTGCAGTGTCATTCCCATGAGAACACCAATCAGAATCTGCTGAATCGCGATGACTATTCCCTCAGGACCCAATGGATCCAGTGCAGACGTATCCGGCATATTGGGATACAAAAGAACGGTAATAAGCGAAGCCAATATTATTCTGATGCGAACGGGCACAGTACGCGCACCGAATATCGGTGCAGCCATGAACAAGGCACTAATGCGCAGGAATGGCCAATAGAAAGCCGTAACCCATCCAATAATTTCGTCTGCAGAGAATTCCATTTTTTTCACAGGTGTATCAATTCGAGCTATCCAATCAAACTAGGAATCTGCATAAACAGATCTAGCGTGAACGTTATCCAAAGCTGCAGCAACCAAGGCCCCATAACAATTAGTGCAACGACTAATGCCATCAATTTTGGAATAAAGCTGAGAGTCTGCTCCTGAATTTGAGTTACCGCCTGCAGAACACCAACCATTAAACCAACAAACAACGCGGAGAGAAGAAGCGGCGCTGCCAAGTAAACGATAAGAAGCAGAGCATCTTCGCCTATCTGTAACACCATATCTTCTGTCATTACCTCTCCTACCTTTTCCTAGGCTACAAAAAAACTTGCCGCCAAGGTTCCAAGAACCAAGGTCCAGCCATCGACCATCACGAACAACATGATCTTGAACGGCAGCGAAATTAACATCGGGGAGAGCATCATCATTCCCATGGACATCAAGATGCTCGATACAACCAAGTCTATGACTAGAAAGGGAATAAAAATTAGAAAACCTATTTGAAAGGCGGTCTTCAACTCGCTAGTAATAAAGGCCGGCACAAGAACCCGAAAAGGAATGTCTTCTACCGAATCAAAGGATTCGTATCCTGCCATCTCAGAAAAAAGTGCTACATCAGAGTCGCGCACTTGGCCAGTCATGAATCCATGAAATGGGCTTCTTGTTTCCTCTAATGCACGATCGAAATCGATCGTCTCATCCATGTACGGCTTAATGCCATTCTCGAAAGACGATTCGAACACTGGGCTCATGATGAAGAACGTTGTGAATAGCGCGATACCTATAATTATTTGGTTCGAAGGCGTCTGCATCATGCCAAGTGCCTGCCGCAAGATAGCAAGTACAATTACAATTCGAGTGAATGAAGTCATCGCCATCATCGCTGCTGGCAACATGGACAACAGTGACATAAACAAGAGAATCTGCAGGCTCACACTATAGGTCTGCTGACCATCGACCCCTTCCTGCGACGTCAGCAGCGTAATATCAGAAGTTGCAGAAAACGCAACACCATGAGTAAGCAGAGCCACAGCAAATACTAGTAGGGAGGCCTTCTTCACGATTGCTGGCCTCGTCTCACCGAACTCAGCACGGACATGAAGTTTCTTTCCTCAAGAGCCGGCCCAAAACTGGAAGTGGGGTCAATTGGCTTGTCTAAGGTATGAAGTTTCTGCACGCTTCCTGGACTGGACCCGAGCAACAATTGTTCCTCGCCTACTGCTACTAGCAGCAACCTATCTTTAGCCCCTATGGGAACTACTGACAAAATGCGTACCGCACCCGATCCTGTTCGTGCCTGAAAATTGATTTTCTTCAGCAAAAAGGAAAGCAGCACTATTACGCCGACGACCAACACAAGAGAAAGCAAAACCTGCACAACGTAGTCGGTCTGAATACTGCTGGTAAGCGCGGAATTTCGCGCTGACCGCTCCTCGATCTCAGATCCGAATTCCGCTGCGATTGCGTGTATAGGCGATACACAGGCCGTCAGGGTCAGCAGTCTTAGTTTTCTGCGCAGTGATTGCTGCCAATTGGATACAGCTGGATTAACTTGCATCTTCATGATCCTCACTACTAGGTATTCGTGTGATTTCGGAGATTCGGACACCGTAGCGCTGCTGTAGCGATATCGCCTCAGCTTCTGCGACGATCTTTTCATCCACCAAAACATCGATCACATCCACGGAAACGTTTCGAAGGTCAATGAAAGAGCCTTTACGAAGTTCCATCAGGCGGGCAATCGATATTTTTGTTCTACCAACCTCGAACACAATCGAAATGGGAACATCGAGCATGGAATTGAGAGTAAATACGGGGGGCGAGAGAGCAGGCACCAGCGCTTTCGAATTTGATATAGCACCGAAGTCTGCAAAGGGAACTGAATCTGTTACGTCACTTAGAGCACTGCCGGGTGCATTGTCGAACGGAGAAGCAGTCGCTGTTCCGCGCGCCCCTGTTGAAAGCTCCACTTCCACTCCGCCACCACTATTATCTAGGTTGTTACTCAAAATTTATTCCTTCTGTATTCCAGTACTTGTATTGCAGCACCCTTAGTAGAGAACCTTCAGTCCTGCCTTCCCGTCGATCTCGCCCATCTTCGCTTTGAATTTCGTGACACCATTGATTTTCACATCCACTTGTTCTGGAGAATCCACAGAAATTATGTCTCCTTCTTCTAAACGAAATATCTCGCCGATCGTCAGTCTGGCCCCCGTTAGTTCTCCAGTAACATCTGCCGAGAATGTCATCGCTCTGCTCTTCATAGTTTCTCTGGGAGAATATGCCTCCTGGAGTGCGTTCAACTTCTTGTGCCGAAAAATCGCGTCGATGCTACTTCCCGGCATGATTAATTGGATCTCTCCTCCTCCACCGGCAAATTCAACGGAGAATGGTCTGATCATAAGCACATCAGTCTGCGCAAAGGATGCGAGATGCATTGGATTTACTTCTGTCTCTACGTGCATGAACTCGACTGCCGCAAGATCCTTCCAGCTGGCCTTTATCGTGGCAATTATGGTCTTCAGAATCAGCCTGACCACTCGCTGCTCCGTGTGTGTAAAGTCTCTGTCACCGATGTCACTCTTTCTTGAGCCACCCCCAAAGAAGGCGTTAACAAGGGCATGAACTAATTCAGCATCAAGCACTATCGCGGAAAATCCGATGAGCCCAGTCAGCGCATAGACGTTTATGCTCGAAGGAACGGAGATTTCTTTAGAATAAGCATCGAATTTCGAGATCAGTATTTCTTTGCGTTTCACTTCCACGCTTCTATGCAGTAGTGCAAGCAGGTTTATACTCAGGTTAGTACGAAACCGTTCATCTACAATCTTAACTTCTTGCGACCAGCCTTTAGCTCGGTGCATACCGCTGGTTAGATCGTACAATTCGTAATCGTCGATGGTTACGATTCGAGAATTTTCTTCATCACCGGGCACTCCATTTACAAGTGCATCGACTTCGCCTTTTGATAGAACATCACTCATCTACAGTACCCGCTCTCTTTTTATCCAATCATCGCGCCAGAATCGACGCTCAACACAATCTTGTCCGAATCTGCCAGCTGCTTAGTTGCAACGAGTATTTCTTTCTGCGCAGTCTCTACCTCAGTTACTTTCACTGGACCAAGCCCCTCCATATCCTCGGTAAATATTTCCGCCGCTCTTGTAGACATATTTCGAAGCACTTTCTCTTCGAGCGCCTTATCAGCACCCTTGAGAGCGAGAACCAAAACATCCGTTGCCACTTCACGTAGAACCAGCTGAAAATCTTTGTCAGGTATTTTCTTGAGGTCGTCGAACACGAACATCTCTTCCTGTATTCTCATTGCGGTTTCATTATTGCTTTCAGTGATCTTACTAATGATGCTCTCTTCGAAACTCTTCTCGAGAGTATTGAAAATATTGGCTACGTTCTTCGCCCCGCCCATCTCGGAGCTTTGTTTCGACACAACGCCCTCAACCTGCTTCTCCAATGAAGAATTCAACTCTTCCAACGCTGCAGGGTCTATTGGCTCCATCTCTGCCATGCGTATACAGAGTTCTACAACAGAATTTTCTGGAAGATAGGTTAGAACCTCGCCGGATAGCTCTGCGCCTAGATAGGAGACTACAATTGCTTGTATCTGAGGGTGTTCGTTCTCAATGATTCCCGCTATAAGCTGCGGCTCCATCCACTTTAGAGAGTCCAGACCACGAGTATTACCGCCAAGCGTGATCTTCTCGAGAATGCTTTCCGCCGCTTCCGATCCCAGCGCTTGAATCAATACGTCTTTCGTATAGCGCCCCGCTTCTATGCTAATAGAGTCATCGGTTGAGCACTGATCGAGAAATGATCTAAGCACTAGGTTTACTTCATCCGTACTCATCTCACCCATATAGGTCATCTCGGCACCGATCTTCTGCACCTCATCATTACGAAGCAGCTTCAGTACGTTAGCCGCACCTTGCTCTCCCATAACCATGAGAAGCTGAGCCGCTTTCTCTGTACCCGTTTTTCTGGCGTTTCTTCTACTTCTCATTTTTTCTTGGTATCTATCATTAGTGCTGTGATCGCGATGTTCGGACCAGTCAATGAAATGACAACGTCATTTCCTTACCTTGTACTTTTTTTGACAGTCCGATCTCAATATTCATGCTGCAGGTTGATTTTGCTGCTCTGCGAGCATCTTAGGAAATTACAAATTCCCCTTTACGTAGTGAAGGAGCAATTACTATGCCAGTGATCACTTTTAATCGATTAAGGAGAGGGGAAGAGAGGTCGTAGTACGTCTAGCGAAGCCACTTTTCTTTCTCGAGGAATTCTAAGTGTCTCTAATAATACCGACCCTCTCCATGCCGAACGCAGCACGGATAGGCAGCCAGAGCGCTGATTGGAAGCTTGGGCAGATCACGCAGGGCCGAGTTGCGAATAGCAATCGAGCAAACCCAAGCATCAATATTGCTGGCACTAATTACCAGGTAGCCTCCAATTTACAATTTTCTCAAGGGGAATCTTTGCTACTGAAAGTTTCAGGAGTCTCACCCCAGCTTGAGTTTTCAATTATTTCTCGTGCACGCCGAAATGTAGGAAATAGTGATGTCGCTTCTGTGATTCTGCCGGACAAATTCTTACATAATTCCCCGGCCGCAAATCGAAACATCAATAGCAGCCTGACCAATCTAATAAGCCTGCTGCACGCGAGCTCTTCTTCTCCCGTTCCGTCCGCCACAGCGCTGCTCATAGACTCAATGAGAAGCAGAATAGTACGAGAAGGTGGCTTAACGAATCCGAAGCTCATAGAGAACTCGCTGCTAAGTAACAGTCTACTTATGAGCAGTCCCTCGGACTCGAAGGCTCTAGGTGGAGGCCTGTTAGACCTACTGAAGCAGATCGCAAGCTCGCTGGAAAACCAAAGAAACTCAGCTGGACGAATTCCTGCAGGCATGAAGTATCAACAGGCGCTAGGTATGTCTCTTTATCTAAGCGGCGACATCAATTTTCTTGGCACCTTCACTCGTGAAGTCGAAGAGCAATTCGCCAACCTTTTGAATCTGCGAAACAGAACTCAAGAAGATATGCAACAACATGCCTATAGGTTACTAGCAGAACTGCCCGTCCTATTCAGAAACCAGGTAAAGTCGATAAGTATTCGCTATCTTGGGAAAAAGTCAGGAGGAAAAAGGGAATTCGACGGAACAGGCTGTGGTGTCGATTTTGAGTTCGAATTCAGCAACGGCAAGATCTACACTAGGATACTCATCACTGGCTCTTCGGTTCGTTTATCTGTGGGATGCGAGAAAATTAGTACAGCGGAATATCTCAATACTAGCAAGAACTCACTTGAAGAAAGACTGAGCAACTACGGATTGAATCTCAAAGGATTCACGGCAGTAGTTCACGATGGGTATCTGTCCCTCGACACTGATGCGCCAGACACAAAAAATCTACATGAAGCGGAGCAGATGAAAAATATTGTTTCCCCGACCTCCACAGAAAGAACCGACGAGGCGACGAGAATTGAACTACGCAACGTTTATACCGAAGGAAAAATACCCAAACTAGAAGAGTTCGCCCTTCAGATCAATAATCAGGATGTAGAAGTGACTAGCGAGATTCCCGCTCAACTCTATTGTGCAATGGCGTGTTTCTTCGCACAACTATTCGAGGAAAAATAGATTAGGCGAGGCTTGCGTAACTTCTACGCGGCAACCTCACAAATCAATTCATCTATCGCTGCAACTAACTCATTAAAGGAAAAGGGTTTAGTTATGAGCGGCGCATCCAGTTCTATGCCCGACTTATCGGCGATGACGCCCGAGGGGAACCCAGACATATACAATATTTTGATATTCGGTAAACGTTTCCTAACCTGCTTCGCAAGCGATACACCATTTATCCCGCCCGGCATAACTATGTCGGTTAACAAAAACTCAATATCGGGGTTTTGCTCTAATAGGCTAAGCGCTAGATTTCCATCTGTTGCGGAAATCACATCGAATCCCAGATCCTTCACGTAACTCGATGTCACCTCCAACAGATCACACTCATCATCGACTATGAGAACCTTGCCTGAAGCTTCCTTGTGAAGTCCAATACTAGGACGAGCACGCTGTTGAGTTTCTTCCTGCAATTCTTTTGCTGCCGGCAAGAAGATATCGATGGTAGTGCCGTTGTCGACTTCGCTGGATATCTGGACGCTTCCGCCGGACTGCTTGGCGAAACCGTATACCATCGCCAATCCCAACCCTGTTCCTTTATCACGCTCCTTGGTGGAGAAGAACGGCTCGAAAGCCCGAGACAGCGTTTCCTGCGTCATACCAGTACCGGTATCAGTTATGGATATCTGTACATACATTCCTGGGTTCATTGTTTCGTGTTCTACGATGGGGTTTCCCTGAGTAAGATGCAGAACCTTTGACCTTATCGAGAACTTCCCGCCATCGGGCATGGCGTGAGCGGAATTGATAGCTAGATTCAATATCACACTCTCTAATCCAGACCTATCTACTAGCACATTAGGCACGCTGCTTTTGATATCGTAGCTCATTTCAATATCGGGCCCTAAGGTGCGCGGCAACATATCACTCAACTCTTCGACAATGGCTTTGATGCTATTGGGTTTTGGCATTAACGGTTGCCGTCTGGCGACAGCGAGCATACGTTTAGTAAGTTCCGCGCCTCTCGCGCCTGCTTTCTTGGCAGTCTCTAGTCGCTTCAAGATGGGGCTATCCTGCTCTAGCTTTCTTAGGGCCAGATCAATATTTCCCATTATGACCCCAAGTAAGTTGTTGAAGTCGTGCGCCATACCCCCTGTCAGCCTTCCAATGGCATCCATTTTCTGGCTCTCACGCAGTTGTGCCTCCAGCTTCACCCGGTCGCTAACATCACGGACGATACAAGTGTTAGTAAGTCCTGACTCAGTCTCTATAGCAGAAATTGCTGCCTCTACGGGAATACTATTCCCTTCACTATCTAGCGCGAGCATAGAAATTAAATTCTGCTCGTTTGCCCTATCGTTGCTTAAGGGAAGCATTTTGGAACTGGGTTTCGGAATGCCTTCAATATCTAATTGAGGCAGTAGATTTTGTAGATTGGATTTCATCAATTGGCTGCGAGAGAGTAAGAATATTCTTTCAGCCTGTTTGTTCGCGAGGAGTATATCGCCTTGATCGCTAGCGATTAAGATCGCATCCGCCGCAGATTCCACTAGAGAGCGAAACTGCTTTTCACTCTCTCGAAGAGCCCGCCTAGCATTAACTTGATCCGTTCTATCGTTAGCGATTCCCCCAATAGCAAACACTTCGCCATCCTCATTCAAAAGTGGGAAGCGTAATATCGAGTAGTGCTTAGGCCCGTCCGCGGCTTTCAAAACAGCCTCGAACTCCATTGGGCTCCTGAATTTCACAACCTGTTTCTCTTGATCTGCCATCAGGGTGGCGTTGGAGTGCATGAATATTTTGGAAAAATCTATGCGCTCTACGGGAATATCCTTCGATCCAGTAAACTCCCGAAAGCCTTGATTGACTAAGTTATAGCCGCCTTCCATATTTTTTACCCACATGATGCTAGGGTTCGTATCGAAGAAGCCCTCTAACAATTGAATATTCCTACGCAGCCCCCTCTCCTTGTCATTCAAACTGGCCGCCAGATGCAAATACTTCCAGATAGCCATCATTGCAACTGATGCTAAGAGAAAGAGCACACTACCAAGAATCCAAAATACCCCAGAATCGGTCGCGGTTTCAGCGTAGGTGGAAAAAATATTCAAAAGGCTAAGGAAACCAGCCACACTGAGGGTGGTAGTTACTAGGCACAAGACTAAGAGAGGAATAAACTCTCCTTTTCGAAAGGCTGATCTTGTTCTGTCATTCTGCAGCATATTTACGTTCTCATGCTAAAACTGCAAATTCAGCTGCCAACGATCACCGTCAAGCATCTACTGCCTTGTACAGCTATGAAATTTTTGAAATCACACCATAGCTTCGCGAGACTTCTTGAGCTCGCCGTCTGTATAGAGCGGTAGTATTTCTCTGGCGCAAAGGGGTGCTGAGACCTGCCGGCCTCGGATACTATTGAAGTTACACTTGCGAACAAATTTCAATTGGTCTTCTGTATTTATATTGTCCCCACAAACTAGCAAGCCATTCTGTTTACACAATGAGGCTAATGAGCTGTAGAGAAATTCTGTTTCCATATTATTCAGGAAATTCGGCTTGTTATTAAGACTGGACATGTTTAGATTTATCTTGTCGATTGGAAGTTTGTCCAGGTAAGGAAGAACATTTTCCCCTTCTCCCAGGACATTCATCTCAATGCGGAAACCCTTTATACGAAGTCTCGATAGAACATCAGCAATGGATGTTCGATTGCGCATGAAAGAGTCTTCGTCGATCTCGAGACCCAGAAGCTCTCTAGCGACATTAGAATTGTCTACTGTGTTCACAAGCATATCTGGGAGATCTAGATCTGACAGGAGTGACTCGTCTAAGCTAATGCTTATCTCAGGACTGAAGCCTTGGTTTGACCAAATACGAACATTCTCAAGAGCATGATCCAATGCCATCCTAGAAATTCCCTTGCCTACCGAATTTTCCATAATCCAGTTATTAAGACGAAGCCCCGTAATAATCATTCCATCGTCCATGCGCCATTGCATACGGACAAGCAGTTTCTCGCGCGCTGAATTGGCTACTTGGTTTATCACGAGTTCCGGCTGATACAACACTTCGAAACCATAGTCTAATTTTCGCAAAGGAGGTTTGCGGCTGATATCTGATAGCGATTCCCTCTTTATGTGCAAATAAGGTTTAAGTGCAGATTCGATGGCATCGATTGATGCCGGCTTTGTTAGAGTGCCGCCAATATCAAGGTTAAGTTCTTTCCCAAGCGCCTGCACAGAGGAAAGTGTGCGCTGATCCATGCCGCTCATCAAAACAATTGCAGCTTTGCAGCTACGCCTACCCAGCTCTCTAATAACCTCGACGCCATCTGTTCCTGGCATTCTAAGGTCGAGCGCGATAACTGTAGGTCGCAACCGATCTACCAAATCTACAACCTCTGACCCTTCACTTACGCAGGTAACTTCAAAACCGAGATCTTCTGCAAGGGCTCGAAATATTTCACCGATCTCTTCCTCGTCGTCGGCAACTAAGAGGGTTGGTTTCTGCTCATTGGTACTCATAGAATCTCCAAAATTTTGGTAGCAAAAAGTCGACACTTATTCGAACAGGAATTCTTAGAATGCTGTACAGAATAGCAATTGCTGCTTCATGTATTACGACAGAAACCGCGTAACATTAACCAGTTATTTGCAGAGAATGAGTAATGGCACTCGCTGAGAAAAAATTAAAGGCTGGAGAGTATCGCAGGCCAATTTTGAAGGATTTTTTTCACATTCTCAGAGAATAATACGTGGATTTTGGCAGCGAAGGGTGAAAATACTACAAGTATTATTGACTACTGCGAAAGGCAAGGTGGCAACAAATTAACAGCTGTGCATGGAAAAACAGGGTGGACAACGGCAGGACTGAACTCCAGCAGATTTATATTATTCCTAGGTTTATCGCTCGCAGCACGGCCTGCGTTCTATCTCTTACATCAAGCTTTTCCAATATCGATGAAACTTGATTTTTCACAGTGCCTTCTGATTTGTGCGTGGCCAATGATATCTCTCTATTACTGTACCCTCCCGCCATCAATCGCAAAACCTCTAGCTCTTTGGTCGAAAGCTCGCTTGCCGGCTGGATGCCTTCAACTTCAGACGCGAAGCTTGATAAGCCTTTCAATATCCGTTCTGTGATTGCAGGCTGAACCAAAGTCTCTCCTTGATGAACTTTCTCAATGGCATTTACGAGACTATCCAGCGAGACATCCTTAAGCAGGAATCCTTTAGCTCCAGCTTCTAAGCCTTGCAGAACCAATCTATTGTCATCAAATGTTGTCAGGATAATTGCAGGAACGTTTATGCTCTTACTATTCATAGCATGCAATGCTTCGATTCCAGACATTTTTGGCATTCGAATATCCAAGAGAAGCACGTCTGGGTTGTATTTCTCTATTCCACTAACGACCTCGGACCCGTCTTCTACCTGACCTACGACATCGATATTTTCACTTAACTCGAGAAGACTACAGATCCCCTGACGCACTAGGTTTTGGTCTTCAGCCAACATTACCCTAATCTTCATTTTCGGCACCCAGAGGGACTTTGACGCGAAGCGAAAAGCCTTGGACAGAATGTTCCCAGTTGAGACTTCCTCCTATGGCGGCAACCCTTTCTTGCATGCCTTTGATGCCGTTTCCTGCCACTATTTCAGATTGCGACGAACTGTTGTCAGTCACAGTTAATACGCACAGGTCCCGGGATTCCGTCATAGCAATGCGACAAGCGTTCGCATTGCTATGACGAATAACATTGGTTATGGCTTCCTGAGAACAACGAAGAAGTATTTCTGCAAGCTGAACACTTCTGATAGGAGGCGCAGCACTACAATCTACGTCGAATTCTAAATTAGGAATGTCTTCGGTGAGTTTCTCGATAGAACTTTGCAGGTTTATTCTGTCGTCTTCGCGCAGTTCGCTAACCGCGGACCGAATGTCGCCAAGCAAGAGCTTCGCCAGCGCCAGGGCCTGCTCTACCTTTTCCTGTGCCTTGTACTCTCTCTTTTCTCGCTCACTAGTATCTTGATTTCCTTGCTTGTTGTCTGAATCCTCATTCTCGATACTGATATTCTGCTTAACTCTGTGATTGGCTACTTCAAGATTTAGTATTAGCGCAGTCATATGGTGCCCAAGGATATCGTGCAGATTCCTTGCTATTCGGACTCTCTCTGTCTGTGCCGTGGATTGTGAAAGCAATTCTCGCGTTGCGATGAGTTCACGGTTCAACAGCGCCGTTTCCTCGCGGAGTGTACGCTCGCGAATTCCCCGTTGTACCACGCTGAGCGCAAACACCTGAAATAGACCGTAGAGTACTGAGCTGATTAGAGAATCGAATAGATTCTCCATGCCGTTGTGATAGACCTGGCTTAGCATAAAGACCGTGATACTAGCCAATGCCAGAAATGCGGCACGTCGAGGCCCATACAATTCTGCTGCTTGAACGACCCAGACAATGGTGAGTATGGCAACGAAATCTACTTCAACGAGAAAGAAGAATAGGGTGATGAGTAAACCCAGAATCCAAAATATTCGACGCTTCTGAGACCTATCATCACCGATGAGAAAAACACTGAAACCGATGAGTATGCTGCTCGCTAGAACAGCCACTAGCGGCCACAGCCAGGTATCCATCTCGGCATACACCGCTAACGACCCGATTAAAACAATGACCAGAATACCGCTGAAATTCAGCGCCTTCTCACTGTTGAAATAGTCACTATCAGTCATAGCCGCTCTCACGCTGGTGATTGGAGGAGATTTTCTGTGAATCTAATGGTTCAGAATTCCTAGATCTAAACCGCTTGATACAAATTATTACATACACAGGGATTTGGCCCTATAGGCCAAAAGTCACACTGCAGCGAATGACTTCTGGCACTGTTGGCCGCCAGCTCCGATGATTACTATACGACCTATCACGTAGCAAAGGCTATGCGAAAGCGAGGAGAAACCCATGTCATCGATACATCAGTTTTCATTGTACCTGCACATCGCCATTGGAAGTTGCGCACTGATTCTTTTCTGGATTCCCGTGGTTACGAGCAAGGGAAATCTAGACCACAAACGCTTCGGCCGCTACTTCGCCTACGCGATGTATATCGTGTCCTTGTCGGGCATACTCATGGCGAGTACAGACTTGGTGTTCCCAATCGCGATGCATGCGCCGGGTGCTAATCTAACTACCGAAGAAGCGCTAGCTGTTTCGAACGAGGTGCGAGATTTTGCTCTATTCCTGTTGTCCTTGAGCATTCTTGTGCTAACTAGTACGCGTCACGGCTGGCTTACCATATTGCACAAAAGTGATCGCCAAGCATTACGCAGCCCTGTACATACCGGTCTATGCATCTCGCTAGTTGCGGTTGGCCTAGCACTCCTAACGAATGGCCTACGAACCGGCAGCGCTGTATTTATCATATTCTCGATTCTGCAGATTACTGCTGGCATCAACAACTTGCGCTACAACTTCAAGAAGGAACTCAAGCCGAAGGAATGGTGGCTGCAACACCTCAATGGATTGTTTGGAGCTGGCATCGGTGCCTACACAGCTTTCTTTGTATTTGGTGGGCGGCGCATCATGGACAGTATTTTCGGTGACCTGTACACGGACTACAGCATCGTTCTCTGGGTTGCGCCGGGGGTGATTGGCGGAGTAGCAATAGGCTTTGTTTCACGCCATTACAAGCAGAAGTTCGGTGGAGCATGGCTAATTAGAAAGGCGAGCCTACGAAGCGCACTGTTTAGGTAGATTGGCTCAACGAGGGTATGGAACATGGCAGCGGCCGGCCAACTGTAAAAGTTTCCGCTGTAATTAGACCCAGCTCTCGGCTAACAACAGTTTTAGTAAATCCGGCTTTCACTCGCTACTTCGAGGACGCTCTGAACCTTCTGGAGGAATAATTCGCCCTCTACGATTGCTGGCGTAATCTTGCCATCGGAGGCGCATAGCTGCATATCGATTCCCAAGAGAGGCGTGCTTACTATTCATTTATAGGGGCTCAATAAGAGGGGCTCAATACTTTAGAAGAGAAAAATAGAAAGCGGGCTCAAGGCCCGCTTTCAACTAGTCGATTTGCCTGGCGCTAAACCTACTGTTCCTTGCGCTCGTAGTGGCCCATTAACATACCCGTTGCAAGCACGTGGCCGTCTATTGCCGCTAGCAGTTCATCCTTGTTCAAACCCTCTGCTAAATCAAGGTCTGAGTCGATCGCATAGACTCGAAAATGATAGGCATGAAGATGTCCATTAACCGGTGGACGTGGGCCGAAGTAGCCTGGACGGCGCGTACCGTTTAGGCCATTGATCATGCCATCAAGACCAGCAACACCAGCTACGACCGCGTCTTTAGTCATGTCTTCAGGCAAGCCTGATGCTGAGGCAGGGATGTTATAGGCCACCCAATGCGGGAATGGTGTTTCCATCATGCCAATCGTAACAACTTCAGGATCGTCGCATATCAAGGCAAGTTGTACGGTGCCTGCGGGTAGGTTGGACCAGCTGAGATCGATCGACTTATTTTCACTATAGGCCGTATATTCCTCTGGAACCGTACCATGATGATCGAACGCTGAACTTGTGACTGTAATAGTCTCGGGCGCGTCGGCCGCAATAGCATTCAGTGACACCACTGACAATGAAACTGCTGCAAATACTGCTCCAATCAATCTGGATAGCTTTCCCATACTCTCTATACTCCTTAGGCAGATACTGATTATTGTTTAACTGTTATTTAACTATTGTCTAACTTTTCGAACTGCCTACTCTATAACGAGAATCGGGTTACAGTCTATACCACTCATCGAGCCGATTTTTCCGTTTAGCTAACCGCCAAGGTGAGCCGCCACGCATAGCCACCTACCCGCTATGCGGGCATAGACATCGGACTACCTTCCTCCCGGATTTATCGTGCCATTAGCTAGGGTGACCAGATGGACCATCTCCAGGTCGCCGAATAGCTTAATCTCGGGTTCAGCTGCCGGAGTAGGTCGTAGTCTGCTGTATCACTTTGCGCGGTGACGAAAATTGGGAATAGGGAAAAACACAGAATCGCTATCGCTCTACTTGCCCGCAAATCTTGCTCAGTAACCTCATAAACTCTCCCGCTAGCCTCTAGTTACATGGGCTGAAACCGCCAACCAAACACCCTTCTCTTTTAACCAGACGTCAGTGTATCTACCCTTCTTTTCACTACCCTCTGCATCGAGGTAGAAGGTAGTCGCATGAATGATCGCGCAATCGCCAAACTGCCGGATGAGTACATCCCTTGCTTGCAAGCCAGATATGGTGACCGGCTTGCTGGATTGCTCCAGAAACTCCTGTCTATCGAGAAGCGTTCCATCAGGATTCGAGCAGCGAAAGTCCATCGCCAGAATTTCACCGAATCGCGCAACATCTGAATGTTGCACCGAATCTATGTAATCCTTGTTCAGGCTCAAGAGTAAATCATGATCAGTACTTCGCATGTTTGGTCCCTCTCTTCGTAGTCGCTGTTTAGCTTTGCTTCGGGTTAGGGTGTAACTCTCCGCATTTGTCCGAACTCTGCTTGATGTTTTGGTGAGTAGCGAGCTACTATACATAACATAATTATGTTATTCAACTTAACAATCAGGAAGTCACTCAGACGTGCCCAAACAAGCAGAGAGAACAGCCACCACCCAAGCCAATATTCTTAGCGTGGCTCAAGAAATATTCGCCAGAGACGGCTATGCCAAAGCAGCGCTGGCACAGATTGTAGAAATGTCCGGCGTGACGACAGGCGCCATCTACCACCACTTCGGAGGCAAAAAGGAATTGTTCATCGCCGTTGCTAAAAAGGTGGAGCAGTACATCGTAGACCAGGGGGCAATTTCCGCTCCCAAGACAGGAAGCGACTGGGAGCGATTTGAGAGCAACATACTCAATACTCTTGAGATCTGTGCGCGACCCGATATCCAGCGCATCGTATTTAGGGACGCACCCACTGTGGTCGGCTTCTTCGAGTGGAGAGAGATTGAAATTCAATACGGCTTCGGGAAAATGCAGAAAGCCATTGCCAAACTCGCGGCGAATGGAATTATCGATGCACCCAACTCAGACCTTACTGCACAGATATTATTAGGCGCGATCATGGAGGCTGCACATTTTGCAGCGATATCGAAAAATAAGAACAAGGCGGTTGCTGAAGGAAAGGCCGCCATACGAAAACTATTGCAATCACTTCTGATTTTCTAGCAGTCGTTCAACTAAGCCAAAGAACGAATGCATTAAAAAACCACCCGGCCCGTAGGCCGAGTGGTAAAGCGGACCTTGGAGATCATTTCTGAACTAAGGTCTTTTGGAGATAAAAGTTAGGTAGTACTGCAATAATGCGAGCTGAAAATGCTAGGAAGCCAATTGCTCGCCGATCCATTTGTCTATCGCCGACTTTGGTTGCGCACCTACCAACTGACTAACGGCCTTACCCTTGTGCACCAAGGCGAGCGTGGGCACACCGCGCACATTAAACTTTACAGCGAGATCTCCGAATTCATCTACATCAACCTTGGCCGCGAATAACTCTTCTGTGCGCTCTTCGGCAATCGCCTCGAAGACTGGCCCCATTGATTTACACGGGCCACACCAGGGCGCCCAGAAATCTAGTAGCACCCAATCGTTATCGGCTACTGCTGATTCGTATTCGTTCTGATTCAACACTGTATTTGTCATAGCAAAACTCCTGTTTCTCTTGGCCCGTAACCTCTGCGTCTTTAACAGCAGTTCCTAGTTGACGGGGATTGGTTGGCAATGATTAGTTAACGGTAATCAGTTTATGCTGATGGGCCTTGAGCAGCGTTCCGATACGCCCCGATTTGGCACCAATCGTCCCGACGTGGGTTATGCTATTATTTGTGAATATTGCATCGCCTTTCTTTCATCTAAGCCTTGGGTAATCTCGTTCTTGGATAAGCTTTCCGAAGTTCTCAATCATTTTTCTATCTCCGCCGGAGTTTTCTATTCAGGGAATCTCTGTGGTCTAAGCAGCTTTAGTGGCGATGGCGAGGAAGAAGGCCACCTACATCTTCTAGGAAGTGGCAAGCTGGAAGTGATAGACCACAACGGAAAGAAGATTGAAATATCCGAACCCTCTGTGCTCTTTTTTCCCCGGCCGGCTCATCATCGACTCATGGCGGAAGAAGGCGACAAAGCGCAAGTAGTCTGCGCATCGATAAACTATGGTACCGGCTGCAAGAACCCCCTCGCTAACGCCCTCCCCGCCTTAGTAGTCATTAAACTAGCCGATGCACCCGTCTTACAGTTTGCGACGGAAATGCTATTCAAAGAGGCGGCAAACGAGGAAAGTGGTAAGAGCGCGATGATGGACAGACTGACTGAAGTGTTTATCATTCAACTGTTTCGCTATGTGATGAACAACGACATCGTTCAGCAAGGCATGCTTTCAGGACTCGCTCATCCACAGCTTTCGAAAGCAATCATGGCAATTCACGAAGAGCCCGAGAAAAACTGGAGCCTAGAAGAGCTTGCCGAGCGCTGCGCTATGTCGCGATCTAAATTTGCCGAGTTGTTTAAGGAGTTAATGGGACAACCCCCTGGCGACTACATCTTGGAATGGCGCGTCGCCATGGCACAGGGCCATCTGAAGAGAGGAAAACCAGTCGGCTGGATAGCCAACGCCGTGGGCTACGAGAACGCATCGGCGTTGGCCAGGGTATTCCGTAAGAAAACGGGCCAGTCACCCAAGCAATGGCTAAGCCTGCAACGCGGCAGCGACCATTGAGTCGACAAAGTGGCTATCTGGATTGTCGACTCGCCGTAGCGCTCTAGCTACCGACATCCTCGCGTCTATGGCTTCGCGCCAAGCTCTAAGCTTAGGATATTCCTGCAATTCGATTCCGACACCTTCGGCGTAGTGTAGCCATCCATAGTTCGCAATATCTGCGATCGTATAGTGAGCTCCTGCCAGCCAGGCATTTGAATTCAAGCGCGCCTCCAATACCGAAGCGAGTCGATGAGATTCCACCCTGAATCGAACTACTGCGTTCTTGGAGGGGTAGACATCAGTCGATGAAAAGAAACTTAGCTGCCCAAACATTGGACCCACTCCGCCCATCTGGAAGAATAGCCATTCTAATGCGCGCACTCTATCGACTGCACTCTCGCCCAATAAGGCGCCGTATTTCTCGGCGAGGTAGAGCAGGATCGCACCAGACTCGAAAATCGTGAGTGGCTTGCCTTGTTCGTCTTGAACATCCTCGTCGACTATCGCCGGGATTCGGCCATTCGGGCTGATCGCAAGAAACTCCGCTGTCTTTTGGTCCTTGTTTCCTAGATCAAGCTTAGTAAGTTCGTACTCAACCCCTAGCTCCTCTAGTACGATGGGAATCTTGATGCCGTTCGGTGTATTCGCTGTATAGACCTTAATCATGTTTCGTTACTCCTCTTAATCCTATTTTAAATTCTGTCTTAGTTACGCCCCTGGACCACAGTCCAAACAGCGCTCCACCGGCACAGGACCCATCTGTAGGTTACGGTTCAATCCCCTTAGCGCAGTACGCAGTCCTTCCTCTATTACCGGATGATAGAACGGGCTATCTAACATTTGTTGTACGGTGAATCTATGTTGTACTGCCCAGGATAGAAGATGACCAATATGTTCTGCAGCAGGACCAACCATTTCCGCACCGAGAAACAGGCCGGTATTGCGCTCTCCATACACACGAATCAAACCTTTGTTCTTCGCGATTACACGACTGCGCCCCTGATCTTCGAAGCTGGCCTCGCCTGTTTCAAAATCGGCTTCTGCGTTTTTGAGTTCAATATAACGCGCACCGACTAGAGTTATCTGTGGATCTGTAAATACTACAGATAGCGGCGCCCGCCTCGGGCGCACCTTAACGTCGGGATAGCGGCCTGCGTTGTCTCCAGCTATTCTTCCATCGTCTGCCGCCTCATGAAGCAGTGGATGTGCATTGCTCACATCCCCCGCAATGAAAATATGGCTGTCTTCAATTTGCCCAGTGGCATCATTGAATTCAGGGTTTCCTCTTTCGTCTAATTTGATACCAGCAAGGTGGAGATCCAATGCGTCTAGATTGGAACGTCTACCTGTTGCAGCAAGTAAGAATTCGAAGCTATCCTGTTTCAGCTCTCCTCCCTCCGTGTAGCTGACCTCTACTCCAGTAGCAGTCTTTGTAACAGCGTCGACCGTGGCATCGCTGGAGAGCGTCAGTTCGGCCTCAAGAACTTTCTTCATCTGCTCATTAACCGCAGGATCGCTTATCGGACCAAACCGATCGCCAACACCAAAAAGATGCGTCCTGACTCCTAGTCTAGATAGCGCCTGAGAAATTTCCATGCCGATAACACCAGTACCAACTACCGCGATCGACTCGGGCAGGGTATCCCACTGAAAGACATCATCGTTGATAAGGAGACGATCCTCCAGCGCGTACCACGGCCCAGGGATAGCTGGCCGCGTTCCCGCTGCGATTACAATACGTTTCGCGACTACCTTTGTATGGTCGCCGACTTGCAGTTCATTCGAACTCAAGAATCTAGCGACACCGATAAGCTTGTGCTCTTCCGGCCAGTTCTCCACAGCCTCTTCGACGAACCCTACGAAACGATCGCGCTCGGATTTCACGCGTGCTAGCACTTTCGCACCGTCAATACTTTTGCCAGTCACTTCGATACCGAACTGTGCAGCATTGTCTATCTGATGGCTGACTTCGGCGGCCGCGATGAGAAGCTTACTAGGCATACACCCTACTCGTGCACAGGTAGTGCCATAGACACCCGACTCGATTACCACAATATTGTCGGTGTGATCCTTCGCTGTTCTGTAGGCACTCATTCCCGCAGTGCCCGCACCGATGATGGCAATATCCACTTCTCTCGTTTTCATTATCTTTATCTCCTGCGTTTGTCTTAGTGGCCGTGAATTCGACCTTTTCTATGAGGCTCATTCTAGGAGCATAGAATTTCCAATGTGCTCCGCTCGTACAGTAGTTGGCACCTATCGTCCCGAAAGTTTCTGAGAACGGAAATAAGGGCTTGACTACTATGTAAGCCATGACTTACAGTAAGCAATGGCTTACGCAGAAGTATTCACCGCCTTAGCAGACCCGACTCGACGTCATATATTCGAGGCCCTGCTGGACAGCCCGAAAACAGTGACTGAGCTTGCTGCCAATGAGACTGTGAGCCGGCCTGCCGTCTCGCAACATCTACGGGTATTAGAAACTGCACAGCTCGTTGGGGTTGAGCCACGGGGCAACCGCCGCATCTACTCAATCAAAAGAGATGGCCTGGAAGAACTGCGTGAATATCTCGATCTTTTCTGGTCGGATATCCTCTCCGCCTATGGCGCAGAGATTACGCGACGCATGAACAACCACTAGGAGAGAACAATGCTGGACCCAATAGTAAAAACAATTGAAGTGCCCTGTGACCAGCAAAAGGCGTTTACAGTATTCCTCGATGAGATGGCTAGCTGGTGGCCTCTAGACAAATTCACAACCTCGATGATGAAGGGTGCGCCTGCTAAATCTATCAAGGTGGATACCCGCGAGGGTGGGAAAATAATTGAAATAGGCTCAGACGATTCCGAAACACTCTGGGGCACAATTACGACTTACGACCCGTATGGCTTCTTCAGCATGGATTTTCATATTCCGGGCCCTCCTGCATTCGAAGTAGGGAAATTCAGTCACGTAGAAGTGAAGTTTACAAAGTTAGCGGAGCAACAAACTCAAGTTGAACTTACGCAGACCAATCTAGAAGTTTTCGAAGACATGGCCGAAGGTGTTCACGGAGGCTACAACTTCGGCTGGGGCTTGATCTTCGAGCAAGCTTATAAAGAAGCATGTAGCTCTTAAGCGAACTTCGTTTAGTTAGCGCTCTAGTCGCTGTACCTCTTCGCCTAGGGCGCTCGCTATTTCTGCTATACCGGCATTGCAATCATCGAACGACGCTGTCGTTTCAGTCATGTAGACGGCGACGATAAGTGGCGGTCTATTCACGGGCCAGACGATCGCTACATCAGCCATGGTTCCGTTATTCCCACCGCCTGTCTTGTCGCCAATTGTCCACTCGAGCGGCAGGCCCGCCCGAAGCTTCGAATCTCCGGTCTTGTTCGCAGTCATCCAGTGCGCAAGTTGTTGCCTAGAGTTTTCGGTAAGAGTGTCGCCTAATAGCAATTCTCTTAAAGTCTGCGTCATTGCATGTGGACTCGTCGTATCTCTCTCATCGCCTACTAAGGCTTCATTGAGTTCGGTCTCCCACCTATCGAGCCTGCTTACCGCGTCGCCGATGCTGCGCGCAAACTCGGTAAGGCCGGATGGGCCACCAATCGATTCCAGAATTTTATTACCCGCCGTGTTGTCACTAAGAGTCAGTGCCGCCTCACAGATCTCTGCCATCGTCATGCCTTGCCCAGCAACGCGAGTCTCGGTGAGGGGGGAGTAGCTAACTAGGTCATCCTCACTAATGATGACGCGCCGATCCAGGCTATCTTCGCCTCGGTCTACACGCGCGAGGAAAGCGCTGGATGCTAGAACTTTGAAGGTGCTACACATTGGAAATCGTTGATCGGCCTGATAGGTCCAGCGTCGCCCGCTCTCGTCATCCAGAATGGCAAGGCCCAATCTAGCCCCTAAACGCCGTTCCACCTCCATGGCCTTATTGATTACTCCGCTCTCCTGCGCAAACAATGGCCGCCCTGTGAAGTTTCCACAGACAGCGATCGCACCCAGAGTCAGTTTCGAGAAGTCGCGCCTGGCGAATTTCATTTTCATAGCTAGTTAACCAGTCGACGCCAACCAATCACCATGGCTGTCACTGAAAAAACCAAGCCGATCAGACTGAGGAGTATCATGACCACATCCCACAGTGGTCGATGGCGCAACAGGAACTGAAAATCTAAGCTATGCAGACCATTGAACAACCAACGCTCCAGACGACTCGCATCGGTAACGCGATTGACTAACTCACCATTGTTTAGATTGATGTGGTACCAAGTCGATTCCATGTCATCGAAGACGGCGCGATATACTGGAAAGGGACGAAAGTTGTTGTGTCGCGAATAGTAGTAGGTGTCTTCTTCATTCACTACTTCCATACTCTCCAGTTTCGCCTCCGGCAGCAAATTCGGTATCGCACCACTCACCAATGCGAGTAGTTTTGTCGAAGAGTTAAAGTCACTGGTATCTGCAAATCTGACTTTCGTTCTTTCTTCTGAGTCGATTAACGAGTAGTAGTATGAACCTTGAATCTGATGCCATTCAATTTCTTTCAGTGTAGGAGCGACGTCGCTTGATTGTGGCATCGGTAGATTAGATAGACGAAGCGTATCGCTTCCATAGTATCGAACCATTTGAGGAAAGGGAGAAGTGGAAGAGTTGAATACTCCCCACGGACCCATGGACATCAGTCCGCTAAAGATAAAAGTTGAAACGAAGACTAGGGATAACAGACCCAGAATGTGATGCCATTTCATCCATCCTTTATAGGGACTCACAGTTTTGTCCTTATACGGGTTTCTTAACCTGATCCTCATGCAACCGATAATGCCGCCAGTAACGACAGATATGATGCCAACCAACGATGTGTACACGATGACGTCAGTCCAGAGCGAGGTATTCTTTCGAAGTTGCAACGGATATATCCAATGAATAGTCGATCCAAGCCAGTTCCAGAAGCGCTCCGAACCGGTTGTATCTAGAACTACCTGTCCACTGCGATCCGAAACGTAAAGAACAAGGTTGTCGCCATCATTCATATCAATTCGATGCAACGGTCTAGAAACATTGTGCGAGGCTGAGATGCTCCATTGGTCCATCTCTATAAGCGCATCATAACTTGGCGATGAATCTCCAGCGGCTAAACCTGACATTCTCGCTGCCTGTAAGGCCGCTCCTTCTCCAACTCCGGAGATTCTTTCTCCGCTATCCGCAAAGACGAAGAAATTTTGACCATCGATCCCTCTATATTCGAACGTTGGTCGATCGAGTACGGAGGTCAACTTGACCGACGTGAAAGATGATGCCGAATTTATTACGGATGACGCCTCGAAGGGAGTTAGAGACACCGCATCCAAATCCAACCTAGGCAACTGCGACAGCCTCTCAGCCTCTGTTAGCTCCGGGTATTCTACGTACATCATGATCACGCCGCTTGCGAACCAGAGGGCAAACAGCAGACACATTGCAACGCCGAGCCAGCGGTGAATCCAGAATAGAAAGGATTTTAACTTCAACGGCATGACTCTTCTTGCACCTACTCGTCAGGGATCGTGTAAAAACCAGAGACGGTTAGAAGGATGTTTATGTCTTCATTGCTTTCATTGGAGAAATACCAGCCATGGATGCCATCGAATGGCGCAACCATATAACCTTCGGAGGAGCTATTTCTGCCTATCTTGTAAAACATCACATCTCCCGGTGCATCAGACGTTCGAATGGTGTGCCCGTGAAACTCAGTTAGGAGCAGCTCGGACTCCGGTAGACTAGTCGCCTCCCATTGGTAGCTGATCCCAGCGCCCTGCTTCATGTCCAATTTGTATTCCAGGTCAGAGAGTGCAAACAACGGAATCTCGATGACATCGGAATTGAATGCTGGCCTATCTTCAAAAAACACATTGTCTGCTAAGGGAATATCTATCCACTCCACTGCCTCTTGTTCGCAGGAAAGCAATAGACAGGCCACCGCTCCAACGCCTATTCCGCGAAGCCAATTCTTTCTCAACACCTTATTCATACAATCCAAAACAACTTCTCCCCTATTACCAACAAAAAACCCTACAAAAACTGTTCTTGATGTAGCTAGAACGCGAAGAATAGCAAAAAGCGCTGCTGCAAGGCCAAGTTATACAGGATCTAGGGCATTTGAAGGCAGATTTCGCTACGTAAAGAAAACGTTAATAACGTTAATTAACTAGTTATCTGCCCAGTACAAACCTAAACTGCGCGCCTTAATACACAACAGCATTCCGAACACTAGTTGTGGCCGATCTGGCAGAGCAGGATTCCTTTAGCACGAAGTTGGAGAATTACCCATGAACACAAGGCTGTACCAAGAAAACAGATTTCCCAGAGCACGAGCCTTTTACTTGAGTGCGGCGGTGGCAATAGCCTGTGCATCGAACACTCTGGCTGCCGAAAATGAGATTGAAGAGGTCGTTGTGGTGGGCCAGGGTGGCGTCGGCAGCATACGCCTGAACGCCGAAAATGGAGCGGGCAGTCGACTGGGCCTATCCGGATTGGATCAGCCAGCCAGTGTAGACATTATCAGTCGCGAGGAGATTGCAACGAAGGGTGATTACGGCGCTCTGGATGCGGTCACGCGAACAACGGGAATCTCAGCAAGTGCCAGCCCGGGAAACGGTGGTACATCTATATCCTCTCGTGGCTTCAATGGTCACGGTTCAACCGTCTACACCTATGACGGTACACGCCTCTATATCGTTGCTGGTACGGTCACCTTCCCAGCCGATACTTGGAGCCTCGAGAGAGTCGAAGTATTGCGTGGCGCCGGCTCGGTGATCAATGGCGTTGGCGCATTAGGCACGACCATTAACTATGTGCCCAAAGCTCCTTCTTTTGGGGATAGCAGCTTTGAATCAGTCGTGGCGTTTGGCAGCTTCGACATGAAGCGACTCGCACTCGGCGGCGGCACAAAAATTTCCGACACGCTTGCATTCAGATTAGATGTCTCGCATCAGGAAGAAGACGGCTATGCCGATCGCGCCGATGAGTCACGCGAAGTATTGGCCGGCTCCCTACTTTATCAACCAACCGAAGACTTGAGCATTCGTTTTAGTATCGACTACGCAGATATCGATACCGCACCTTTCTGGGGAACGCCGTTGATCAATGGCGAGGCGAGCAGCTCTCATCGCCGCAATAACTACAATTTCGAAGACGGCAAAGTAATCTACGAGGACATGTGGTCGCGCATGCATGTTGAATGGAATATTTCAGACAGCGTCACTTTCAGAAGCGACACCTATCTATTAGAAGCTGATAGAGAGTGGCAAAATCTAGAAGAGTATTCCTATAACAATACATCGGGACTGATCGACAGAGCATTCTATCTCGGCATTGTCCATGAAGAAGAGCAGCTCGGGAGCCGCTTTGATTTCCTCATAGAAACAGACTTTGCCGGCATGCAGAACAAGTTAAGCGTAGGTGCCGAGGTGAACGACATTGAGCTGAATTACCTCAACAATTTCAGTACCGGTGGATTTGGCGTAGGCGATAGTGTGCCTGTTTTCGGCTTCACGCCCGGTGCCACGCCGCAGACGACAATACCTACAATTCTTGACTATCAAACAGATACGACACAGTTCGCACTGTTTATAGATGACGTTATACAGCTCAACGAACGATTGAGCTTGGTGCTCGGCGGACGCTACGATGACATAGACTATTCTCGTTTCGATCTCGCTATTGGCGGTAACCCTGCGTCTCGATTTGGAGCCGACTTCTCCGAGTTTACCTGGAGAGCCGGCCTAGTCTATCAGCCAACAACTGACATGAGCATTTATGCTCAGGCAAGTACAGCCGCCGACCCTGTGACCTCTCCGATATCTATTAGCGGCGGTAACGCTAACTTCGATCTCGCAACAGGTCGACAGTATGAGCTTGGTCTCAAGCAGCAGTTCATGCAAGGGCGCGGCGAATACACACTTGCCTACTTCGACATAGAAAAAGAAGACATACTGACGCGACTACCGGGCTCCGCAATAACCGAACAGATTGGCCAACAGTCCTCCAGTGGTTTGGAATTTACGCTTCGTGTGAATCCGAGCGATAATCTGAGCATCGACTTTAACGCAGCAAACATCGATGCTGAGTTTGACGAGTTCTATTCCGGCGGGGTATCACTCGCAGGCAATACACCACGCAACGTACCCGAACGAACTGTTAATCTTTGGCTTAATTGGTCGCCGATAAGTAATGTGCAGATAGGTGGCGGCTTTCGTCACGTAGACTCTCGCTACGTCAATGATGGCAATACCGAAAAAATGCCTGAATACACGGTATTCGATGCAAGCGTAAATTGGATGGCGACAAATGAACTGACAGTCACGGCTAGAGTCAAAAACCTGACCGACGAGGAAGACTACGTGATTGCACCGTATGTATCCAATCAATGGATATTCGGCGATCCGCGGGCCTATGAGCTTAGCCTGCGCTATTCATTCTAGGGAATGTAGAATACAAATACTCTGAGGTGCCTAAGAGACTCCTCAGAGTATTTGTATAAATTGTTGCTGATTCGATTCCGTACCTGCCCTGCTGCATTCGGCGAAGTAGCCTGCGCGCAGAGCCCAGCGCGATAACTATTTCAGATTGGAATAATCTGTCGCACTCATCATGAAGGTATTCGCAGAAATTGGCACTTCGTATTTCTGTCTAAGTTCAACCCATTCCGGGTCGGCAGCGAAGGCAGTCCAGACTTCCGTGCGATGAGCACGATCTCTATAGGCTAACATCCATACCAAAGTATTAGGATCATCCAACTTCTGCCAAACCGCTATAACCTCTGCGCCATGCTTCTCGAAGATGGAGACTTCCTTCTCGCGAAAACGCTGATGCAGATTGTCGATGCCGCCAACGCCATCCTTTATAGGCTCCGCTGTGTACATACGAATCTCGAAACAACGAGAAGCTGAATCGACATTCCCAGAAAGATCGTCAGACAAGTGTGATGCAGGGCCACAGGGTGGTGGCGCGTCGGCTGCCAGCAGAAGGCTGCTGTAACTCAGGCTGAGCGTTAGTCCGATCAACGTAATTAGATTGAATAGTGTTCTGCGCATGGGTGCTTCCTTATAAGAGCTTGTAATCAACGAGCTCCTGATATTAAGTTGGCTCGCCACGAATGTCCATGCTTGTGGCGACTGACTTTTAGGTGCAGAGCGGCAGCGAATAGCCTCAACTGAATAAATCCTTCGATTCTGAGGCCAATGCAACGATAATAGACGAACAGATCACTGAATACCGAGCAAACACTATGTTCCGACGCTTGAAAGACTGCCATAACGTTGAAGACCTGCGCCTGTTAGCGAAACAGAGACTGCCTGGGCCCATATTCCACTATATCGATGGTGCTGCGGATGACGAGATTACTTATCGACGAAATAC